>NZ_BBCG01000018.1 GCF_001311925.1 Cellulosilyticum ruminicola JCM 14822
GATGTAGAACTAGGAAGACCATTAAAAATGTTATCTTCTTCAAGTTCTTGAACAATAAATTCTGGGACTAGTAGGTGATAGCCACATTTAGTGCAAACAAATTCAATAAGATTATCATCTTCAGTAAAACCTTCTAAAATATCCAAAGCAAAATCCTCCTTAGTTGTATTTGAGAAAATACATCTCAAGAAGTATTATATGACGAATGAGGTGGATAAAAAATATCAACTAATTCCATGATATGTCCACATGTGCATTTAAGAGGGTCATAGCCAAAAGATAGTAAGATGCGTTCGCGCCAATGAGAATAACGTTCATAGTAAAATGTTTAATGTTAGAAGTAAGACGTTTCTAATATAGGTATAACAGAAATCAGAGAAAAAAACAAAAGAGCAACTTATAGAGTGATAAGTAGACTATAAGTTGCTGAACGTGGCGGAGCCACTTTTTTATTTTAAGTCAAGAAATTTCATTCTTAGTTTTGTGTTCATATTTGTATCCAAATTTTGTAATTTGTTTTGTTCGAATTGGACGATTTGATATAAGTGTATAATATAATAAATTTTTAAATTATATATAATGTTAGTTATTTTCTTGGAAATAAGGATGTATTTTTTGATAGATAGTTGATTAAGTAGGAGGAGGTAGCTGACATTATTTTAAAAGGTATGTACATTGCAGAATATTTAAAGTGATTATATTTATAAAGTAGGTTGTATATACTTCTACATGTCCTAGCTTTAGCATATGATTAGTATAAGGGGTGAGTATGAATATGAAACCAAAAAAGAATGTTAAAGTAGAAGCTAAGAAATCTTTAAAAGAGCAAATTAGCTTAGCATTAGAATTACCACAGGAAGTTGTGATGGATATACCCAATATTACCCTTATAGGGAACACAGAAATAAGTGTTGAAAATTTTGCAGGGCTTTTAGAATATGGACAAAGTAAAATCCGATTAAATACTAAAATAGGTTTTTTATCTATAGAAGGTGAGAATTTAGAGGCAAAGCGTATGACAGCACAAGTCATTACAATAAGGGGGAATATCAAGCAAATTTCATTTAATTAAGGAGGTGAAGACTTTGTTTGTATCATTATGGCATTATTTAAATGGATATGTTATAGTTGAAGTAGGTGGTTTTGCACTTGAGCGTTTTATGAATTTAATGATGAATAGAGAACTTGATGTATGGGATGTATGTGTTGTAAATAATAAGATTCAGTTTAAAATGCAGGCGAAAGATTTTAAGAGTTTAAAACCTATTGTAAGAAAAGCACATTGCAGGGTGAAAGTTATCCGTAAATATGGATTGCCTTTTTTTATGTATCGTCATAGAAGAAGAAAGTTTATGCCCATAGGTTTAGTTGTATTTTTGATAATGATTTGGAGTTTATCATCTTTTGTATGGCTTGTCGATGTAGAAGGTGCAAATCGCTTAAATAGTATAGATATTGTAAATTCACTAGAAGAACAAGGGTATGGTGTAGGAAAATGGAAAACAAGTCTGAATCTAAGACAGGCGGAAAGTTATTTAGTAAAAGCTTATCCAGATATTATTTGGACGGCGTTACATTTTGAAGGAACTAGGCTTGTTGTAGAAATTGCAGAGACAGTACCACCTCCTGATATGATGTTTGACACGGGCGTAGTAACAGACATTGTGGCTAAGCGAGATGCACTTGTCACTTCTATTGCAGTTTATAAAGGTATGCCAAAGGTGAAAAAAGGAGATATTGTAAAGAAGGGAGATGTATTAGTGGCTGGGCAGATGCCACTTGGTGCAGAATCTGAAGAACTTTATGCAACAGATTCAAAAGCTAAAGTTACTGGAAAAACAGTATACAGTGCTCAAGGTGAAGTCAGTTTAACGCAAGTAAAAAAACATTATACAAATGAAGTAAGTCGTAAATATTGCTTGAAGCTTTTTAACCATTCTTTTAAGCTTTGGGATCAGAAAATAAAAATGCAAAATTATGATACTCAAGTGAGATTGCATCAATTACATATTACAAGGCTTTTTCCATTGCCATTTGCCTATGAAGTAGATTACCGCATCGGCTATAATAAAGAAACAAAAGTGCTTACAATGGAAGAAGCAAAAGATATGCTTTTAAGTCAGCTGTGGAAGGAAGTAGAAGAAAGCTTATCGAAGAATGCTAATGTTCTAAAACGAGAAGTCTTATTTAAAGAAACAGCAGATGGTGTAACAGGTACACTTCATGTCGTAGCTGAAGAGGAAATAGGTTATAAAGTAGAAGCAAATCCTCTGGCACAGCCAGAAGTATCTAGCGAAGGAGAAAACGCCCAATGAGTAAAATTGAAAAAGAATTAGAAGTGCAAAATTGTGATATGGCAGCAGTATTTGGTCAATTTGATGCTCATCTCTTATTAATTGAAAAACAATTAAATATAAATGTAGTACTTCGTCATGATAAGCTCAAAATAAGTGGGGATGAAAGTCAAGTTAAACTTGCAATACGTGTATTTGAAAAGCTTATGAGTTTATCTAAGAAAAAAGAAGAAATTGACACACAAAAGGTGGAATACTTAATGGGAACACTTAAGAACAATGAGGAAAAAAAACTTGGAAATATGGAAAAAGAAGTAGTAACGCTTACACAACTGGGAAAACCAATTAAATGTAAAACAATAGGTCAAGCAGACTATGTGAAAAGTATGCGTAAGAACAATATTGTATTTGGGATTGGTCCAGCTGGTACTGGTAAAACATATTTAGCTATGGCGATGGCAGTGAATGCTTTTCGTAAAAATGAAGTCAGTAAAATTATTTTAACTAGACCAGCCATTGAAGCAGGCGAAAAACTAGGTTTCTTGCCAGGTGATCTTCAAAGTAAGGTAGATCCTTATTTAAGACCGTTATATGATGCTTTGTTTGAAATTATGGGGCCTGAAAATTTCGAGAAGAATATGGAAAAAGGACTCATTGAAGTAGCACCACTTGCTTATATGCGTGGACGTACTTTAAATAATGCCTATATTGTATTAGATGAAGCACAAAATACAACACCACAGCAAATGAAAATGTTTTTAACACGCATTGGATTTGGTTCAAAGGCAGTTATAACAGGAGATTTAACGCAAGTTGACCTTCCAAATGAGAAACAAAGTGGTTTAAAAGAAGCCCTAAAAGTCTTAGAAAAAGTGGAAGGTATAGGTTTTAGCTTCCTTGATAGACGTGATGTTGTGCGTCATCCACTTGTACAACGTATTGTAGATGCTTATGAAGCTTTTGAGGAAAAGAAGAAATAGGCTCAGTAAGGAAGGACTATATTAGGGGGTACAAAAGATGATTCAAAAGAAATACAGTGTATTTGTTTTTGGCATATTGGCATTAGTTGTAACTTGTATTGCCGTGCTCACAGGTAATTTCTTTACAAAGAAAATTCAAATTCAAATTGGAGAGGTGGCAAAAACAACAATTTTGGCACCTTTCCAAGTAGAAAATGAGATTGCAACTAATCGTAAAAAAGATTTAGCTGAGAAAGATGTTAAAACCCAATATAAAAAAGATAGTAAAGTTCAAGAAAAGGCAATTGGTGAGATTGAAGAACTTTTTAATTATATTGAAAGCTTAAAGTCAAATACAACTGAAAAACGCACAGAAGAAGAACTTATTAAAAGTTTAAATGAACATGCAACAATTGCATTATATAATGAACAGTATGCAGCACTGCTACATCTTTCAAAAGAACGCATTGCAATTATGAAAAAGACATGTATTGATGTTGCGAGCAGTCTATTTGATGAAGGCATTACACAATCTACTCAAAATAATAGTATTGCACTTAAAACAGCCTTAGAAACAAGTACACTAACAGTAACACAGCAAAAAATAGCACAAGATATTATTATAAGTGTTTTAGAACCTAATGTCATTGTGGACGAACTTGCAACTAATGAAGCCATTCGAGTAGCAAGGGAAAAAGTAGAACCAGTTTATGTTCTAGCAGGTGAAAAAATCATTGAACAAGGTACTAAGGTGACAGAAGAAACCTATATGTTACTCGAAAAGGTGGGCTATTTAAATACAGACAAATCAGTGAAATATCAACAGTATCTAGGATTTGTAATTTTATTAGTACTAGGCAGTTTGTTTGTATTTATTTATATATGTACACATCATAAGAAATGGAGTTATAGTCAATATAACTTCCTGTTTATCATTTATACAGCGACAATTTTAATGGTGCGCACAATGATGACAATGTCTTTTGTTTATTTACCAGTTTGTATGGCTACTATGCTTGTGGCCTTTGCTATGGAGATGGAACTTGCATTGCTCATGCATGGTTTGATTGTTATTTTTTCAGCCATTATTTTAAAGTCAGACTTTGTAACAATAAGTTATTTTATGATTACAGGAATTGGGGCAATTTTTGTGGTACGTAATATGTTTGAACGTGCCAAAACAGTAATGAATGCATTAACTATAGGTGCTATTCAAGTTATTACATATGTAAGTTTGAAGTTATTTAGTGGTGCAAGTTTAGATATTACAATGGGGACAGAATGCATTGTGGCCTTTATTATGGGGGTAATTGCAGTTGTCCTTATTGTTGGGATTCTTCCCTTTTTAGAATCTGCTTTTGGATTTATTACCTCTATGCAGCTTTTAGAACTTACAAATCCAAATCAGCCTGTACTCAAACGTCTATTATTAGAAGCAACAGGTACATACTATCATAGTTTGCTAGTTGCAAATTTAGCAGAGGCTGCAGCGGATGCTATTGGTGCAAATCCACTTATGGCAAGAGTTGGTGGTTATTATCATGATATAGGTAAATTAAGCAATAGTGGTTACTTTAAAGAAAATCAAGGAAAAGAAAATCCTCATGATACCCTAACACCACAGCAAAGCTATAAGTATATTGTAGCTCACGTTAGTGAGGGTGTAACTTTAGCAAAGCAATATAATTTACCAGCTTATATTATTGATATTATTAAACAACATCATGGGACAAGCTGTATGCAGTATTTCTATGTGAAAGCAAAGGAAATAGATGCCAATGTGGAAGAATCAGCATTTTGTTATTTAGGGCCTAAACCACGTTCTAAAGAAGCAGCTCTTGTAATGCTAGCGGATGTAGTAGAAGCTACTGTACGTGCCATGCAAGATCGTTTAAGTGAAAACTTAACTATTCAAGATTTAGTCACCAAAATGGTGAAACAAAAATTAAAAGAAGGACAATTAGATGAATGTGAACTTTATATTTCGGATATAGATAAGATAATAGCCTCTTTTACAAAAATGTTAAAAAGTATGTATCACGAAAGAATAAAGTATCCAGAAAGGACAGAACAATGACAGTTTATTTAGAAGATGAACAACAATTTTTTGAAAAGCACCTAGGACTTTTAGAAAAAGTAGAAGCAGTAATTAATCAGTGCCTCGATCAAGAAGAAGTACCTTATGAAGTAGAAGTAAGCCTTACAATTGTGGATAAGGCGGAAATTCAAGAGATTAATCTAGAGCACCGTCAAATTGACAGGCCAACAGATGTGCTTTCATTTCCACAAATTGATCCTGAATGTATAGGAAAAATCAATTGGGATAACCTAGATACAAGTAGTTGTGTGAATTATGATACTGAAGAAATAATCTTAGGGGACATTATTTTATGTGACGAAATTGCCGCCCTTCAGGCTGAAGAATATGGACATTCATTAGAACGCGAAGTATGTTTCTTAGTAGCACATAGTATGTTACATTTATTAGGCTATGATCACATGACAGAAGATGATGAAAAAAATATGAGACAAAAGCAAGAAAATGTGTTACAATGTCTTGCTATCTTAAGGTAGGGAAAATATTCCTACCTTGATATAATGAGAATAAGTTAATTAGGAGATAAATAAATGAAACAAGGATTTAAATCAGGTTTTGTATCTATTATTGGACGACCAAATGTAGGAAAATCAACACTTATGAATACACTTATTGGTGAAAAAGTGGCAATTATGTCAAATAAACCACAAACAACACGTAACCGTATTCAAACAGTACTTACAACAGAAGATTTTCAAGCAATCTTCATTGATACACCAGGAATTCACACACCTAAAAATAAATTAGGTGAATACATGGTAAAAGCAGCTACAACAACTTTAAATGAAGTAGATGCTATCTTTTATCTTGTAGAAGCAGATCCATTCATTGGTAAGCTTGACCAAGAAATTATCGAACGTTTAAAAACAGTAAATACACCAGTTTTCTTATGTATTAATAAAATTGATAGTGTGTCAAAAGAAATTATTCTTCAAACAATTGATGTTTATAGTAAAGCTTACGATTTCAAAGAAATTATTCCAATTTCAGCATATGAAAGAACAAATATTGATTCAATCTTAAAATGTATTCCAAATTACTTACCAGAAGGACCACAATTCTTCCCAGATGATATGTTAACAGACCAGCCAGAACGTCAAATTGTAGCAGAAATTATTCGTGAAAAAGCACTTCACTTATTAGACAAAGAAATTCCACATGGGATTGCAGTAGAAATTGATACAATGAAAAGACGTGAAAAAGGGAATATGGTAGATATTGAAGCAACCATTGTATGTGAAAGAGAATCGCATAAACGTATTATCATTGGTAAACAAGGGCAAATGATTAAAGAAATTGGCTCAAAAGCACGTTATGATATTGAAAGATTATTAGGATCTAAAACATATTTAACACTTTGGGTAAAAATTAAGAAAAACTGGCGTGACAGTGATTTCTTAATTAAAAACTACGGCTATAACAATAAAGAATTAATGTAATTTGTCAAGGGCTTTTGAACTGGTATATTTTTTGTAGCATAGTAAGACAAAAATTACACAACTTAATACAAGAAGAAAATAAAATTTTAACTAGGGAGTTGTGCATATGTTACAAGAATTTTGGAGTTATTTCATGACAACAGGTAATATAGATACCTACCTTAATTTTAAAGAATATGAGGCTGCTTATGAAAAAGCAGCGCCAATTAAACATGAGATAGGATGATGATTGTAACGTGATACTAAGAACTAAAGCGCTAGTTATAAGAGAATATACGGTAGGAGAGAGTGATAAGTATATCACTCTCTTTACTAAAGAAATAGGAAAAATTCAAGTTTTAGCACCTCGTGCAAAAAAATCTGATAAAGGCTTTGCCTCAGGAACTCAGGTTTTTGTGTACGGGGATTTTATGCTGACTAGTTTTAAAGATACATATCGTTTAGTTGGTGTAGAAGTTATTGAGATGTTTCATAATATAAGAGAGGATTTAATGGTACTAAGTTATGCAAGTTATATTATGGAATTTGTACAAAGTGTTACAGAGCCAGATTTGTCGCAACCAGAGCTTTTGAAATTAACACTTATGACATTAAAGGCTTTTACAAAAGGAGAAATGTTGCCGCAACTTATTCGCCGCGTTTTTGAATTAAGAGCTATGAGTTTAATAGGCTTTATGCCACAGCTTGAAGCTTGTACAGGATGCGGAGAAATTTTGAAGGAAGATGCCAAACAGATTTATTACTTTTCACCAGAAGCAGGTGGCGTAGTTTGTAAATCTTGTAAAATGGAAGTAAATTTTAGCTTAACCATACAATATACAACTTTATACTGTATGAAATATATTGTAGGTGCGCCTTTAGGGCGACTTTTTCATTTTAACCTAACTCCAGATATACAAGCTGAATTAGATGGTGTGTGTATGGCCTATGTGGGGTATTATATAGATAAGGAATTTAAAACCTTAGATTTTATAGAACGTATTGAAAAAATGTAATTTTTTTACACAATATGGTATAATAAAGATAAAACATGTAAGAGGTGAACTATGAGTAAAAAATTATTATTATTTGATGGGCATAGCATTGCCAATCGTGCATTTTATGGTGTGCCTCTCTTAACAAATAAAGAAGGTGTATACACTAATGCAATTTATGGCTTTATGAATATTATGCTTTCTTTAATTGAAAAGGAGAAACCAGATTATGTAGGTATTGCCTTTGATTTGAGTGTGCCTACTTTTCGTCATAAGTTTTCTAGTGAATACAAAGGAACACGAAAGGGAATGCCTCAAGAATTACGTAGTCAAATACCTCTTTTAAAGAAATTATTAACAGCGATGCAAATTCATATTGTTACAAAAGAGGGATATGAAGCAGATGACGTCTTGGGGACTTTAGCTAAAGCTGGTGAAAAAGAGGGGATGCAAGTTACAGTTGTATCAGGTGACCGTGATTTATTCCAAATCACCTCAGATCAAATAGAGATTAAGATTCCACGTACTAAAAAGACCGGAACAGAAATAGAGAGTTTCTTTGCAAAAGATATTATGACAACTTATGAAGTAACGCCTACGCAGTTCATTGATGTAAAGGGACTAATGGGTGATACCTCTGATAATATAAAAGGGGTACCAGGGATAGGTGAAAAAACAGCTGTAAAACTTATTAAAGAATATGGCAATATTGAAAACTTATTAGATCATATCGAAGACATTAAGCAAAAAAAATTAAAAGAGAATTTAACAACTTATGCACAAGATGCCCGTGATAGTAAGATGCTGGCAACTATCGTTTGTGATGTGCCACTTGAGTATACATGGGAAGACTTTAATTATGAGTTAGCTCTTGAAGAAGAAGCTTATCAAATGCTTAAGGATTTAGATCTTAAAACACTTTTAACACGTCTAGGGCGTAAAAATGCTAAGGTTATAGAGACACCAATTGAAATTACAAAGTTAACACTTGATAATTTTAAAACATTCTTAGAGGCGCATAAAGAAGATCATGTCAGTATGAGTTATTTTATTGAAGATAATATAATGGGCATGGGACTTTATGTGGCTGAAAAAACTTATTATTTGGAATGGGATTTAACAGACGTAGATGCTAAAGCAAATCTTATTGAATTCTTTGAAAGTAGCAGCTATAGTAAAAATATTCATGATAGCAAAAATTTACGTCATGGTTTAATTGAAGCAGGTATTGGCATCGCCAAGGTAGCTTTTGATACATTTATTGCGGCATACTTATTACATCCTACAAGTAAAAGTTATGATTTATCAGAGCTTACAGAGCTTTTTGATACGAATATGAGTATTTTAAGTGAAGAAGCCCTTTTAGGAAAAGGCAAGAGTATGCTCAAGTGGATGCAATTAGATGAAAATGTACGTATACAGAATATGGTAAAACGTGCAAAAGTGATTGCGCTTTCAACTGAGAAAATGAAACAAGCTTTAGAAAAAGAAAAGATGGACAAGCTTTTCTATGATATTGAGATGCCACTGATTGAAGTGCTTTTTGATATGGAAATGACAGGTATTAGTGTCGATACAGAAGGCTTAAAACAATATGGCACTGAGTTACAAGTGCTTATTAAAAGTTTAGAAGAATCTATTTATGAAATGGCAGGAGAAGCCTTCAATATTAATTCACCAAAACAACTTGGTATAATCTTATTTGAGAAATTAGGCATTCCAGCTGCTAAGAAAACAAAAACAGGCTATTCTACAGCAGCAGAGGTATTAGAAGCACTTAGAAAAGACTATCCAATCGTAGAAAAGATTTTGGAATATCGTCAATATACAAAGCTTAAATCAACTTATGTAGATGGTCTTTTAAGTGTAATGACATCAGATACTAAGATTCATTCTACATTTAATCAAACGATTACAGCTACAGGACGTTTAAGTAGCACAGAGCCAAATCTTCAAAATATCCCTGTCAAATTTGAAATGGGGCGTAAAATTCGTAAACTTTTTGTACCTTCATCATCAGAATATGTATTCTTAGATGGGGACTATTCACAAATTGAATTACGTGTGCTTGCACATATTTCAGGAGATGCTACATTGATTCACGGTTTCAAAGAAAATTTAGATATTCATAAACTTACAGCTTCTCAAGTTTTCCATGTGCCATTTGATGAAGTTACAAGTGAACAAAGAAGTAATGCAAAAGCTGTTAACTTTGGAATTGTTTATGGTATTAGTGCATTTGCCCTTTCAGAAGACCTTAAAATTTCACAAAAAGAAGCACAGACTTATATTGATGGCTACTTTGCAAAATATCCTAATATTAAAGATTATATTGATACAACCATTGATTTTGCCGTGCGTAATGGGTATGTAGGCACAATGTTTAACCGCAAACGTGAAATTCCTGAGATTCTAGCAAGCAATTATAATATGCGTGAATTTGGAAAACGTGTGGCGATGAATACACCAATTCAAGGAACAGCAGCAGATATTATTAAAATTGCTATGGTGAAAGTATATCAAAAACTTAAAGACTTAAATCTTAAGTCAAAACTAATTTTAACTGTACATGATGAGCTTTTAATTGAAACACATCGCAGTGAGATTGAAATTGTGAAAAATCTCCTTAAAGAAGAAATGGAGCATGCTGTTTCGCTTAGTGTACCTTTATATGTGGATGTGCATGAAGGAGAAAACTGGTTAGAAGCTAAATAAATATTAAATGGAGGTGCTAAATGAAAGTTATAGGCATTGTAGGAGGCATCGGTGCAGGCAAAACGACAGTTGCTGCCAATCTTATGCAGCTTATACCTATTGAAGTCATTGAAGCAGATACCATTGGACATGAAGTACTTTTAAAAGGTCAGGCTGCTTATGAACCTGTTCTAGCAGCCTTTGGCCCATCTATTTTAGATGAACAAGGTGAAATTGTTCGTAAAAAGTTAGGGGCTATTGTATTTAGTGATCCAGGTAAACTACAATTACTCAATGAGATAACACACCCAATCATTCAAAAAGAAATAGAAAGGCGTATTGCATGGTTTAAGCTTGCTGCGCCAAATCATCATATTTTATTAGAAGCTGCACTACTTATTGAAAGTGGGCTTATTGAACTTGTTGATACGGTAATAGCTGTCTATGCAGATGAAAATATACGTGTGCAGCGCGTAATGGCAAGAGAAGGAATTATAGACACAGCAGTAAGAGATCGCATTAAAGTTCAAAAGCAATGGGAAAGTTTCGAAGAAGCTGCAGATTTCGTAGTTGACAACAGTATTTCGCTTGATTATACAAAACAACAACTAGAAGAAATACTTAAGGTTTATAAAACATAGAACAAGGAGGAATCCAAGATGAAAAAGCGTCATAAAGTACTTTTGATGCTCATCATGTTACTTACTTTACTTGTGGGTTGTACAAGTCAGACGGAAAAAGAGGGAGTAGTAGAAATACCAGAATCTGTTATAAAAGATGAAGAAACAACGGGTACAGTAACTGTTTCAAAGGAAAATGAAATGATTCTTGCTATGAATACACCAACTACCTTACATCCACTTTATAATTTACCAGAGAATGTGGGGCAGGTTTTACTGCTTGTATTTAGTCCGCTTATTAATATTGAGGAAAATGGTACAATTAGCAGTAATATTGCTAAGTCATGGATGGTAAATGAGACAGAGACAGCAGTTACAATTACCCTAAGAGATGATGTAAAGTTTCATGATGGACAGCCACTTACAACAACAGATGTGATTTATACATTACAGCAAATTCAGCAAATATCAGATAGTCCTTATAAAAGTGCAGTAGCCAATATTGCTTCTATGGAACCTATTGATACGCACACATTAAAAATAGTGTATAAACAAGCTTTTAGTGGCATCTTACAAACACTATTTTTCCCTGTTATCCCAAAACATATTTATGATGTAAAAGATCAAACAAGTGTAATCTTAGCACCTATTGGTTCTGGGCCATATGTTTTTGAAGATTTTACAGCTTCAAAACGTATGTCACTTAAAGCTAATGCAAATTATTTCAAAGGCAAACCACTTATAGAATCTGTACAAGTGAAAATTATTCCAGATGAAGAAAGTAGTTTATATGCCTTTAAACAAGGACTTATTGATGTAGTTTATACAGATATTACAGAATGGGGTAAATATGCCAATAGTAAAGGTACAAATTCTTATGAAATGGCTTCGAACATTTATGAGTTTGTAGGACTTAATTTAAATAAAGGAATTTTCCAAAATGCTAATATTCGTGAAGCCTTATTATGTGGTATTAATCGTCAAGATATTGTACAACGTTATTATTTAGAACATGCTATTGTAACAGATACACCAATTAGTCCAGTGTCATATTTATATGATAAGAATATTGAAATTCGTCAATATGATAAAGAAAAGGCTAGATTCCTACTTACACAAGAAGGTTATGAAAAAGGCAGTAATGGCATCTTAGTGAAAAATGGTATGCCATTTAGTTTAAATTTATTAGTGAATGCAGAGAATACTGATCGTGTTAAAACAGCTAAGGTCATTAAGGAACTTTATAAAGAAATAGGTATCGAAGTAAATATTGAAGAAGTAGATAAAGAAACTTATTTTAATCGTATTACAAGTAAGCAGTTTGACGCTTTCTTAGGTGGCTTTAAATTATCATATGCTACAGATTTAAGCTTTGCATTAAATTCAAATTATGCAAATGGTGGTGAAAACTATGTAGGTTATACAGATCAAACCATGAATGATTTATTACAGAAAGCATTTTTAGCAACAGAAACAACTAAGGCAGAGGCCTTTAATAAATTGCAACAATATTTTATTACACAAAATCCATATATTAGTTTATATTTTAAGAAATCTGTTATGATGACAAGTAGTCAAATTAAAGGGAATGTTAAGCCAACACCGCTTAATATTTTTGCAGATGTAGAAGAATGGACGAAATCATAAAAGAACTGCTCTAAAAATAGAGCAGTTTTTTAGTAAGAAGTTAGAAACTCTTTTATTTTTTTTGAGTATAGTGTAAAATGGTTAAAAAGAAAGGGAATTAATAATGGAATATTATGATGAAGTCTTTTTAAATAATTGTATTATTGCAGAAGGTAGACGTAAGCGACCTAGGATTGATGAAAAATCTTTAGAATGTCCTTTTTGCTTTCCTCATGAAGGCGTTGTGATTTTAGAAAATAAGTATCCAATAGCTAATGAATGGTCAAATCCTTATGGACAACATGATGTAGTAGTAGATACACCATTGCATAATGAATTACCTAAAGATTTTAGTTTAGCAAGATGGGAAGAAATACTTTTTAAAATACAAAAGCGCTGGATTGAGCTTAGTAAAGATGAAAAGATTCAATTTATACAAGTATTTAAAAACTTTGGAAGATGTGGTGGGGCAAGTATTAGTCATTCTCATTGGCAGATTCTTGCATTAGCTGAAGTACCAGAATTTGTGCAATATCAATATAAACATTATAATGTAAAGCAGGACTGCTATTTATGTGAAATAGGTAAGAATGCCTCAGCCTATAAGATTTTAGAAACAGAGTATTTTATAGTGTGTTCGCCTAAAGCACCGCGCTTTGCTTATGAAACATTATTAATTCCTAGAGCACATTATCAGCATTATGGTGAATTACCAGAATATATATTAAAGGAAGCAGCACTTTTACTGCAAAAAGTGATTAAAGCTTATGATATATTAGAGCCTCATTGTGATTATAATATTTGCATGATGGGCGGTGCGCTAAATCAGCAGTTAAATTATCATTTTCATATTAAAATTGCCATGCGTTTAGGTAATATGGCGGGTTTTGAAGTAGCGACAGGGTGTTTTATCAATATGGTTTCACCAATGAAAGCTACAGCTGAAATGAAAAAATTATTGAAGGAGTAGGGGTACCTATGAAAGATTACATAAAAGAGACATTGTGCTTTGGCCTAGATATTGGTACACGTACAGTTATTGGGGTAGTAGGTTATAAAGATGGAAATGACTTCGTCATTGTAGCATATGAAAGACGTGAGCATGAAGAACGTGCTATGTTAGATGGACAAATTCATGATATCGGTAAAGTTGCTAAAACCGTTTATGAAGTAAAAGCTGCTTTAGAACAGAAATTAGATACAAAGCTTACAGAAGTAGCTATTGCGGCAGCGGGACGTTCACTTAGTACACAGATTGTGGGAGTGATGCATGATTATGAGGAAGCACAAGAATTTACATTAGCTAATGTACATCATTTAGAATTAGAAGGTGTGGAAAAAGCTAAGAAAATGCAAAAAGCTGTAAGTGGTGAAACAGATTATTTCTGTGTGGCTTATTCAGTGATTAAGTACTACTTAGATGACTATGAAATGTCAAACCTAGAAGGACATAAAGGGACACGCATAGGTGCACGTCTTTTAGCAACCTTTTTACCAAAACAAGTTATTGACAGTTTATATGCTGTAACAGAACGTGCTGAGCTTACTGTAAGTCATTTAACATTAGAGCCAATTGCAGCTATTAATGCAGTAATTCCAGAAAATATTCGTTTATTAAATTTAGCCCTTGTAGATATTGGGGCAGGAACATCCGATATTGCTATTACAAAAGAGGGGAGCGTTGTGGCATATGGCATGATTCCTTATGCAGGTGACGAAGTAACAGAAGCGATTGTACATAAGTATTTAGTTGATTTCCAAACAGCAGAATATATGAAACAACAAATGAAAGTGGCAGATTCTATCGTGTTTAATGATATTTTAGGCCTGCCACAAGAAGTTAGTGTAAAAGACTTAGAAAAAACTATTGCAGAAGTTATGTCCACTTTAACACAAAGTATTTCAGACAAGATTTTAGAGCTAAATGGTGCTATGGCACCAAATGCTGTTTTCTGTGTAGGTGGTGGTAGTGAGATGAGCAATGTTCCAGAAAGACTTGCAAACTTGCTTGAACTTTTAAATCAGCGTGTGGCGACACGTTCTACAGAACATCTTGTAAAAATTAAAGATGAGGCAGATATTCCGAATAGTCCAGATATGATTACACCTTTAGGAATCTGTATGACTGCTCTTGAAAATCGTTATAGTGAATTTACAATGGTCACTTTAAATGGAAAGCAAGTACAGCTTTTAAATGCTAAAAAATTGAGTATTTTAGATGCCATTGTAGCAAGTGGGATTGAACATACAGCTATTTTCCCACAACGTGGTAAAACACTAATGTTTAAATTGAATGGGGAACGTATTCGTGTGAAAGGCGAAAAAGGTACACCAGCTACGATTACCTTAAATGGTGCACTTGCTACAATTAATGATCATGTTGTAGAAGGTGACCACATTGTAGTGGAATTTGCGACAGCTGGTCAAGATGGCATAGCCAAAGTGGGTGACTATGTAGAAAGTACATACAGTGTAACTGTTAATGGCACTCAGTATATGTTACCATTGGCCCTTTTAAATGATGAAATTGTAAGTTATGAAACGCCAATTGAAGAAGCAGTGACATTGGAGCTTTTAGAAATTAAAACACTTGATGAACTCTTAAAAGCGTTAAATTATAATATGGAGAATCAAGTTGTAACAGTTAATCTAGAAGTTGTACCTGAAACATATAAATTAATGTCAAATGATGTGATTTTAATTGATGTGCTTGAGAAAGATGAAATCCATGAAGAGACTTGTGACAATATCAATGATACACTATTGCCACAAGAAGAGAACATGGCTGAAAGCGGTGAGGGCGAAAAAGAGAGCGCACAAGTTGATGTTCAAGAGGAAACCTCACTAAAATCTCAAACACAGAATCTATATATTATGGCCAATGGGCAGATGGTTCAGTTGCCAGCTCAGGAGTCAACGTATATTTTAGCAAATATATTTGATTTTATAGATTTTGATTTAACGAAACCACAAGGTACAGTGCAGCTCATACGCAATGGTATGCCAGCGACACTAGTTGATGTATTACAAAATGGTGATACATTGGAAATTTATTGGAAAAGATAACAGGAGGATGGAGACATGAAAGGGATTATTACAGTAGTTGGAAAAGACAAAGTAGGTATTATTGGTAAGGTGTGTACATTATTAAGTGAACAAGAAATTAACATTTTAGATATTTCACAAACGATCGTACAAGGGTACTTTAATATGATGATGATTGTAGACCTTACAAATGCGAAACAAAGCTTTGCACAAGTCGTAGATAGCTTGGAAAAACTTGGAACAGAAATTGGTGTAAGTATCAAGCTACAAAACGAAGAAATTTTTGATAGTATGCATCGTATTTAAGAGAGAAAATTTATATGATTAAATCTTTATATGATAAAGGCAATAAATTAATTGGGGCAAGAGAAGGTGTTTTTAGCATAGAAAGGAATATAATATGATTTCAAAATATGAAGTACAAGAAACTAATAAAATGATTCAAGAATCAAATCTAGACATTCGTACGATTACTATGGGAATTAATCTTATGGATTGTATTAGCGATGATATGGATAAACTCTGTAATAATGTCTATGAAAAAATTACAAGACAAGCTGAAAATCTTGTTGTAACAGGTGAACAAATTTCAAAAAAATATGGTATTCCTATTGTGAATAAACGTATTTCAGTTACACCAATTGCTTTAATTGGTGGGGCTACAAAAGCAAACTCTTATGTACCAATTGCAAAAGTATTAGACCGCGCTGCAAAAACTGTAGGTGTTAACTTTATTGGTGGCTTCTCAGCGCTCGTGCATAAAGGATGTTCAAATGCAGATACTGTGCTTATAGAATCTATTCCAGAAGCATTAGATGTTACAGACTTTGTATGTTCTTCTGTAAACGTAGGTAGTACACGTACAGGGATTAATATGGATGCGGTAGGACGTCTTGGTGAAATTATTAAATTAACTGCAGATCGTACAAAAGATCGTGGCAGCATTGGATGTGCAAAGCTTGTAGTATTTTGTAATGCGCCAGAAGATAACCCATTCATGGCAGGTGCATTTCATGGTGTCGGTGAAAAAGATGTGGTTTTAAATGTAGGTGTCAGTGGACCAGGTGTTGTTAAAAAAGCCCTTGAAAGCGTAAGAGGTGCAGATTTTGAAACACTTTGTGAACAAGTAAAACGTACAGCTTTTAAAATTACACGTGCAGGTCAAATGGTTGCTAAAGAAGCAGCAGGTATCTTAGATGTACCTTTTGGAATTGTGGATTTATCTTTAGCACCAACACCAGCAGTTGGTGATAGTATTGCTGAAATTTTTGAAGAAATGGGACTTGAAAAAGCAGGTGCACCAGGGACAACAGCAGCTCTCGCATTATTAAATGATAGTGTTAAAAAAGGTGGTGTTATGGCTTCTTCATATGTAGGTGGATTAAGTGGTGCATTCATTCCAGTAAGTGAAGATCATGCCATGATTGAGGCAGCAAGCTGCGGTGCATTAACACTTGAAAAATTAGAGGCGATGACTTGTGTATGTTCAGTAGGTCTTGATATGATTGCTATTCCAGGTAGCACAAGTAGTAAAACTATTTCAGGCATGATTGCAGATGAAATGGCTATCGGTATGATTAATGCAAAAACAACTGCTGTAAGGATTATTCCTGTTATTGGTAAAGAAGTAGGAGAACAAGTAGAATTTGGTGGTTTACTTGGATATGCACCAATTATGCGTGTCAATCCATATAAATGTGATGACTTTATCGCACGTGGCGGTAGAATTCCAGCACCAATTCACAGTTTCAAAAACTAAAATGTAAAAAATTTAGTAGATAAAGAAAGAAGGGGCAAACATGCCAAATAAGACATTAGAAGATTTAAGACAACAAAGCATATTTAAATATTTTGAGGCCATTAGTAGTATTCCGAGAGAATCTGGTAATGAAAAAGCAATCAGTGATTATATGGTTCAATTTGCAAAAGATTTAGGCTTAGAAGTGAAACAAGATGAAGCTTATAATATTTACATTAAAAAACCAGCAACAAAAGGTTTTGAAGATGCACCAACAGTGATTTTACAAGGTCACATGGATATGGTATGTGAAAAAAATAAGGAAACAGTACACGACTTTGCAAAAGATGGTTTAGATCTTTATGTAGATGGAGATTGGCTTGCAGCGAGAGGCACAACACTTGGCGGGGATAACGGAATTGCAATTGCTTATCAAATGGCTATCTTAGCAGATAATACGCTTGAGCATCCAGCACTTGAATGTCTAATGACAACAGATGAAGAACGTGGAATGACTGGTGTGTCAGCCCTTCACCCTGAATATTTAGATGGACGTATTTTAGTAAACTTAGATACAGATGTAGAAGGTGAGTTTTTAGTAAGCTGTGCTGGTGGCGCAAAAGTGTATATGACATTCCCTAAAACAGAAGAAGCAGCAGCTGATGCAGATGAAACTTATGAAATCATCATCAATGGTTTAGTAGGTGGACACTCAGGTGCGGAAATTCATCATGAAAGAGCAAATGCACATATTTTAATGGGACGTTATTTAGATGCTTTACGTGCAAAATGTGAGTTTAAACTTTGTGAAATCACAGGTGGTACAAAAGACAATGTAATCACAAGAGAATGTGAAGCTAAAATTAATATTGTACCAGAATATGCAAAACTTGTAAATGAAGTGGCATTAGAAATGAATGGCTGCTTCAAAGAAGAATACAGCGTACAAGATAGTAATATTCAAATTACAGTACAAAAAGTAGATAAAGCAGCACAAAACTTTACAGTAGCATTAACTGATAAAGTGATTGACTTTATCTTAACTATTCCAAATGGCATTATGGGCTATGATAAACATATGGCAGGTTTAGTACAAACTTCTCTTAACTTAGGTATTCTTCAAACAGAAGAAAATGTAGTGCGTTTTGGCAGTGCAGTAAGAAGTAGCGTGGCAACACGTAAATGGGAAGTAATTCATAAACTTGAAGCATTAAGCCGTCAATGTGGCGCAAGCTGCGTTGTAACTGGTGATTATCCAGCATGGCAATACAATGCTGAATCTAAAGTAAGAGATTTAGCAGTAGAACTCTTTGAAGAAATGTATGATAAAAAACCAAGTGTTACAGCTATTCATGCTGGACTTGAGTGTGGTTTCATTTCTGAGAAATTACCAGGACTTGATATGATTAGCTTTGGGCCAAATGTAAAAGATATTCATTCACCACAAGAACGTGCAAGCATTTCTTCTATGGAAAGAGTGTATGCATATCTTGTAAAACTTTTGGAAAAACTAGGTGCGAACTAAAACACGGAGGCACCTATTATGAAAATTGAACGTAATAACCATTTATTAACCCTTGCGGTTTATGTTTTTTGGACGGGTTTTGCCCTTATTGCAGCAACTTTAGGACTTTTAAATATAAAACTAGTTATAGAGTGGATAAGACATATTGTATGGGCGTTTTTAGCTTTACTAGCTCCTCTTATTTATGGCATAATTATTGCTTATTTATTAGATCCTATTGTGAAATTTTATGATAAGCGTTGTATACGTCTTCAAGACTTCAAATGGCATTTTGCGTTCAAACATAAAGAAGAAACTAAAGAGCGTTTGCCAATGCGTACATGGGCAACGCTCTTTAGTTTTATAACGGTTTTATTAGTAGTTGCTTTATTTGTATTAATGATTGTGCTTAATGTACAAGATATGATGGGATCAACTAATTTAACAGGATTAAAAATAAGCTTTTATAAATATATTCAATATTTTGAAGCTATGTTGACTAAAGTAGAAGTAAGTTTTGCAAGTGTACCTGGCATTGGGCAGCAAGGACATTTATTACAAAAGGTATATGGTTATTTTAATCATTTCTTTATGCGTATTTCGAGGCATTTATTTAGGTCTTTAACAGTGGTTGGTGTGCATACGATGAATTGGCTTTTAGCCACAGTTATTGCTTTTTATTTATTGCAAGATAAGGCGAGAGCCTTGCTTTTTTTAAAGAAGTTAACTTTTTCTATTTGTAAGCAGAAAGTGTATCGTCATGTAGAAATTTTAGCAAAAGATATTGATTATGTTTTCTCAGGATATATTCGTGGACAAATTTTAGATGCCATTATTATTGCCGTTTTAACAAGTGTTGTCTTAACCATTATACGTCTAGAATTTGCCATTATTATTGGTGTGATTGCAGGAATATTTAACTTAATTCCTTATTTTGGCCCTGTTATAGGTTTTGTTTTGGCAGGACTTATAGGAATTATGGCCCCTAATCCTATGAAGGCTGTATATGGTGTAGCTGCAATGCTTATTATTCAGCAAATAGATGGCTGGGTGATAGTACCAAAAGTAGTGGGAGAATGTGTGAAATTACATCCTGTCGTAGTATTATTAGCTATATTAATAGGTGGTAATTTATTTGGACTTATAGGCATGTTAATAGGTGTACCTATTGCAGGGTTTATTCGTCTCCTACTATTACGTTATATGACGGAGATTTTCCCTGATGGTGAAACCGCATTAAAGAATGAAGAAGCAGCACAAGAGGAAAGTGAAAAGTCATAAAAATAGTATGTAACATAAAATAAAATTGTTTATATTTTATAAAAAAATATATTATTGTAGAAAATCATATTTATATATGCTATAGTAACTTTGGATAGTATCTTAGAAAGAACTATACTAAAAGTTACTTTTTATTTTTTAAGCTTATATCTAGAAATTTTCTTATAGATATGCATAAGAAGATAATAGAATAAGACTTGTGTAAAATGATTAAAACCTTTAAAGAGAAGTGATACCCAGTTTAATGGGATTGCATTAATAAAGAATATTGAAGATAAATATATTAGGATGCCTAATATATTCGCATAAATCACTCCCGTTAATTTTAGTGTTTTCTTTTCAAACTATCCAATGAATATTTAGTGGGAGGACGAAATGAAACAAACAATTTTAACATTTAAACGTGCTAAAGAAAATAATGAAAAAATAACCATGCTTACTGCATATGATTACATTTCAGCTAGTCTGATGGATCAAGCAGGAATTCACGGGCTTTTAGTCGGGGATTCATTAGGCATGGTTTTTTGTGGTCTTGAGAATACATTAAGTGTAACAGTAGATCAAATGATTTATCATACAAAGGCTGTAAGACGTGGGGCGAAGGAGGCCCTTGTTGTAACAGATATGCCTTTTATGTCTTATCAAACTTCTGTAGCAGACGCCCTATATAATGCTGGACGTATTGTGAAAGAAGGGGGGGCAGAAGCCGTTAAATTAGAAGGTGGTAAAGAAATATGCCCTCAAGTGGAAGCAATCGTTAAAGCAGGTATTCCAGTTATGGGTCATATTGGCTTAACACCACAGTCTATTAATGCCTTTGGAGGATTTAAAGTGCAAGGTAAAGCAGCCAAGGAGGCAAAAGTCTTAATTGAAAGCGCCGAAGCCTTAGAAGCGGCAGGTGCATTTTCTATTGTTTTGGAATGCGTACCAGAAGAACTTGCTAAGTGTATTTCAGAAACGATTAGCATTCCAACGATTGGTATAGGTGCAGGAAAGGCTTGTGATGGACAGATTCTAGTTTATCAAGATTTATTAGGGATGTATGAAGGCATAGCACCTAAATTTGTAAAACGTTATGTAGAAATCGGCACAGCTATGAAAGCAGCTTTTACACAATATCAATCAGAAGTGGCAGATGGTGTCTTTCCAGATACAGCCCATAGTTTTCAAATGACAAAAGAAAATTTTGAAGCACTTACTAAGGAGGATTAAAAGATGAAAAGCGTTGCAACTATTCAAGAAGTAAGAGAGCAAGTTAAAGCATGGAAAAAAGAAGGTTTAAGTGTAGGATTTGTACCAACTATGGGATATTTACATGAAGGGCATCAAAGCTTAATTGCTAAGGCAGTTAGTGAAAATGATCGTGTTGTGGTTAGTATTTTTGTTAATCCAATGCAATTTGGACCTCAAGAAGATTTAGCGACTTATCCTAGAGATTTAGCACATGACACAGAGCTTTGTGAAAAAACAGGAGCTGCGTTAATTTTTCATCCTACACCAGAAGAAATGTATTTACCTGATTTCTGTAGCTTTGTAGATATGAATGGTTTAACTAAAGGACTTTGTGGTAAAACACGTCCTATTCATTTTAGAGGAGTATGTACTGTTGTGAGTAAACTCTTTAATATTGTCACACCAGATCATGCATACTTTGGCGAAAAAGATGCGCAACAACTAGCTGTTATTAAACAAATGGTAAGTGATTTAAATATGCCACTTGAAATCATTGGTTGTCCAATTATTAGAGAAGCAGATGGTTTGGCTAAAAGTTCACGTAATACATATTTATCACGAGAAGAACGTACAGCAGCTTTAGTTTTAAGTCGTAGTTTGCAAGCAGCTAAGGCAAGATGTGAGGCTGGTGAACGCAAAGTAAGTGAAATTAAATCAGTGATTGAAGAAATCTTAACAGTAGAGCCATTAGCTAAAATTGACTATGTAGAAGTCGTAGATTCTAAAACACTTGAAGCTGTTACAGTGATTGAAAAATCTGTACTTGTAGCTATTGCAGTTTATATTGGTAAAACAAGATTAATTGATAACTTTACATATCACATGAAATAAATTTTAGGAGAAGAAGATGGAACTCACATTATTAAAAGGAAAAATTCATCGTGCTACAGTGACAGAGGCTGCATTAGATTATGTAGGAAGCATTACGGTAGATGTAGATTTATTAGAAGCATCACATATTTTAGAATATGAAAAAGTACAAATTGTAGATGTCAATAACGGTAACCGCTTTGAGACATATACAATTGCAGGTGAAAGAGGATCAGGTATTGTATGTTTAAACGGTGCAGCCGCAAGACAAGTACAAGTAGGTGATTTAGTTATTATTATGGCTTATGCACAAATGAATGAAAATGAAGCTAAAAGTCATAAGCCTTATGTTGTACTCACAAATGAAAAAAATCAAATTGTGGATACAATGCGTTATGAAAAGCATGGCAAGTTAGAAAAAGTAAATATGTAGTTGATAAGATACTTTATACAGTGTCTTTAAGTGACATAAAAATTTGTAAAAAATAAGCGATACAAAAGAGATGATTTTGTATCGCTTATTTTTTAGATTTTGTGTTAACTTAAAAATGTTTATTTTAAAGATTAATGAAGTTTAATCGCACTAATTGATGCGCCATACCTTGGCGGTAGAAGTAATAAGATAAGATTGAACCGATACTCCAACCAATAGGCCATGAGAGCCAAATACCAATAGCACCCAAGAAGTGAGCCAAGATATAGGAGATGGCAACACGTAAAATTAAATCAGAGAAGGTTGAAATCATAAAAGCCTTCATAGCGCCTGCACCACGAAGGACACCATCAGCAATAAGTTTCACTGAAATAACAACATAAAAAGGTGTGACAATCATTAAGAACTGTTTACCAGTTAAAAGTGCTTCAGCTGTGGGAGTTTCAATAAATAAACCAATCATTTTGGTATTTAAGAAGAAGTAAGTCATGAAGAAAGGAATGACGACACATAAAGCTAAAAGCATGCCGGCTTTAAATCCTTTTTGAACACGGCCCAATTTCTTAGCACCAATATTTTGAGCTGTAAAACTTGAAAGGCCATTGCCTAGAGTTGTAAAAGAGGTAATGGCAAAGGTATTAAGTTTAATAGCTGCGCAGTAACCAGCAATAGTAGAAGCACCAAAGCTATTAATAAGCCCTTGAATGAATAGGTTCCCAACTGAAATAAAGCTTTGTTGTAAAATACTAGGTAGGGCAATTAAAGTAATACTATGTAACATTTGAGTAGAGAATAAAGGACTTGATGCATCTGTTTTTAATTTTCTAAGGCGACAATTCAAAGTTGTAAAAGCTAAGATTGATGAGATACCTTGTGCTAAGAAAGTTGCCCATGCAATTCCTGCAATACCACCTTTGAAAATAACAACGAATATAATGTCTAAAAGAATATTGCTTAGAGAAGAAGCAATTAAGAAGTAAAGAGGTGTTTTAGAGTCACCAAGTGCAGTGAAAATTCCAGTACTAATGTTATAAAGAAATAGAAATACAAGTCCTAATACATATATACGTAAGTAAATTCCACTTGCCTTAAAAATTTCATTTGGGGTATTTAAAAGGCGAAGCATGGGATTACAAAAAACAAGCCCAATAACTGTGAGTGTTAAGCTTAAAACAGTAAAAGTAATGAACGAAGTACTTATTGCAGTCTTCATTTTATTGTATTTTTTTGCACCAAAAAGCTGTGAAATAACCACACAACATCCAATATTACAACCTAGTGCAACGGCCATAAATAGCATGGTAATCGGGTAAGAAGCTCCAGTTGCGGCTAGTGCATTTTCATTAATGTATCGGCCTGCAATAATACTATCGGCAATATTGTAAAGTTGCTGAAAAATGGTACTTAATAACATGGGTAAAGAAAATTTCCAAAGGGTTTGACTAGGACTTCCTTGTGTCATATCTGTAATCATAAAAATGCCTCCTAATCTAAGTAGATATTTTGTGTTTATTAATATTATATCAAAAATAAAGTTAAAAAATATAAAACATAGGCGTTAACTTAAGAATAAGTTTTTCCAGCAACAATAAGTTGTTCTAAATAACCTTCTATTTTAGAATAGGTGGTTTGTCTTAAACGTTTTTCATGCAAAGCCAACTTTCCTATTCTTTGAACTAAGTTAGAAAACCAGGACTTTCGCGTCTATACTTCTTAAGGATAACAAAATCAATAGATAGACCAAGATGATTTATATGTCACAAAATCCGTGTTTTAGGTTTTAGAATTAAATGAAAAATGGAAATATAGTATAATTGGTTGTGTAATCTAAAATAATAGGAGTGAACATGAGAAAGGGATATTTAAAGAAACTTATTCGCTATATGAAGAAAGTTTATGATATAGAAAATGCGCTTATGAGATTAACAGATACAAGGGTCAATCCTACTTATAGCACGGCGAGTGTCATACTTCCCGTGCCATTTGGTTTTTTAGTCAGAATAAAAAGTTTTAATGAATTAAAATACCGATTGCAGAGTGGAGATTTTCAACATTTAGTCTCATATAGGACAAAGTTACCACAGATAGATGCTATAAGAAATACATTGAAAAAGGTTGAAATAGAGGGGATTCAAGAAATTAATCGGGGGATTATCAAAACGAGTATAAAGAATAAAGTTATGCATCAAGAAACAATAGATGGTTATACAGTAGCAGCTTTAGATGGTACAAGATTATTTGGTAGTCAAAAGAAATCTTGTAAGCATTGTGCGACACAAATAAAAAGAAACGGAAAAATAGATTATAGTTATAATGCTGTATTTATGACATTAGTAGGGCAAAAACCTAGGTTAATCATAGATTTTGAAATGTATCAAGGATTAGTAGATAGTAGTAAAAAAGAAGAAGGTGAATTAACAGTAGCTAAAAGGTTATTAACGCGGGTAACAAAGGAACATAAACATCTATTAGATGTTGTAGTATATGATGCATTAGCAAGTAACAGTGCATGGGTTAATCACTGCATTTCATGTAATGTAATACCAATTGTACAAGTAAAAGGGACACATAATTTTGCAATTAAGAAAGCGAAAGTATGGCTTAATAAAAGTGAAATTAAAGAAGAGTGGCAGGATCAGAAAAGGAATAGAAGAATTGTAGCCTATGAAGAAACCTTTTGTTTAAATGGTGTAGATAAGCCATTAAGACTTATTAAGTTTCAGCAAAAGAGTGCAGAAGGTAAATATACACAAGTAGTCGTTATGACCACAGATTTTAAAATAGCACTTCAAACGATTTATAAAATGATTCATGCCAGGTGGGATATAGAAAATAGTATCTTCAATAACTTAAAAACCTACTGTGAGCTTGAACATTGTTACATACATGATATGAATGCTGCTACTGCTATTGTATATTTAATGAGTATTGCCTTTAATTTAATGCAATTATTTATGGTACGAAGATTAAAACAAAGTAAATTTACACAAAAGGAATTAATAAGATTAGTTGATAAAGAACTTAGTAACTTAAGAAAAAGTAGCGCATACTGGTTTAATACATCTTAGTGTCAAGATAAAATAGAATATAGCATTAGAAAGTGGGGAAAGGGGAAAGTCTACCTATCTTTAAGGAAAATAGTGGTTTACGAGTAAGATTAATAAAAATGTCAATGAAAAATAGCTAAGAGTTAGTTTTGGAAAAAGTATAAGCGAAAGTGCTCTATAGATAGGATTACTTTAAAATAGGATGTTATTTGATAGTAGGACTTGGTAGGTTAATGACTCTAAAAGAAGATGAATCAATTGCATAAAAGTTTAATAAAAGTGAATAATAGTAGCATTAAAATTTAAAGTATTAATCTAATATGTATAAAGGAGAAAGTTAATGCTACTAATTAAAAATGGTAAAATTTTAACCATGGCGGGAAAAAGTTATGACCATGGAGAGCTACTAATAGAACATGATAAAATAAAAGCAGTGGGGGAACATATAAGTGAAGTGCCAGAAGAAGCGGAAGTATTAGATGTTCAAGGGGCTTGGGTTATGCCGGGGATTATTGAAGCCCATTGTCATGTGGGGATTACGGAGCAAAAAAAGGCTTTTGAAGGGATGATAGCAATGAAACTGTAGATCCTGTAACACCTCAATTAAAAGCCATTGATGGGATTAACCCTATGGATGCCGCTTTTGATGATGCGGTTAAAGCTGGAATTACAGGAACGATGGTTGGCCCAGGTAGTTCTAATGTAGTAGGGGGACAATTTGTTTTTATGAAAACGAAAAGCCGCATTATAGATGAACTTATCGTATTAGAGCCAGCAGCTATGAAGGTGGCATTAGGTGAAAATCCTAAAAAGAATTATAGTGACCAACAAAAATCCCCTGTAACACGTATGGCAATAGGGGCCCTTTTAAGACAAGCCTTATTTGAAGCAAAGGAATATAAAAAGAAAAAAGAAGCAGCGCAAGAAGCTAACAAGGATTTTGAATTAGATTTTAAAAAGGAATGTTGGCTGCCTGTTTTAAATAAAGAAATACCACTTAAAATACATGCCCATCGTGTGGATGATATTTTAACGGCACTGCGTATTGCTAAATTGTTTGATGTGAACATTACATTAGACCATTGTAGTGAAGGACATTTAATTGCAGATACGATAGCAAGAAGTCATTTCCCAGCTATCGTAGGACCTTCTATGGCAGCACGTAGCAAAATAGAAGTGCAAAATGTAGATTTTAAAACATCGGGACTTTTACATAAAGTAGGTGTAAAAGTAGCCATTACAACAGACCATCCAGTTATTCCGATTCAATATCTTCCTATATGTGCAGGTTTTGCAGCGAAAGAAGGATTGGGGGTAGAGGAAGGCCTTAAGGCAATTACCATTAATGCAGCAGAGATTTGTGGTGTAGCAGACCGCGTAGGAAGTTTAGAAGTGGGTAAAGATGCGGATGTTGCTATATTTGATGGGAATCCTATGGAAGTCTTTACTCATACATTATATACCATTATAAATGGTAAAATTTTGTATGATAAAGCAAAAGAAGAAAGTCAAGATTAAAAAATTCATAAAAATAAAACTTAAATATTTGTCGTAAGAGAACAAATGGTCGATGCCTTGAAAATAAGGCATCGGCTGTTTTTATATAAAATGTCAAGTATTTTAAAAAAAATATTTTAGTAATTTTAGGCTACTAAAATAAAAAGAGTTATGATACAATGTTTTAGACAAACAACAGATATAGCATGTATAGACTAAAGGGGTACTATATATAGCCTCTTTATATTTTTTTGTTAAAAGATAAACATAAAATTGCTACACATGCAAAATCTACGAAGTCCTTAAAACCAAAATATAAACAAAGGGATGGGATTGATTAATGAAAGTCATAAAAAGAGATGGAAGCGTTGCACAATTTGATGCAAACAAAATTTATAGTGCAATTATTAAAGCCATGAAGTATGGCAGCGGTGTTTTAGATGAAGTAGTAGCCCGTAAAATTGCAGATGAAATCGAAGCAAACTTTGAAAAGTTAGGGAAAGAACCTACTATTTTTCAAATTGAAACATATGTATATTTAAAACTTATTGAGAATGGACACGAGTTAACAGCTAGATCTTATGAAGGGTATCGTGCAATTCAAGCCTTTAAACGTGAAACAAATACAACAGACCATAGTATTTTAGGGCTTATTGATATGACCAACGAAGAGGTTATGAATGAAAACTCTAATAAAAATGCAATGATGGCTTCTACACAAAGAGACCTCATTGCTGGGGAAGTATCAAAAGATATTTCAAGACGTAAGAAACTACCAACACGTATTGTTCAAGCACATGATGAAGGAATCCTACATTTCCATGATATGGATTACTTTATGCAATCTATATTCAACTGTTGTTTAATTAACATTCAAGACATGTTAGATAACGGCACAGTGATCAATCAACGTATGATTGAAAGTCCAAAAAGTTTCCAAGTAGCCTGTACGGTTATGACACAGATTATTGCACAAGTAGCCAGCAGCCAGTATGGTGGACAATCAGTAGATATTCGTCACCTTGGAAAATATTTAAGACGTAGTAAAGAAAAGTATCGTAAAATGCTTAGTGAAGCCATTACAGATGCTAAAGAATTAGAACAAGCAGTAGAACGCCTTTTACGCAAAGAGTTAGAATCAGGAGTTCAAACGATTCAATATCAAATTAATACATTAATGACAACAAATGGTCAAAGCCCATTTGTAACATTATTCTTAAACATTGAAGAAGATGATGAATATGTTGAAGAAGTGGCAAGCATTGTTGAAGAAATTTTAAAACAACGCTTACAAGGTATTAAGAATGAAAAAGGTATTTTCACAACACCTACATTTCCTAAACTGATTTATGTACTTCATGAACATAACTGTTTAGAAGGTGGAAAATATGACTATATTACAGAGCAAGCTGTAAAATGTAGTGCTAAACGCCTTTACCCAGATTACATTTCAGCGAAAGAAATGAAGAAAATCTATGAAGGCAATGTATTCTCTTGCATGGGATGTAGAAGTTTCTTATCACCATGGAAAGATGAAAATGGTAACTATAAATTTGAAGGTAGATTTAATCAGGGAGTAGTAAGTTTAAATTTACCACAAATCGGTATTATTGCTAATGGTGATGAAGAAAAATTCTGGTCATTATTAGATAACCGTTTAGAACTTTGCTTCGATGCATTAATGTGCCGTCATAATGCTTTAAAAGGTACATTATCAGATGAATCACCAATTCACTGGCAACATGGTGCAATTGCAAGATTGCCACAAGGTGCTGTCATTGATCCATTATTAATGGATGGATATTCAACTATTTCATTAGGTTATATTGGACTTTATGAAGTAACAAAACTTATGAAAGGTGTTTCTCATGTGACACCAGAAGGAGAAGCATTTGCCCTTAAAGTAATGCATAAATTAGATGATACAACAAAACGTTGGAAAGCTGAAACTGGCCTAGGATTTGGCTTATATGGTAGTCCAGCAGAATCACTTTGCTATCGTTTTGCTAAGATTGATAAAGCAAAATTCGGAGATATCGAAGATATTACAGATAAAGGCTACTATACAAACAGCTATCATGTAGATGTTAGAGAAAACATTGATGCCTTTACAAAACTTAAATTTGAAAGTCAATTCCAACCTATTTCAACAGGGGGATGTATTTCATATATTGAGATTCCAAATATGAATCACAACTTAGAAGCCTTAAGACAACTTGTAAATTATATTTATCACAATATTCAGTATGCTGAATTTAATACGAAATCAGATTGCTGTCATATATGTGGTTTTGAAGGTGAAATTATTGTAAATGATGACTTAGAATGGGAATGCCCTGTATGTCATAATAAAGATCAAAATAAGATGAATGTTATCCGTCGTACTTGTGGTTACTTAGGTGGAAACTACTGGAATAAAGGAAAAACACAAGAAATTAAGAGCCGTGTATTACATTTATAAGAAATGAGGGATGAAATATGTACTATGCACAAATGAGAAAGTATGATATTGCCAATGGCCCTGGGATTCGTTCGGTACTGTTTGTATCAGGATGTACACATAACTGCCCAGGATGCTTTAATAAGGACTATCAAGATTTTAAAGCGGGAAATCCTTGGTCTGAGGAGGCAGAAGCAACTTTTATGTCATATGTACATGATCCTAATGTGCATGGGGTCACCATATTAGGTGGTGAACCGATGCAACAAACAAGAGATAATGATTTACTTCATTTATTACAACGCATTAAGTTAGAAACTAATCATACAATTTGGCTCTTTTCAGGCTATGTCTTTGAAGAAATTATTAAGGATGAAGCGCGCTTAACATTACTTAAGCAATGTGATGTATTGGTGGACGGACCTTTTATAGAGACGGAAAAAGACATTCAGTTAAAATTTAGAGGAAGTAGAAATCAGCGTATTATAGATGTACCAGCTTCCCTTAAATCAAAACAAATCGTCTTATTAGAATTATAAATATATAGGAGTAGACCATGAACAAGAATATTTATTTTGCAAAAACAAAAGAAGGTGCAATCATTCCTTCAAAACGTATAGAAGATGGTGCATTTGATATTTATGCTTTATTTGAAGAGGACTATGTAGTTATTGCACCTCATGAAACAAAAATGATTCCAACAGGACTTGCAACAGCTTTTTCAAGCGATTATGTTGCAATTATTAAAGAACGTGGTTCTACAGGAAGTAAGGGAATTGGTCAAAGATGTGGTGTCATTGATTCAGGCTATAGAGGTGAATGGTTTATCCCTCTTACAAATCACAATACAAAAACACTTGTGATTGCCAAAGAATCATGCAAAGAAACATTTGAAGATGCAATTGTTTATCCATATGAAAAAGCAATCTGCCAATGTATTATGGTAGAGGTACCTAAATTAAAAATCGAAGAAATCTCTTATGAAGATTTACTTAAATTTGAATCAGAACGTGGTACAGGTGCCCTTGGTTCATCAGGTAAATAATGTAATATTTAAAAGCTGCTTGTATATTTAATATATGCGCAGCTTTTTTTGCATTTTGACAAGTTCTAGGTGATATACTTATATAGAATACGGTGTTTTCCTTAAAAAGGAGGCATGTCTATGAATAAGAAATGGGGATGTTGGTCTCAAAAAATAAAAGGACAATGTTATATGACACAAATTGCAAGTCTAATAGATGAAATTGAAAAGATGAGAAAATACTTGCAGATCATTGAAAATAAAGAGATGGCATTAAGGCGTGCTTTGCAGGCTAGTAATTTTGAAGAATTATTAAAGATAAATGGAACATATTTAGATGCGTATGCGGCACTTCCTTTAGAAATGGAAGAAGTGCTTTTTTCTAAAAATAATAATTTACAAGAGACCTGTACCTGTACACCACATACATGTTACGGGAATTTTTGGTATAAAAATAATTTAAAAGAGCACTTGAGAGAAGAATTAAATGAAAAAATAAATGTTTACAACAAATTACTTAGTGTGTGTTTACAATTACAATATTTTTATGAGCATCAATTATGTGAATCGATTTATAATCATTATTTTTTAAAGCTTATAGAGATGGATGAAAGAATCATTGTTTTATGTGGTGAAATGACACAGTTTTTAAAGGGGCTTCCAGAGAAGAATGAAGGTAAACTTTATTTATTTATGAATGAAATGAGTACCCAAATTGCACCAGAAAGTTATTTGGCTTTTAAATATGAGCGTGGCACTATGTATATTGAACAAATTCAAGTTTCACCTTTGCACAGAGATTTTGAAGCTGTACTTTTAAGTGGAATTGAAGAGTTCGCCAATATATTATCTACTTATTTAAGTAATAAACGTTACTTGCCGATAGGTACTTTAAGAGGTCAATTAGGAGTAGAAAAATATGCATCAAGAGCTATGCTATTAAAAGCCTATTTAAAAAATAACTTTACACCTCAAGGTAAGACCTATCCAGATGGCACATATTTACCTTATCAAGAGATGTTAAAGCGAATCTAAAGTGAAAAGGGACAATTTTAACGATTAGGACATATAGTATAGTAAGATTATGAATGAAGGAGGTGCCATATGAACATTCAAAAAATGCTATTAACACCTAATCGTTATAGTCGTCCACAAATTAAACTGGGAACGGTTAAAAAAGTTGTTGTACATTGGGTAGGTAATGCAACCTCTACAGCTGTTAATAATCGTAATTATTTTGAGGGACTTAAAGTAGGAACCAATAAGGTTTATGCGAGCAGTCATTATATTGTAGGATTAGAGGGCGAGATTATTCAATGTGTTCCAGAAGATGAAGTGGCTTATCATGCAAATGATGCAAATGACTATAGCATTGGTATTGAAAATTGTCATCCAACATGGGAGGGCAAGTTTAGTGAAGCAACCTATGATAGTTTAGTTGCATTATGTGCAGATATTTGTTATCGTTATAAATTAAATCCTAAAACAGATTTAATTAGGCATTACGATGTAACTGGAAAAATGTGCCCACTTTATTATGTGAAAAATACAAGTGCGTGGCAAAAACTTAAAGATGATGTAGGAGCTGCCCTTGAAGCCATTGTTGAAGAGGAGACAAGTATTGTAACAACAACAAAAATAAATATAAATGGAACGGTTAAAGAAGTAGAACGTATTTTATATAATGGCTTTAATTACATTAAAGTACGTGACTTAGCAGATGAACATATTATAGTAGGTTATGATGCAGTAGAAAAAATACCAACTATAGAAATTATATAAGTAAGTCATAAAAAAGGTGTTGCAGCTTGTAACATCTTTTTGCATTTGAAGTGTATGTAAAAGGAGTGATACCTTGCCAACTCCTTATTTTTTTGTAAGAATAAAATAATGCAAAAATTAGTAATTACGACTAGGGTTTTGGAAAACTTCTGTAGGTAAGGAGTGTTTTTTTTGTGTGTACGATTAGAATTCTTAGCTTCTTCAGAAGTAAGAGGTGTTTGGTAATTGCATTTTTTCATGCGTACACCTTTAGGGCCCATTTGACTATCTTTTGCCATTTTAATCAGCTCATTTTATGATAGTTTAAACAATTAGCCGCAACATCTTTCGTGTAAATTTTACATAAAAGATGTCAAGAGAAGTCATAATGCAAGGTTTATCCATTGAAACATACTATCTTTTAATGTAAAATAAAAAGGATATTGTATAAAGAAAACAAATAGTAGGAGGTCGCTCAATGAGTGAAAGAAAAGAAATTAAAATCTCAACACAAGAGGCGAAACGTCAAAATGAGATTATTAATATATTAGCACAAAGACTTAAAGGAAAAGGGCTTAAATACTGTATTTCGACATTTGGATGTCAAATGAATGCAAGAGATTCAGAGAAAATCGAAGGGATGCTTCAACAAATCGGTTATACAAAAACAGAAAACGAAGTGGAAGCAGACTTTGTTCTTTATAATACATGTTGTGTACGCGAAAACGCTGAACTTAAAATTTATGGTCGTTTAGGTGCACTTAAAGGTATAAAACGAAAAAATCCAAACTTAATGATTGCACTTTGCGGATGTATGATGCAACAAGATATCGTACTTGATAACTTAAAGAAAAACTTCAAATTCATTGATATCATTTTTGGAACTTACAACATCTATAAATTACCTGAACTTTTACAAACACGTCTTGAAACACAAGAAAGCGTTATTGATATTTGGGATTCATACCAAGATATCGTAGAAGACTTACCAGATACACGTAAATTTGACTTCAAAGCATGTGTCAATATTATGTATGGATGTAATAACTTCTGTACATACTGTATTGTACCTTATGTACGTGGACGCGAACGTAGCCGTGAAGCAGATGATATTATTAAAGAAATCGAAGGACTTGTTGCAGAAGGCGTTTCAGAAATTATGTTACTTGGTCAAAATGTTAACTCATATGGTAAAACCTTGAAACACCAGTTACATTTGCACAGCTTTTAAAACGAATTAATGAAATCGAAGGGCTTAAACGTATTCGTTTCATGACATCACATCCAAAAGATTTAAGTGATGAACTTATCGAAGTGATTGCAAGTAGTGATAAAGTGTGTAACAGCGTCCATTTACCAGTACAATGTGGAAGTAGCCGTATTCTTAAGAAAATGAACCGTCATTATACTAAAGAAGGTTACTTAGAACTTGTACGTAAATTAAAAGCGGCTGTACCAAATGTAGAACTTACAACTGACCTTATCGTAGGATTCCCAGGGGAAACTGAAGAAGACTTCCAAGATACACTTGATGTTGTAAAAGAAGTACATTATGCAAGTGCCTTTACTTTCGTTTATTCAAAACGTACAGGTACACCAGCAGCTACAATGGAAGAGCAGGTACCAGAAGAAGTTTCTAAAGATCGTTTCAACCGCCTTTTAGAAATCGTTAATGCACAAAGTCTTGCGACTCTTGAAAAATATGTAGGACAAACTGTAGAAGTGCTCTTTGAAGAAATTAGTAAACATAATGAGGAAGTATTAAGTGGTCGTACAGAAACAGGTCTTTTAGTCAATACACCTGCACCAAAAGAAATGCTTGGAAAATATGTAAACGTTAAAATTGTAGCTAATAAAACACATTACTTAATTGGAGAGTTGGCGAATTAATATGTTAAAATCACAAGTAACACCAATGATGAGTCAGTATTTAACGATTAAAGAGCAAAATCCAGATGCGATTTTATTCTTTCGTCTTGGTGACTTTTATGAAATGTTCTTTGAGGACGCTAAAACGTGTTCTCGTGAACTTGAAATTACTTTAACAGGTAAAGATTGTGGTCTAGAAGAGCGTGCCCCTATGTGTGGGGTACCTTTTCATTCTGCAGATAACTATATTTCAAGATTAGTAGAAAAAGGTTATAAGGTCGCTATTTGCGAGCAAGTAGAAGATCCTAAAACTGTAAAAGGTCTTGTAAAACGTGAAGTCATCCGTATTGTAACGCCTGGTACAATTCTAGAAGGAAATACAGTTACAGAAGGTAAAAATAATTATATTGTATCGATTGTTGGTCAAAATGGTACTTATGGACTGAGTGTTTGTGATGTGACAACAGGCGATTGGCTTACAACAACGATTACAGGTGAACAAGGTAAACGTAAGCTTTTAGATGAGCTTGCCAAGTTTGCACCAGTAGAATGCTTATTACAAGAAAATCTCTATGAAGATGAAACGATTAGAGAATTTACAGTAGGCCGACTACATGCCCTTACTGAAAAAATTGCACCGCATACATTAGATACAGCCCTGGCTAGTTCATTACTTATTAAACACTTTAATGTGATGAATTTAGAAGGCATCGGCCTTAGTAATAATGGGTCAGATATGTTAGCTACATCAACGTTGCTTGCGTATCTTAAAGAAACTCAAAAAACTGATCTTTCACATTTAATGCATGTCTCTATTTATAATGTAGATGCTTATATGTTATTAGATAATGCCACAAGACGTAACTTAGAACTTAGTGAGACACTTCGTGAAAAACGTCGTAAAGGCTCATTACTTTGGGTACTTGATCATACGAAAACAGCTATGGGTAGTCGTTATATTCGTAAATGTATTGAGCAGCCACTTATTGATGCTGCCCAAATTAATGGTCGTTTAGGTGCGACAGAGGAACTTAGAAATAATCCACTTTTACGTTCGGATTTATTTGAAGCCCTTGATAACATTTATGATATTGAGCGTCTAATGAGTAAAGTATCTTTTGGAACATGTAATGCCAAAGATCTTGTAGCCATTAAACAATCTATTGGCGCGTTGCCAGCTATTAAAGAGCTACTAGCGAATACAAAGTCACCACTTCTTAATGAGCTTCATGATAACTTAGATTGTATGGAAGAGTTATTTGATCTAATCAATCGTAGTATTGTAGAAGAAGCACCGCTTTCTGTTCGTGAAGGCGGCTTAATTAAAGATGGTTATCATGAAGAAGTTGATCACTTACGTGAGGCTAAAACAAAAGGTGCTTCATGGCTTATGGCGATAGAAGCAGATGAACGTGAAAAAACAGGTATTAAAAACTTAAAAGTCAAATACAATAAAGTTTTTGGTTACTTCCTAGAAGTTACACAATCTTATAGCAATCTTGTGCCAGATTACTTTATTCGTAAACAAACACTTGCTAACTGTGAGCGTTATATTACAGAAGAACTTAAAAAAGTAGAAGAAGAAGTATTAGGTGCAGATGAAAAGCTTAATACTTTAGAATATCAGCTCTTTACACAAATTCGTGAAGCAGTTTTAAAAGAAATGCATCGTCTTTTAGATGTATCTCATAAGATTGCGGCTTTAGATATGTACTGTTCATTAGCAGAAGTGGCAGATATTCATCAATATGTAAAACCAACAATTGATAACTCTGAAGTACTAGATATTAAATTAGGTCGTCACCCAGTTGTTGAAAAAATGATGGGCGAACAAAGCTTTATTGCCAATGATGTAGTGATTGGGCCAGAAGAAATGATTCTTTTAACAGGGCCAAACATGGCAGGTAAATCAACTTTCATGCGTCAAGTAGCCCTTATTGTACTTATGGCACAAATTGGTTCATTCGTACCAGCTGAAAGTGCTACAATTGGTGTTGTAGATCGTATCTTTACCCGTGTTGGGGCATCGGATGATTTAGCATCAGGACAAAGTACTTTCATGGTAGAGATGATGGAGGTTTCAAATATCTTACATCATGCCACACATAAGAGTTTATTAATTTTAGATGAAATTGGCCGTGGAACAAGTACTTTAGATGGACTAAGTATTGCATGGGCAATTATTGAACATATTACAGGAACAATTGGAGCAAAAACACTTTTTGCAACGCATTATCATGAGTTAACTGTTCTTGAAGAAAGCATTCCAAAGCTTAAAAATTATTGCGTTGCTGTTAAAGAAATGGGTGAAGATATTATCTTCCTTCATAAAATCGTACAAGGCAGCGTGGATCATAGTTATGGAATTCAAGTTGCCAAACTGGCAGGGGTCCCAACCGTTGTTTTAAATCGTGCCAAAGCGATTTTAAATGAGCTAGATGGTAAAGAAAATTATGAAGTTTCTACGCCAAAAGAATGTACAATGAATGTAGAAACAGCAAGGGTGGTAGAAGAAACAGTAACAGTTCAGACTCCAGAAAAAATGGAAGTGGTCACACAAGAAGTCACCGTAGAAGATAATACATTTGTAGCTGAAAAAAGTACAGTATTTGAAGAAGCACCTCAGGCAGCAGAGCCATTGCATCAAATTAACTTATTTGAAGCCATTTCCAATAATCATGAACCTGTAATTGAAAAGCTTCGCGCATTAGATGTAATGCGCATGACACCTATTGAAGCTTTAGAAACACTTTATGATTTACAAAAGCAATTAAGATAGAAGGGGGCCTTTTAAGTTGGGCACTATTCAAATTTTAGATACACATACTATTAATAAAATTGCTGCAGGAGAGGTCGTTGAACGACCTTCTTCTGTTATTAAGGAACTTGTTGAAAATAGCATTGATGCGAAGGCAAGTTCTATTACTGTTGAAATTAAAAATGGGGGAATTGATTTTATTCGTGTCACAGATAATGGCTTAGGCATTTCAAAAGATCAAGTAGAGATTGCCTTCTTACGCCATGCCACAAGTAAGATCACTTCAGCTGAAGATTTACAACATGTTTTAAGTCTGGGTTTTAGAGGAGAAGCTCTTGCCAGTATTGCAGCCGTATCTAATGTAGAACTTATGACGAAGGTTGCAGAGGATTTAACAGGAAAACGTATTGAAATTGCAGGGGGCAAGATTACATCTTCTGATGAAATTGCTTGTCCAAATGGGACTACATTTATTATGCGCCATTTATTCTTTAATGTGCCAGCACGTCGAGAGTTTTTAAGTAGTAGTGGGGCAGAAGGAGCAAGAATATCCGATTATATGTATAAATTGGCTTTAGCCCATCCTGAAATTTCGTTTAAATATATTCAAAATGGCAAAACGGTTTTTACAACTTCAGGAGACCATGATTTACAACATGCTGTACTTAATATTTATGGTAAAGAGTATGCAAAAAATACATTAAAATGTTTTTATGAAACCTCAGGCATAGAATGCGTGGGGCTTTTAGGGAATCCTTCATTAAATCGTTCGAATCGTAACTATGAACATTTCTTTATAAATGGACGTTATATCAAAAGTACATTATTACAAAAAGCAGTAGAAGATGCTTATAAACCAATTGTTATGGTGGGCAAATTTCCTTTTGTAGTGCTACATTTAAATATTTCCCCAGAAGAAGTAGATGTCAATGTGCATCCTACAAAATTGCAGGTACGCTTTAAAGATTCGGATTTAATTTATAATACGGTTTATAAAGCCATTACAAAACAGTTGGAATCAGCTTATTTAGTACCACATGTAGCACCACATGAAAAAGCAGTAACACCTAAACCAGAGATTGAAACTTATACAGTAGATACTTTTTTTGCACCACGTAAAGAAGAAAATGCAGCAACGGCTCAAAGCTTATTAGCAGGAGAAATGCCTATTGTAAAAGAAGGACCTACTCATAATATTGAGCGTATCTTTGGAAAAAGTGAGTCAGAAGTTAAACCTTCTTTTGAAATCCATAGTGCTTCAGAAGATTTAGAAAAGGTAAGCTTATCGCAACCATTATCAATGTCATCTAGGGATAGGATAGAAGAAACATTTAATGGGGCCGGTGATTTAAATGGCAATACTGAAGCTTTGTCAAGTGATGAGACTAAGGGACAAGTAATTGCCAATGCAGAAGACCTTATCAAGAAAGAATTATCTAACAAGGTAGAAACAACAAATACAGTACAACCATTTCAAGAGAGAGAAAGTAATGGTGTAAATGAACAAACACAAATCGCCCACAGGCATATTCACGCTGTAGCGGCATCCTATATGGCACCGCCAGTGACACCTATAGCAAAAAGTGAAGGAGCTGCAATTGGGGTGAAGGATTATAAGATTATTGGTCAATTATTTAAAACTTATTGGCTCATTCAATATCATGAAAAAGTGTTTATCATTGATCAACATGCAGCCCATGAAAAGGTCATGTATGAGCAGTTTATGAGGAAGTTTAGAAGTAATGAGGTAGCTACTCAATTACTATTAGTGCCAGAAACCTTTAATATTACAGTAGTAGAAAAGAATTTATTAGAGGAGAATAGTGAGTTATTTGAAAAACTAGGTTTTGTTTTCGAATTTTTGGGCGAAAATGCAATTGTCATTCGTGAAGTGCCATTCTTATTAAATGAACCGCTTTCGCTAGATGTGTTTAAGGAAATATTAGATACATTAACTCATGAAAAGCCTAAAGATATTGCTGATGTGAAGGCAGAAGCGATTATTCGTATGTCTTGTCGTAGTGCGGTAAAAGCCAATGATAAACTTACAAGCTTAGAATGTGAAAAACTTATTGAATCTTTATTAGCCTTAGATAATCCATTTACTTGTCCACATGGACGTCCAACAATTGTGGCACTCACACAAACTGATATTGAAAAAATGTTTAAGCGCATTTAGTTTTATAAAATGTGCTTTATAAGAAAGGTGAACATATGAAAAAACCACTTATTTTAATTGCAGGGCCAACGGCTTCAGGAAAAACTAAGACAAGTGTACTTTTAGCAAAAGCGATTAATGGTGAAATTATTTCAGCAGATTCCATGCAGATTTATAAAGGCATGGATATTGGAACAGCTAAAATAAAACCAGAAGAAATGCAAGGTGTACCACATTATATGATTGATGAATGGGAACCTGATTTTCCTTGTAGTGTGGCAGCTTTTAAGGAACGTGTAAAAGGTTATATTGAAGCAATTTATGCAAAAGGCAAAACACCTATTTTAGTTGGGGGAACAGGATTTTATATCAATGCTATTTTATTTGATACACAGTTTGAAGAAACAGATCCTAACACGGTATATCGTGAAAGTTTAGCAGAGTTTGCTCGTCAGGAAGGGGCAGAAGCATTACATCAAAAACTTCAAGAAGTTGATCCTCAAGGGGCATTAGAGATTCATCCTAACAATGTCAAGCGTGTGATTCGTGCTTTAGAATACTATCATGAAACAGGCGAACCGATTTCAAGTCATAATGCCAAAGAACGTGAAAAACGAGTAGATAATGAGTCACCATATGATTACACATTTTTTGCCTTAACAATGGAGCGTAGTTTACTGTATAATCGCATTAATGAACGTATTGATGAAATGATGGCAGAAGGGCTTTTAGAAGAAGCAAAACGTATCTATGAGGCAGGATATGATGCGGAATTACCAGCTTTAAAAGCTATTGGTTATAAAGAATTCTTCCCATATTTTAGCGGCGAAATGAGTTTAGAAGCATGTGTAGAAAAACTTAAACAAAATACACGTAATTATGCAAAACGTCAATTAACTTGGTTTAAACATCAAGCCAGTCCAATTATGTTAGAAGTGGATCAATTAGGGATTGATGCCAATCGTATAGTAGAGGAAATGCTAAGTTATTTAAAAAAATAGAAAATGCGTACTAAGACTGTATACTTTATTTATAATTGGGATATAATGACAATGTAATGTTACAAAAATTTAGTAATTCAGTAGACAAGCGCAAAAATATAATATACAATAAAAACAACTAACAACATGCCTAGGAGGGGACGTTAAGATTATGAGTAAAACAATTAACTTACAAGATGTTCTTTTAAACCAACTTAGAAAAGAAAAAATTACAACAACATTATTTTTAACAAACGGTTTCCAATTAAAAGGAACTATCAAAGGTTTTGACAACTTTGTAGTAATCCTTGAAAGTGAAGGCAAACAGCAAATGATTTACAAGCATGCAATCTCAACACTTGTACCAGCTAAATCTGTTAACTTAAATGCGGCAGAATAGGAATGTATTGATAGTTAATGGATATGAGTTTATAACGGCAAAATTATTTGATTAAAAAATATGTTTTAAGTAGATAATGGCAATAAATGATCTTTTGGCTAAAATAGCTGAATAATTTGTTGTCATTTTTATTTTCTAGGAAAGTTCTACTTGTATAGAAAATAAAAGATAATGCCTACATATATTAAGGCATCATCACTATAAACTTTAATGTGTAAAATTGATATAAGTTAATCATAATCGTAAACTTAGTCCTAATCTTTTCCAGTAATAATGAGTTGTTCTAAATAATATTCGATTTTAGCGTAAGTTGTTTGTCGTAAACGTTTTTCATGTAAAGATAGCTTTCCTTATTCTATAGATAACATTAGAAAGCCTTTTATAAGTATGTAGCGTTATCCTTTTGAGTGTGTAAAACTGATATAAATTGCGACCACCCATACCAGTATAATCATCTGCAACTTGATTTGGTAATGAAATAGTTGTTGCATCTATATGCATGGGAAACCTCCTAATCTGAGTAGTATTAGATTATAGAGATTTCCCATTTTTATTGAATTTATTATTGGAAAATTTTATTTATAAGTTAACGCTTATGAATGTAGTGTTTAAAGAAAATATTGGTTCAGATTCAGCTAAATTTATTTTTACCTTTGCTTTAAAAAGTTTTAATAAAGTATCTTTACAATAGGATGTTAAATTTTTTAAAATATGAAAACGGTCACTCATCTGAATAGCCTGTGGATGAGCTAAAGTGATTGCTTTTTTATAGGTTATTGCTCCATCTCTTGAAACAACCTTAATATTAGGGTAAGAGCTTAACTATTCTACAACATCTAACAACTCCCTAGATTCAATCAAGTCAACAACCTTATTGTGTATGAATATCTATCATGATTGTGCTATATTTTGGGCGTTTTTTATAGCAAAATTATTAATGAAGATATGTGTAATAAGTTCTTTATTAATGTTGAGGAATATTTTTTTTAGAGGTTACAAATTGTACTTTTACCAACTTTAACTGTATGTTTACTAAGATGCTTAGCTGCTGTAACTGAACTACAATGAAGGGAAAGACGTATAATCTCTTCCTCTAATCGTTTGGTTTTCTTTGATTTATTATTAAGGAAAGTAAATCGTTCTGAAAAAGTCCTTTGAGTACAATTTTCATTAAGACAAAATATTTTCCTATTTTGAATAATTATTTCTACTTTTTTACCTTGAATAGGTAAATCTTGAAAAATTCGCTGATAACTACTATGTTTTTTAGAAAATGGTGTATCACAAAAAGGACATGGAACAGCACTTAATGTAGATTCAATAAATATATATAATGTATCTTCATGTATTTCATGATATAAATAGTTTAGATTCAAGTCTAATAATTTGATAATTTCATCCATAAATAAATCTCATTGCTCAGTATAATTAATGCTTTATTATAAAAAGGTTAAAATCAACTAACTATGGAAAGAACCTGTTTTATTTTACCACATTAACATTTTCCAAATAGCCAACTCATAAGGTCGTTAAGATAAGGGGATGAGCATTTCTTTTTCTTCAATGATGAAAGTTTCATAACGATTTCCTTTTTTTTCTGAAAAGGTCTATGATTAAAATCATAAAGTTTTTCCTTTATACACGTATTGAGTTTTTGAATTAAGAAGAATTTTTGATGTCTAAGAGCTGCTATGATTCAAGTGGATAATCACCTACAGTACCTTCAGCACTTGCTTTATCTTTAGGACGTCTAACCCTTGCTGGTATAACAGCTGTATTATAATGCTCAGCCATTTCATGATACGTTTTGTTAATCGTAGGATTATACCAAGATAATTTTTCAACACCTGTTTTTAAGTTATCTGGCATAAGTATTCTTGATTTTGTGATAAAAAGGCTTCCACATAAGCGTACTGACTACTAGATAATGTAGCTACAAAAATATAGGCAGGTATGTCTACATCTGTAACAGAATCTGTAATAGGTGTTGTCTGGCTTGTCCAATCCACTTCCAACCTTTCACCAGGTTTTCTGTGAATATGCATTGTTGCTTTAGTCTTATTAGCAAACTCTCTATAATACTTACAAAACTGTGTATACATGAGTGAGATTTCATGATTTAGCCTGCAAGCTACACAATACTCTTGACATAAAAGGTTCAATGTAACTCTATTTTTAGCCATTTTTTTATGAATGTACTCATAATCAGGCGTTTTGCGTAAAGATTGAATAGGTTGTTTGGGAAACAAACATTTAGTTAACATTTCATCTGTCATAGTTGGTGATAGTGGCCATGAAATACCGTTTTCGGCAACACATTTAAGTGTTTTGACAACAGTATATCTAGAACACTCGCAACTAATAGCAATACTTCTACTACTAATACCTTGATTGTTTAGCCTAAGAATTTCACGATATTTTGGCATAGGATATAGCTCCTTATAAATAACTAATTTACACTCAAAAGAAGTGTATAGTTAATATATAAAGATTTGTTGAAAAATTATGAAACAAGGGTATATGTAGCTATTTATATAGGCAGAAGGATTTGAAAAGAAAGATTGAACCGTGTTATAATAAAAAGAATAATGTAATAACGCAGATAGTGTTGTAGAAGATAAGGAGAATAAATATGAGTACTTTACAAGAGTTATTAGGCATTGATGCACAGACAGAAGCAGTTTGCCTTGAGACAGAAAAAACTTTAACAGAGGTTTTTGCGAAAATAGATGAAAATATGCATTTAAATGGGGCAAAAGTGCTTCATGCCATGCAAAAAAATAAATTAAGTGATGTCCACTTTGCAGCAACAACAGGATATGGTTACAATGATATTGGTCGTGATGTCATTGAACAAATTTATGCAGATGTCTTCAAAACAGAATCAGGCCTCGTAAGACCACAACTTATGTCAGGAACACATGCATTAACAGTAGCACTTTTCGGGAACTTAAGACCTGGGGATGAACTGCTATCAGTAGTAGGTAAACCATATGATACATTAGAAGGTGTAATTGGGATTCGTCCAACTAACGGAAGTCTTGCAGAATATGGTGTCACATATCGTCAAGTGGATTTAAAAGAAGACTATAGCTTTGATTTTGATGGCATTTGTGAAGCCATTAATGAACGCACAAAATTAGTAACAATTCAACGTTCAAAAGGTTATAGCTACCGTCCAACACTTTCAGTAGATCAAATCGGGGAGTTAATCAGCTTCGTAAAAAGTATAAAACCAGATATCATCTGTATGGTCGATAACTGCTATGGTGAATTTGTAGATATAAAAGAGCCAACAGAAGTAGGGGCTGACCTTTGCGTTGGATCACTGATTAAAAATCCAGGGGGCGGACTTGCACCAACTGGTGGTTATATCGTAGGAAAAGAAGAATTCGTAGAAAATGCGGCAATGCGTTTAACTGCACCTGGACTTGGAAAAGAAGTAGGGGCAACATTAGGACTTAATCAACCAGTGCTTCAAGGACTTTTCTTAGCACCTGAAATCGTAGCCAATGCTTTAAAAGGTGCGATTTTAGCTGCTGCATTATTTGAAAAATTAGGCTTCGACGTGATGCCAACAGCTTTTGAAAAACGTCATGATATTATTCAAGCGATTAATATGAAAACACCTGAGAATGTCATTAGCTTCTGTCAAGGGATTCAAAAAGGTGCACCAGTAGATAGCTTTGTAACACCAGAACCATGGGATATGCCTGGATATGATGCGCCAGTTATTATGGCAGCAGGTGCCTTCATTCAAGGGGCTTCTATTGAAATGAGTGCAGATGCACCAATTAAACCACCATATACAGCTTTCTTCCAAGGTGGTCTTACATTCTATCATGCAAGATTAGGGGTAATGAAAGCACTTCAAACAATGAAAGACAATGGATATATTAAACTCACATAGTTTAAAAAATGCTCTTGCAAAGTAAATTTTGCAGGAGCATTTTTTGCATATGAATCATTTCATAATTCATATATTATTTAATTAAGCCTCAAGTTTTTCAATTTCATCAAGCCATATACGACTACAAGTATCTGATGGCATACGCCAATCGCCACGAGGTGAAACACAGATAGATCCTACCTTTGGACCATCTGGTAAACAGGAACGTTTGAATTGTTGATTGAAGAAACGGCGATAGAATGTTTTAAGCCATTTAAGAATTGTGGCATTGTCATAAACATCTTTAAATGCAACTTGTGCTAAGAAGTATATTTTAGTAGGTCTATAACCGAAACGAATCATATGATAAAGATAGAAATCATGGAGTTCATATGGTCCGACTAAGTCTTCTGTTTTCTGTGCAATTTTGCCTTCACTGTCTGGTGGAAGAAGTTCTGGACTTACTGGTGTTTCTAAAACATCAATTAAAATTTCTTGTACAAGTGGTTCGCTTTCGAAGTGAGCCACATAATCAATGAGGTAACGTACTAATGTTTTTGGAATAGAAGCGTTGACTGCATACATTGACATATGGTCTCCATTATAAGTTGCCCATCCTAAAGCAAGTTCAGAAAGGTCACCTGTACCGATTACTAAACCATTTGTTTGGTTTGAGAGATCCATTAAGATTTGTGTACGTTCTCTAGCTTGAGCATTTTCATAAGTGACATCATGTGTTGTAAGATCATGTCCAATGTCTTTGAGGTGTTGTTTGGCAGATTCTACAATAGAAATTTCACGTACAGTGACACCAAGTAATTTCATAAGGTTGATGGCATTATTATAAGTACGGTCTGTTGTACCGAAACCAGGCATTGTAACACCCACAATACTTGTAAGCGGTTTGCCGAGAATTTTAGCAGCTTTTACACAAACTAAAAGGGCAAGAGTAGAGTCCAGTCCGCCTGAAATACCTAAAACAAAAGTTTGAGCCTTGGTATGGGCCATACGATGTGCAAGACCATGTGCTTGAATATCAAAAATATGCTTGCAGCGTTCTTTACGCATGGCTTCATCATTAGGTACAAATGGTTTAGGATCCACAAAGCGGTTAAATTCAAAATCAGATGTTTGAAGTTCAAATTCAATTGTTTTATAATTTAAAGCATTTAAAATAGCATCTGAGTGTGTATGATTTTGTTTAATACGTTCTTTTTGAAGACGTTCTAAATCAATAATGCCGTATAAAAGATCATTTTCTCTAGGGAAAAGCTCGGATTCGCTAATGCAGTAACCATTTTCATAAATGAGTTTATGCCCGCTAAATACAACATCGGTTGTCGATTCATCTACGCTTGAAGAAGTATAAATATAAGCTGACATTGTTTTAGCAGATTGTTGAGCAAGTAACTCATGGCGATATTGATTTTTACCAACGATTTCATTACTAGCAGATGGATTCACAATAAGTGTTGTACCATTTAAAGCATGAAGTGTACTTGGTGGTAACATTGTCCATAAGTCTTCACAGATTTCAATGCCTAATTTAAAGTAAGGAATATTAGTTGCTTTAAATAAAAGTTGGCTAGAAATTGGGACCTGTTTTTGACCTGCATAATTTGTATATTGTAACTGCATATCGAGTCCAGAGTTGAACCAACGTTTTTCATAGAATTCGCTATAGTTAGGAAGATATGATTTAGGAACCATACCTAAAATTTTACCTTTATGGATGACCATAGCAACATTATATAAATGATTATAGTGTGTAATTGGTGCACCTATAATAATAAGTTGTTCATTTATTTTTGTAGCTTCTAGAAGTTGAACAACTGCGTTTTCACATTCTTCTAAAAGTGTTGTTTGTAAAAATAAATCTGAGCAAGTGTAGCCAGTCATACAAAGTTCTGGGAATAAAACAACACTTGCACCTTCTGAAGTGCTTTGTGCAATACAGTTTAAAATTTGTTCGACGTTATAGTGACAGTCTGTAACTTGAAGTGAAGGTGTTGCAGCACAGACCTTTAAAAAATGGTAATCCATTTATCAAGCTCCTTATCTTTCACACACTAAGGTGTTTGGTGTAAATTCATAGTATAAACTATATGAATATTATACTATAAGATTATACGAGAGTATAGTAATGCAACCGTAAAGGTCGATTTGTTGCATTTTCTATTATATAATTTACCTTGATTTTTAAAAATAATACCTTTTTATAGTAGACTATGGTTTTATATTTAATAAGAACATAAATAAGGAGTAGACCAGATGGACACATTGATATTTGCAGCAAATGCAATTTTACCTATTATTATTTTGATTATCTTAGGATATTATTTAAAGCAACGCCATTTTTTTGAAGATGAATTTTTAAAAGTAGCCAATAAGCTTGTATTTAAAGTAGCTTTGCCAACTTTACTTTTTTATAACGTGTATAATATTCAAGATTTAAAGACTATGCAGGGAGATATTATTTTATTTGCAGTGATGATGATCTTGATATTATTTGGTTTAGGATTATTAACCAGTCTATTGTTTATTCCCAAGACAAAGCAGAAAGGTGTTATTTTACAATGCGTATTTCGTTCAAATTACGCGATTATAGGTATTACATTAGCTGAATCTATTGGCGGAGAAGCTGCTGTAGCTATGGCTGCTATTTTATCAGCTTTTAGTATTCCGCTATTTAATGTTTTGGCAGTTGTAGCGCTTTCTTTATTTGGCGCAGATGAAAAGCAAGTCTCTATAAAACAAGTGTTAAAAGGCATTTATAAAAATCCATTAGTCCGAGGTGTTTTTTTAGGTTTCGTATGCCTTGTGATACGCTTATATATACCGGTTAATTCAGAAACACATTTACCAGTTTTTGGTTTAAAATATGATTTACCATTTCTTTATAAAGCCTGCAAAAGTCTTAGTCAATTAGCATCACCGCTTGCTTTAATTGTCTTAGGCGGACAGTTTCAGTTTTCAGCAATCAAATCACTGAAAAAGATCATCATTGGTACAAGTTGGCGACTGGTTTTAGCACCACTACTGGCTTTAAGTTGTGCAGAGATTTGTTCAAACCATCTCGGAATAATTCATTTAACGGCGGTAGATTATCCAGCACTTATTGCATTATTTGGTTCACCAGTAGCTGTATCAAGTGCCATTATGGCAGGTGAAATGGGGGCGGATGAAAAGCTAGCAGGGCAGCTTGTGGTGTGGACAAGTTTGTTTTCTATGTTAACATTGTTTATTATTGTTAGCATCTTTAAAGGAATTGGCATTTTAAGTTAGGAACTGGAAATAATTTAATATTATACTACTATAAACGTGCATAAATGTACCCAATTAATTACCAACAGATTAAAGGAATAATATTCCAATATAAAAGGGTATACTTTCTCCTATGCAACACCTCGGTGTTTAAAAATATTTTGAATTGAAATCCCTTTTATTGCTTGCTCATAAATCCAAGTTATTTCAAGGCGTTTCACTTCATTTCTAGCCTGCTTGAATCCCTTACTAAATCCTAATGACATGCCTTGAACTTCTAGTTCACAGTATAGATACTGCATAGTATCAATAAGCACATATATCGTTTTATTCCTCTTATTGTATGAATCTGATATTTATCAAAGCTTAATCGTCTTTTTGTTTCTCTAAAAAATGTTTCAATAGGCCATCTTTTAAGATAATGATTTAAAATCTGTTTAGTAGACAGTTCAGTATCTAGCCTAATAAAACATTTTAAAGCATGCTTATTCCAAAGAGCATTTTCAAGCCAACTCATAATAATCTTTATCTTTTTGAATCCATTTATTCTACCAAGATAGGTATATGTATAATAGGTCTTACCCTTGAATGTCACCAAGTCAAGTTCATGTTGCTTAAGTGTTTTAATAAAGTCATTAATTTTTATACCATCTTTTCTATGACCTCTAGGGAAGATTTTACGATTAGATTTTAGAGCACCAAGATAGTTAAACCCTATCTGAGTTGCAGCATTAAATAATGCCGCACAACTATACCAACTATCAGCTAAAACATAGCCTTTGTTAACTGGATGCTGGAGCTCTTTTAATAGGTTTGCAGCTATTTCTATTTTACTGGACGCATCTTTTTGATTCATACGGGAGTACAAGGTCTCCACATCGAAGCATAACAGTAACAAACTGATGACCATATACTGTTTTTCTTTTTAAATGGGAGTTATGAAATGAACATATTTTTGGCCTTTGACGAGGGCACTGTTTTCTCGTTAACCGTATCATCAATAATAATGTAAATCGGTTCGTGAGTATCTTTCAAATGTTGCCATATACGCTTAATAGTGTACCTTTTCATTTCCTGAAATAGCAAAGATTCATCCCATGAACTTTTGTTAAGAAATCTGGAAATTGTTGTGCGATGTTTTTCAATATTAAATTCATTTACATCTGCAATTTTACCATTAAAACCTTTGATCATCATTCATTTATGAAATCTCCTTATGATTATGGTTTTTGTCGACTTAATTATATCAAGAGATGTCATAAATGTTTTTTATTTTGCTCAAAATCGTACTGGAAAATTATTGGAACTAATTTTGCACGTTTATAGTATAAGTAAAGAATTAGAATAAATGTAAAAAGGGCTATGGTTCAAGTAATCAGTTAGATTAGTTGGATGATAACTCTATTTTTATGCAAATATTGAAGATTGTTAAATAACATATTATGATAAGTTTTACTTATAACGAGTGAAAACAAATAGGTATTTTTAGAGCGCAAAAATTATTGATAGAATAACAAAAAGAAGTATATATTTTATTTTGGCTCATCACCAAAATGTGTGCTTGACAGCCTAATTATTAAGTAAAAACTCACTATTACATTCTAGATAGATACGATACTCATAACTTTGTCTATTTCTTAAGAAATAACTTGTACGTTGAAGTGCTTTGATTTTATTATTTTTACCTTCAACAGCAGCATTTGTAAAACAGCATTAATGATAGTTGGTAATTTCAGATTTCCAATTCTTGAAAGTTTTTAAGGCTTTAGTTATTTTAAGAATGCCTAAGGTTTCACCATACTCAATCCATTTTATGGCATTTGTTTTATTGCTATAAGTATACCATTTAATTAGAGCTTCTTTAAACCAATAAGATTCTTTTAATTCAAAGTTGTAGGATTCTTTCAAGTAAAGTTTGTTCAGCCTTAGTAAGAGAATCATTACGTCTTTCTAAAAGTTTCTTGTTTTGCTTAAGAAATTTAGATTGGTAAGTATTTAATTTTTTACTAACTCTTTTTCGAATTGAATGTAAAGCATCTGTTATATAACGATTTACATGAAAGCGATTTGCTACGCGAATAGCGGTAGGAAAACTTCTTTAGCAAAGTTATGATAACTTTTTGTTAGATTCATCACTATTGCAAAAGGTGACACTATATTAATAATCTCACATAGATTTTTATTAGTGATTAATTCATTATACTTACGTTCACGAACAACTGTTAAAAGTGTGCCATTTCTTAAATTATGAATACCAGTGTTATAAGTATGTCCTTAGTAAAATTTAAGCCGTATTCACTACAAGTTAATCTAATAGTCGGCAAAATGAGTATCGTATAATTTTCAAATAAATCAAGGTGTCTTACATGTCTAGGTTTAGATTTACCACGTCTGATAGATAGTATGGATATTTCCACAGATAAGACATGACTGATGTAAATCTGTAGGTTCTAGGGTAATATACACTGTATTTTCAATAGGTTAAGTAATATGAGTAATAAATACCCCTTGAAGATTTTATAGTGTATTGATATCATGTAAGTGCATCTGGAGTCCTCCGTGTTTAAGTTTGTTCGCACTTACTAGAGTACATGACCCCAGATGTATTTTTTATCTGTAAAATTTGGTATTTAGTTTGTCAAGCACAGTTCATGGTGATGAACCTTCATTTTTGTATTTTAATGACAGGGAGGAATAGACATGGGAAGAGGCATTAGTACACGATGTTTGCACTTAGAAGAAACAGAAACAAAAATAGAACATTATGGGGCACTGAGTTATCCAATTTATCAAACAGCTACCTATGCACATGCCGGAGTGAGGCAAAGCACTGGGTATGATTATAGTAGGTTACAAAATCCTACGAGGGAGCAGCTTGAAAAAGTGGTTGCTAGTCTTGAAGGCGGTATAGATGCCATTGCACTTTCTTCGGGAATGGCATCTATTTCACTTTTGATGGAGATTTTTAAACCAGGAGATCATCTGATTGTAGAGTCAGATCTTTATGGCGGCAGTATGCGTCTTTTTGATAGTGTTTCAAATAAAAATGGACTTACATTTTCTTATGCAAATTGTTATAAGGAGGATATTAGTCAATATATCACACCAAATACAAAAGCCATTTATATTGAAACGCCAACTAATCCAATGATGAATGTGGTGGATATTGAAAAAATAGCAAAGATTGCTAAGGAAAACAGCTTACTTTTAATAGTAGATAATACATTTTTATCACCTTATTTTCAAAATCCCCTTAAGTTAGGTGCTGATGTGGTAATTCATAGTGGTACCAAATTTTTAGGTGGGCACAATGATACATTGGCAGGTTTTATCATTACAAACCGAGAAGAGATTCGTGATAAGCTGAGATTTTTAATCAAAACCACAGGCGCAGGACTTTCACCATTTGATAGCTGGCTTATTTTAAGGGGGATTAAAACTTTAGGGGTACGTATGGAACAGGCACAAAAGAATGCGCTAGCTATTGCCAACTGGCTCAAGGAGCAAGAAATTGTGGCAAAAGTTATTTATCCTGGTTTACCGGAGCATCCGGGATATCATATTATTCAGAAACAGGCGAGAGGTTTCGGGGCTATGATTACATTTAATGTGGATACCAAAGCACATGCCCTTGCTATCCTCGAAAAAGTAAAGATGATTAAGTATGCAGAAAGTCTAGGGGGGTTGAAACACTGATTACTTATCCTGCAACACAGACTCATGCGGATGTACCTGAAGAAGTAAGAATTAAAAATGGTATTACAGATAGTACGTTAAGACTTTCAATTGGGATAGAAGATCTAGCAGATTTAATAGCAGAGCTGGGGCAGGTGTTTAGTCAAATTCAGTAAGAAAAGAGGGAGTTTATGGCGGAGAGAAACTTAAACTTTGATGAAATAATAGATAGACGCAATACAGATTGTTTAAAGTATGATTTTGCAAAAAGACGGGGGATGCCAGAAGATGTATTACCATTATGGGTTGCTGATATGGACTTTAAAGTGTCATCTTATATAGAAGAAGCATTAGTGAAGCGTTCGAGAGACGCTATTTTTGGCTATAGTGAGGTGCAGACACCTTATTTTGAGATTGTAGCAGATTGGATGCGTAGGCATCACCAGTGGGAAGTCAAAGAAAATTGGTTAATTAAGACACCTGGTGTGGTCTTTGCATTAGCTATGGCAGTTAAAGCCTATACTAACGTAGGCGATAAGGTGCTTATTCAGCAGCCGGTTTATTATCCTTTTTCAGAAGTCATAGAAGATAATGACAGAATTGTGGTAAGCAATGACTTGTATTTAGGAGAAGACAATAAGTATCATATTGATTTCGAAGATTTTGAGTATAAAATTCGTGAGCATCATATTAAATTATTCTTCTTATGTAGTCCACATAATCCTGTAGGTAGAGTATGGACCAAAGAAGAACTGATTAAAATAGGAGATATTTGTTTGAAATATGGTGTCATTGTGGTGAGTGATGAGATTCATAATGATTTTATATGGAATGGTGATCATCATATCTTTGCTTCATTAAAAAAAGAGTATGAGGACATTGCCATTGTTTGTACATCGCCTAGTAAAACCTTTAATCTTGCAAGTATGCTCATTTCTAATATTTTTATTCCGAATATGAGGTTAAAGTACAAGTTTAGAAAACAAGTGAATGCAGCGGGTATTAGTCAGTTGAGTGTGTTTGGGCTCATAGCTTGTGAAACAGCTTATACAGAAGGTGAAGAATGGTACCAAGCTATGCTTGCGTATATTAAGTCAAATATTGATTATGTGAAGGAATATGTGAATAAGTATTTAAAAAATGTAAAGTTAATTGAGACTGAAGGGACCTATTTAGTTTGGTTAGATTTTCGCAAGACAGGAATTGAAGCTGATGAACTTGATAAAAAATCATATATGATGCCAAATTGTGGCTAGATAGTGGTAGAATATTTGGTAACCGAGGTAAGGGATTTCAGCGTATTAATGTGGCTTGTCCACGCGCTATATTAGAAGAGGTATTAGAGCGAATCAAAAAGATATTAGGAGAATAAAGAGGGATATAGATGACAATATTACAGCTAAAATATGTGATTGCACTTGCAAACTCGCATTCTATGCGAGAGGCGGCCAGTAAATTATATATTTCACAGCCTGCACTCTCAGCAACGATAAGAGAATTAGAAGAGGAATTAGGCATTAAAATTTTCGAAAGAAATAATAAGGGTATTATATTAACAAAAGATGGATTAGAATTTTTACCTTATGTGAAACAGGCAGTAAGTCAATATGCTATTATTGAAACAAGGTACATAGAGAGCAGACGGAAAAAGGTACTTTTTTCCGTCTCAATGCAGCACTATGTATTTGCAGTGCATGCCTTTATTAAGACTGTCAAACAGTTTGCTTTTCCGAAGTATACATTTTCAGTGCATGAGACAAAAACAGATGAGGTTTTAGGGAATGTAAGGGATATGGTTAGTGAAATAGGCATTGTCTCTTATTCAAGAAGTAATGAGAATATTTTAAAGAAGTTATTCCGTGAATATCGATTACAATTTTTTCCATTAATGACGAGAGAAACATTTGCTTATGTATGGAAGCAACATCCTTTGGCCCACTTACAGGAAGTTTCAGTAGAGGATTTAGCAGAGTATCCTTGTATTTCCTTTGATCAAAATAGTCAAAATGAGTTTTATTTATCAGAGGAAGCGCTAGGAGATTATGACTTTACAAAGTTAATCAAGTCCAATGATAGAGCCACCTCAGCAGAGATGATGGCAGGATTGAATGGGTATTCTATCGGAACAGGGATTATGACAGATAGTGTAGCCTTAACAGATGGTTTTGTATGTATCAAATTAAAAGAAGAAGATCCTTTAACCATAGGGTATATTATTAGAAAGAATCATAAGCTTAGTGAAATGGGAGAGAAATACATCGAAGAATTAAGTAAATACAAGGAATAGGAGCCGAAAGGCTCCTATTTTAGTATAAGGAAAAGTGATTATGAGCGATTATGAGAAGTGATTGATAGGAAAAAGTGATAACAAACGATAAATTTGCAGTAATTTTCTAGCATCAAATTGTATGCTAACATGATTTCACTGATTCAGAATACTTATTTCGAAAGGAGCATGTGTATGATTTGGAAACATATCAAAAAAGTAAGTTGTATCGTTTCTGTGATAGGCGCTATTTTAATAGATCGTCTCATACCTAATTCAGTGGAACAGCCTCAGGCAAATGCAACTTATTTTTTGTATTTTTTATACATTGTTGGGACATTATTTGTCGCAGTGTATATCACAGCATTATTTCACGAGGGTGTTTCAAAAAAATTAGAAGAAACGAGTCCATTAATCGCAGGAGGTATTTTAATACTTAATATCATCAATATCGTGTGTAGTAAGTTGGCGCTGTTACCAGTTTTGTTCTTTCCATCATTAGACCGGGTGTTTGGTGTATTTGTAAATGATAGGGTGTTGATGCTGGAATGTATTTTATCATCTGGTAGATTATTAGTCATTGGATTTGTCATTGGCGCATTATTAGGGTTTATAACTGGATTACTATTAGGATTCAATAGAAAAATAGCGTATTGGGTGAATCCATTGACGAAGGTTATAGGACCTATTCCAGCAACTTCATGGTCGCCACTTGTATTATCCTTATTTAGTACCTCTTATCAAGCGGCAGTGTTTATGATAGCTCTTTCAGTGTGGTTCCCTATAACGGTCATGACAAGTAGTGGTATACAAAATATTCAACAATCCTATTTTGAAGTAGCAGATACTTTAGGGGCCGGTAAGCTTTATAAAGTATTTAGAGTTGGTGTACCAGCGGCTATGCCAAGTATATTTTTAGGACTCTTTTATGCGACAACTGGTGCATTTATTACTTTAGTGACAGCAGAAATGTTCGGTTGTAAATCAGGAATAGGCTGGTATTTGAATTGGCAGAAAAGCATGATGCTTTATGCCAATGTTTATGCAGGACTTATACTGTTAGCAGTTTTGTGTAATTTAATTATTAAGATTCTTTTTAAATTCAAAGATCGAATCTTAATTTGGCAAAAGGGTGTGATTAAGTGGTAGGAGAAATCAAAATAGAAAATGCTTCAAAATATTTTAACAATCCGGATGGCTCAATATTAACAGCTTTAAATGATGTCAATCTGACAGTAAGGTCTGGTTCATTTATTTCATTAATTGGGCCTTCAGGATGTGGTAAAACCACATTGCTTCGTGCTATTGCAGGCCTCAATTTAGTAGATGAGGGAACCATTTATATTGATCAGGAACCCATAACGAAACCGGGACATGATCGTGGTTTTGCATTTCAACAGGCCAATTTGTATCCGTGGCTTTCTATAGAAAAGAATATATCTTTTGGATTAAAAGCTAGAAGAATCTATCAATCGAAAAAAGAGGATGTGGCTAAATACATTGAAATGGTTGGTTTAAAAGGTTTTGAGAATGCCTATCCCCATCAACTTTCTGGTGGTATGAATCAAAGAGCTTCTCTTGCAAGAGCATTGGTGGGGCATCCGAAAGTATTGCTTTTAGATGAACCATTAGGTGCATTAGATGCTTTTACAAGAATGAATATGCAAGATGAAATTTTGCGCATCTGGAAAGAGCATGAAATGACCATGATTATGGTGACACATGATGTAGATGAAGCTGTCTATTTATCTGATCAAGTTGTGATTATGACACCAAGACCAGCAAAAATAGAACAGGTTATTGATATCGAGCTAGGAAGGCCTAGAGCAAGAGGCAGTAATGATTTTTTGAAATATAGAACAAAAATACTAGAAATACTTAATTTTGCAGGAGAGAATAAGGAACCTGAATATTATCTATAATTACGGAGGGATTGACTATGATGAGAAACGTATTAAGGATAGGTGTGATAGCAGCTTTAGCACTTTCCATGATAACAGGCTGCAATAGCTTAAGTGAAACAGCAGCAGATAGTAATTTAAAAGAGACTGTCAAAATATTAAACAATAAGGAAAGTTTATGTCTTGCACCGGTGCATATAGCCATTATAAATGGTTATTTTGATGAGGAATTTGAAGCTATAGGACAAAAATATGAAATTGTGGTTTCAAATATTGATACAGTTACAGAACAAGTGACAAGTGGTGAAATTAATGCAGGCTATGGGCTTACAGGTACATTAATGCAGCCTATTTCCAATGGATTGCCTATCTCTTTTGTCACAGGATTACATAGAGGATGTACGAAGTTTTATGTGAAAAATGGTTCGGGTATTGGGCGATTAGAAGATTTGAAAGGGAAAACAGTAGGTGTGTCTTCGCTCTCTGATTCAGCCTGATTCAGTTAAAAAGAAAGCTCTATGAGCTTGGATTAAATGTAAATGGTAGTAATGCAGATGTTCAATTTGTGACTTATGCCATGACGGATTTGCCAACAGCACTTGATAATGGCGGGGTTGATGCCATAGGTATTCATGATCCAGTGGCTTATAATGCAGAGAAAAACTATGATTTTATTAAGATATTAGATATTGGTGAGGATGAGAAATTCTCCAAAGAATATTGCTGCCAGGCTTATGTCTCACAGAAATTAATTACGAATAATCCAGAAGGGGCAGCTGCTTATGCTAGAGCTATTCAAAAGGCGGCAGCATTTGTTCAGGCATGTCCAGAAGAAGCAGCAAGATTACAAGTAGAAAATGGCTACATGCCATCAGAAAGTAATGACGATATTGTGAGATATGGTGAGATTCTTGCAAGTTTAAACTATGAACCATCTGTTTCATTAGGTAAAGAAACCTTTAAAACTTCATTTGAGGATTTACAGAAAACAGGAGATTTAGATCCTTCCCTTAATTTAGATGAGTTTATAAAAAAGGTATATCCAGGTATAGAAGGTGTGCCAAATTCAATTACCTATGATAAAGATAGCAAAGTATTTACAGAAAACAAAGCGTCATAAAAAATGGGGGATAAATGATGAAAATAAATAAAGTAATTAATGGAATTGTATTGTTATTATCTATAAGTATTATATGGGGAGTTTTAACATTTGCCCATGTATGTCATGAAATGAAGGGTATGGTACCTGCTTGCTATAGTACGAAAATAGGGGCACTTATTTTAAGTGTATTAGTAGGGAGTTTATCGTTATTTATTGTTTTTGCAAAGCAAAAGCAATTATGGTATGTGCTCTTTATCGTACGTTTTATACTCAGCTTAGCAATTATAGGACTTCCTATTGTGATTGCACCAGTTTGTGAAATGAAAACCATGCATTGCTATGTATATACAAGGCCATTTTTAATCTTAACTGGCGTGATTCTTATAGGTATCCAGCTAATCAGCTTGATAACTGTGACCATTTCAAAGGGTAAAGCTAATGAGATATGAGATATACGCATAAGTTAGTTCTTAAAAGTATGCAAGCAAAGCCTTATCGTAGCATTGGACTTATTATGATAGCACTAATTTTATCGGCTGTTATGGTATTTGGAAGTTTGTTAGCAATCGGTATAAAAAATGGCAGCCAAAATGTTGTGGCGCGCATGGGGGCAGATTTAATCATTATTCCAGCAGGGAGCAAAGGTGAGTTAGAAGGGATGCTTTTGACAACACAAAAGGGATACTTTTATATGGATGCATCCCTTCTTGAAAAGGTAAAAGCAATTAAGGGAATAGCAAAAGCATCCCCTCAAACCTTTCTGATGACATTAGAGGCCTCATGTTGTGATCAGGCAGTACAAATAGTAGGGATTGATTTGGATTCGGATTTTACAATTACGCCATGGATTCATAAACAATATAGAAAGTCTATTGAATCAGGTGCTATAGTGATTGGCAGTCGGGTTACATTAAAAGAAGATGACAGGTTTTTGATGTTTGGAAAGAAGTATGTTGTTGCGGCAGCATTAGGTGAGAGTGGTTCTTCTATGGATACAACCGTTTATGTGAATATAAAAGAAATACAAGGTCTATTAAATGCTGCAAAGGCGGTCCATCAAGGGTTAATAGAAGAGGTTGATGAAAAGAGTATTTCAGCAATTATGGTCAAACTCGCTGAAAATGAAAATATTAATGCAGTGGTTGCAAGGTTATCAGAAATAAAAGGCATTGAAATCGTCACATCAGATGCTATTTCTAGAAAATTATCCAATGAGCTAAAGGGAACCTATATTTTTGAAGCTTTTTTAGTAGGCATAATGTTTATTATAGGTTTTCTTATTTTTTACATGATTTATGATATGACAATGAATGAACGAAGAGAGGAAGTCATAGCACTACGCATTGTAGGCATGAGCAGAAAAATGGTAAAACAGTTTTTACTTGAAGAAACCTTAGTAATCGCCAGTATAGGAGCTGCTTTGGGAACGGCTTTTGGGCTGTTAGTCTTTATGACAATGTTCCAACTGATGATTCATAAAATTGGCTTACCATTTGTGATGCCTTATGTAGCTGAGATAATCATTGTAAGTATCAGTAGCTTTATAGTAATTACCCTATCAGGACCATTTAATACATTAAAAACTGTGCAAAAAATTTGTCCTGAATATATTTATGGGGATGAAAGAAAAGGTGAATAACGATGGAGATTAGACTTGAGCATATCCATAAAATATATAAGCGTGGTAGCCGTCAGCACATAGTACTTAAAGATATTAATATGACTATTCCAACAGGTAAATTACTTGTTTTAGAAGGTAAAAGTGGCAGTGGTAAGAGTACACTGCTTAATATTATTGCAGGACTAAGTAAACCTACAGAAGGTATGGTTTATTATGACAAAACGAGTATTTCATGGTTAGATGAGTGTCAGAAGGCAGAGCTAAGAAGGTCTAACGTTGGAATAGTCACGCAGGATAGTGGATTAGTTCCATATTTGACGGTTTCTGAAAATATCAATCTATTAAATGATATTTGTAATAAGCATGTGACTAAGGCGGATCAGTTAGCTTTTGGCGAAAAATTATTAGAGAACTTAGGACTTGCAAGCTTAAAGAATGAATATCCTTCTAATTTATCCGGTGGTGAGATAAAAAGAGTAGCTATTGCGAGAGCTTTAGTTGGAAAACCTAAAATACTTATCATGGATGAACCCACTGCAAACCTTGATAAGGATAATGTAGAAAAGGTTTGGAAACTGATTAGAAGTCATACAGATCAAGGCAGTACGGTAATTGTTGCAACCCATGAAAGTGACGCAAATAAGTATGCGGATGTGCGTGTATATTTAAAAATGTAGTACAATAAGTAGAGGTTATAACTAATGATAAAATCTACTGAATTTTCAAAAACTGAGTGCTGTGATAGGATATAGTTAATCCCAAAGAGATAAAAATTATATCAGTTTTTTAAGATAAAGGAGGAAAAAATATGAGTAAAATTAAAGAAAATGCATTGGAATTAATAGGTGGTACACCATTACTAAAATTAAATGGTTATACAAAGAAAAAAGGTATTAAGGATGCAACAATCCTAGCTAAGTTAGAATACTTAAATCCAGCTGGCTCAGTCAAAGATAGAGTAGCACTTGCCATGATTGAAGATGCTGAAAAACAAGGTCTCTTAAAGGAAGGTGCAACAATCATTGAACCAACTAGTGGGAATACAGGAATAGGGCTTGCAGCAGTAGCAGCAGCCAAGGGGTATAGAGCAATTCTCACATTACCAGATATCATGAGTGTAGAGAGAAGAAATCTTTTAAAAGCTTATGGTGCAGAAATCGTCCTTACAGAAGGCGCTAAAGGTATGAAAGGTGCGATTGCAAAAGCAGAGCAACTTCATGAAGAAATCGAAAACTCAGTGATTCTTGGTCAATTTAGTAATCCTTCTAATCCAAAGATTCATAAGGAAACAACAGGACCAGAGATTTGGGAACAGACAGAGGGTAAGGTAGATATTTTCGTAGCTGGTATTGGTACAGGTGGAACGATTACAGGTGTTGGAGAATATTTAAAAGAGAAAAATCCAAATGTAAAAGTAGTTGCAGTAGAGCCTGCTACTAGTCCAGTACTTTCTAAAGGAACAGCTGGCCCACATAAAATTCAAGGTATTGGTGCAGGGTTTGTACCAGAAATATTAAATACACAAGTTTATGATGAAGTGATTGCAATTGAAAATGATGATGCTTTTGCTGAAGGCAAGGCTTTTGCAGTATCTGAAGGGATTCTTGTAGGTATCTCATCTGGAGCAGCACTTAAGGCGGCAGAATTATTAGCTGCTAGACCAGAAAATAAGGGAAAAGTAATTGTTGCACTTTTACCTGACTCAGGTGACCGTTATTTATCTACACCATTATTTAATAATTAATAGTTCATAGAAATTTGGCTGATATGACTCAAAATTATTACAGAAGCAGTGGCAGAAAGAAGGTGGGATATGCATAATACATATGAAAACTTAAAAAATTCACATCCATGTTTTGGAGGACATAAAAACAATGCAGGTAGAATTCACTTACCTGTTAGTCCAGGATGTAATATAGCATGTAGATTTTGTGATCGCACAATAAATGATGTGGAAGAAAGACCAGGTGTCACTTCAAAAGTGTTAAAGCCTGAAGAATGTTCAGACATTTTACAAAAAGCATTAGAAATATGTCCGGATATTAAAGTAGTAGGCATTGCAGGGCCAGGTGATACACTGGCTTCTGACAATGCACTAAAGGTATTTAAAATTGTTAAAGAAAAATTTCCAGATTTAATTAAATGTATGAGTACAAATGGTCTACTTTTAAATGAACGTGCAGATGAAGTGATTGATATGGGCATAGATTCATTAACAGTTACAGTAAATGCCGTTGATCCAGAGATAGAAAGCAAGCTGAATGCTTATATTATCTATCATGGTGAAAAAATTGAAGGCATAGAAGGGGCAAAAATTCTCATTAAGAATCAACTAGAAGGTATTAAAAAGATAGCGGCTGCTGGTATTACTGTAAAAGTCAATACGGTATTAGTGCCTGAAATCAATGGTGAACATATTGAAGAGATTGCAAAAACAGTTAAGGAAGTAGGCTCAAAAATATATAATATTATTCCCCTTATACCACAACATGAATTAAAAGATTATAAAGCACCTACATGTGCCCAAATCGATGCAGCAAGAATAGCAGCTTCCAAATATATTGATGTATTTAGACATTGTCAGCACTGTAGAGCAGATGCAGTTGGTGTTCCAGGAAAATCAGAATTTGGAGATCAAGTTTATCAAAGGAGACTAAGGGTGAAGGAGACGTTTTCACATGGATAATGATCAGTATTTCATTGCAGTTGCTTCCAGTGATGGTTTAGTTGTCAACAGTCATTTTGGAAGAGCACACTGTTTTTATATCTATAAAGTTTCTAATGATGATACAGTGCAGCTCATTGAAAGAAGAGCAGTTGTTCCTATATGTGATGGTGGCAATCATAATAATGATAAACTTTATGAGAACTTATTAAAGCTAAAGGATTGCAGTTATTTATTAGTAAGCAGAATTGGTAATCAAGCAGCTTATATGGCAGAAAATATGGGGATTATCCCTATGGAAATTCCAGGTGTCATAGAAGAGGCGATTATTGAATTAATAAAATACAAAAAATAAAAAACTTATTTATATAGAGGAAGGAAGATAGCATGAGTGAACTTAGACAAATTGCAATTTATGGAAAAGGTGGCATTGGAAAATCAACAACTACACAAAATTTAACAGCAGGGCTTTGTGAACATGGTAAGAAAGTTATGGTTGTAGGATGTGACCCTAAAGCAGATTCTACAAGACTTTTATTAGGGGGCTTAGCACAAAAAACTGTACTTGATACCATTAGAGAAGAGGGAGAAGATATTGCCCTTGATAGAATTTTAAAAGAAGGCTATGGCGGTACAAGATGTGTGGAATCTGGTGGACCTGAACCAGGTGTAGGATGCGCTGGTAGAGGAATCATTACATCCATCAATATGCTTGAAAACCTTGGGGCATATACAGAAGACTTAGATTATGTTTTTTATGATGTATTAGGCGATGTTGTCTGTGGCGGTTTCGCAATGCCAATCAGAGAAGGCAAAGCAAAAGAAATTTATATTGTAGCTAGTGGTGAAATGATGGCACTTTATGCAGCTAATAATATTTCAAAAGGTATTCAGAGATATGCAAGAACTGGTGGCGTAAGACTTGGGGGAATTATTTGTAATTCTAGAAATGTAGACCGTGAACTTGATCTTCTTAGAGCTTTTGCCAAAGAACTTGGTACAAAACTTTTATACTTCGTACCGAGAGATAATATTGTACAACATGCAGAAATTAATAAAAAGACAGTTATTGAATATAGGCCAAATTCAAATCAGGCACAAGAATATAGAAATCTTGCACAGGCAGTTATTGAAAATAAAGACTTTGTGATTCCAACACCTATGACGCAAGAAAGACTTGAGGAAATCCTAATGGAATATGGCATGATGGAACTTGCAGATGATTACAAAATCTAATGAGGAATCTAATTATTTGGAGAAAGGATGGAATAAACATGGGAAAAGTGAATCATTCAATTGCGGAACTTGTAGGCAAAACGCCTCTTCTTGAACTTGTAAATTATGAAAAGAAACATAATCTTGCAGCAAAGATTTTAGTTAAATTAGAGTATTTTAATCCTAATCAAAGTGTCAAGGATAGAATAGCCTTAGCGATGATTGAGGATGCTGAAAAAAAGGGACTTTTAAAACCAGGTTATACCGTTGTGGAGACAACCAGTGGTAATACAGGGATTGGCTTAGCTGCAATCGTGGCATCCAAGGGCTATAAATTCCGTGTATATATTCAGGATAATGTAAGCAAGGAACGTTTTCAGGTCATTAAAGCTTTTGGCGGGAAGGTCATTAAGCTTTCAGATGAACCTGCTATAGCTAAAGTACTTAAAGAAACAAATGGAGACTTTGTTGCAGCGATTAAAGTGCTCCGTGAAGAAATTCTTGCAAAAGAAGAAAATATTTATTTCGTAGATCAAGTATCTAATCCAGCTAATCCGGGTGTTCATGAAGTCACAACAGGACCTGAAATATGGGAGGATACAGAGGGAAACGTCGATATTTTCGTAGCTAATGTTGGTACAGGTGGCACCATATCAGGTACTGGAAAATATTTAAAACAAAAGAATCCAGATATCCAAATTGTAGCGATTCAGCCAGGGGTGAACTCACTGCCTAGTGAAACTAATCCAGAGCCTGAAGAAATTACAGGTGTTCATGCATTTGAAGGTGTACCTGTAGAAAGAATTCCGGCTACGATGAATCTTGATATTTATGATGAAAAATATGAAGTAGAAACAATAGAAGCTTATACTGCTGCAAGAGAGGTGGCTAAAACAGATGGTATTTTAATAGGTACATCCTCAGGTGCGGCAATATATGCAGCAACACAGCTTGCTAAAAGAACTGAAAATAAAGGTAAGACAATTGTTGCCATACTTCCAGATACAGGGTTAAGATACCTTTCTACGAATTTGTTTAATGAGGAATATTTAGGATAGGAGTGAAAATATGGCAATTAATTTAAATAATTCTAATATAGCCACAAGAGAGAATCGTATTGGTTCTATTACAGGTTATGTTGGTTCATTAAAAGACTTGGCCAGTCAAAGTGAATGTGGTTCATTAAAAGGCTGTTCAAGATGTTTTTCACAATCTAGTACCTGTCTTTCAGGCTGTGCCTTAAATCAGCTTTCAGGCATTAGAGATGTTGCAATTATTCATCATGGGCCTGCGGGATGTTCTGTTGCAGGCTCATCTGCTTATTATATGTCAAGGGTTATGTCTAAGAAGCGAGGCGTTACTAGTGAAACCATTTATGTCGGCACAGATATGAATGAAAATGATACAATTTTTGGCTCTACAGAAACCCTTAGAAAAGTCATACTAGAAGTGAATAAAAGATATTCACCAAAAGCAATATTTGTATCAAGCTCTTGTGCAACAGGTATTATTGGTGAGGATATTGATAGTATTGTGGATGAAGTAAGGGATGAGGTAGCTGTTCCAATCGTTGCGGTACATTGTGAAGGTTTTAAATCAAGAATATGGGCCACAGGATTTGATATTTCAGATCATGCTGTATTACAGGAAATTGTTCAGCCACCAAGAGAAGGTGTAAAAACAAATAAGATTAATTTCAAAAACTTCTTTGAAAGTGCTAGACCTGAAATTATTGAAATGTTTAAGAACTTCGATCTTGAACCTGTATTTCTATATTGTAATTCAACCATTGAAGAGTTATCCCATCTATCAGAAAGTATTGCGACAACCTGTATTTGTGGTACTTTAGGAAATTACCTTGGTAATGCCCTTGAAGAAAAATATGGCGTGCCATATGTAAGAAGTATTAATCAATGTGGGATTATTGGCTTTGAATCATGGCTCAGAGAAATTGGTAAAGTAACAGGCCGTAGTGAAAAAATCGAAAAATATATCAAGGAGCAGCGTGCAATTTATATACCACAGATTGAAGAGGTTAAAAAAGAGCTAAAAGTCTTACAGCCGTACTTGGAATGGGGCCAGGTTATACATTTGAGGTTTCAAGGGTATTAGATGAATTAGGCATTAAAGTCGTATGGGCCCTTGCTTGGCACTATGATAAGAAATATGAAAATGGCGATGTGCCACCTTCTATGAAGTACCTTTTAGATCATGATATTGATTTTGAAGCCAGTGTTGCAGATCAACAAAATTATGAAGTGATGAATATCCTTAATAAATATCAGCCAGATATGTATTTATCACGTCATCCAGGTTCAACAGTATGGGCAATCAAGAATGGTACACCAGCTATCTATGTAGCTGACGAGTATATGATTTTTGGTTATAAACATACTTTAGAATTTGCAAATACTATTTTAGATGCTGTTAAAAATAGAAGTTTTGAGAAAAACCTTGCCAATAGAACAAAGCTGCCATATACAGATTGGTGGTATAAACAAAATGTGGATGCATTTCTTGAGGAGGTGAAATAATGGCAAAGTTATTAGATAAACAAAGATATAAATGTGCACTTGGGGCGATGCAAACTGTGCAAGCCATTGAAAGAGCACTTCCAGTATTACATTCAGGACCAGGATGTGCACAAAAACTTTCAGATACAACAGGGAGTTCAGGGTATTTTTCACCTAATATCTTTCCTTGTACCAGCATTAATGAGAAGGATGTTGTATTTGGGGGTGTAAAGAAGTTACATTCTACAATTGATAATGCATTAAAGGTCATAGATGCAGATTTATATGTGGTGCTTACAGGATGTATTCCTGAAATTGTAGGGGATGACTCTGGTGAGGTGGTCTCTGAATTTCAAGAAGCAGATAAACCAGTCATTTATGCACCAACAGCTGGCTTTAAAGGCAATAATTATAAAGGACATGAGCAGGTTGTAGATGCAATTATTGAACAATATTTAAAGAAATCAGAAGTGAAGCAAAAAGGATTAGTGAATATATGGGCGGATGTGCCTTATCAAGATTTATTCTGGCTTGGTAATATTAGAGAACTTGAAAAGTTAATTGCTGAAATTGGACTTATACCAAACACAATTTTTGGATTCAGACGTGGTATTGAGAATATAAACAAAATACCAGAAGCAGAGTTTAACCTTCTTGTGTCACCTTGGGTTGGTATTGGTAATATGAAAAAAATGGAGAAGAAGCTTGGCATACCATATTTACACTATCCAGTACTGCCAATCGGTGCAACAGAAACCAGTAAGTTTTTACGTGAAATAGGCAAATTTGCAGGCATTGATGCAGACAAGGTTGAATCTGTCATTAAAGAACATGAAGACTATTATTATTATTTAATTGAAAGATATGCTGATTTATTCCTAGAAAACAGGGTTATTAATAAACAGTTCACGGTAGTAGCAGATGCCCAATATACATTAGGAATTACTAAATTCTTAGTGAATGATTTAGGACTTATTCCAGCAAAACAATTTATTGTAGATGATACACCAAAGAACTTTAGAGAGCAGATTACAGAAGAATTTAAAAAACTCAATTATGGCATAACAGCAGAAGTTTCATTTGAAACAGATGGTTATAAGATTCATGAAGCAATAAAGCAGCATGATTATCATGGCTATCCATTAGTACTTGGCGGGTATTATGAAAAAGAAGTTACAGAGGCGTTAAAAGGGAACTTCCTTAATATTTCATGGCCTGTACAGGATAAGGTCGTATTAGATGATTTTTATGTGGGTTATACAGGTGGTATTCGATTAATTGAAGATATTTATACTGTAGCTGTTCAGCGATTTAATTAGTTGATCTGTCTGGGAAAAACTATCATTCCCAGACTATTATTAAAAGAAAGGCTAATAAGGAAGTGGGGAGATGGCGTATAAAGTAGCAGTGGGTTCATCAAATGGTGAAATGGTAGATTTAAAGTTTGGTGAAGCTTCAAAATTTATGATTTATGAAGTGGATGGCGAGCAGTTTAAACTTCATGAAATGAGACAGGTTTTGACAAATCCAGTTAGTAAAGAGGGGTTAGATTCTATAGCATGCAGCAAGAATGAATGTGGGAAAAATGGATGTGCAGGGAATGGTCGTGGATGTAATGGTGCATCAGATGTTGTGGAAAAAGTGACATTAATTGAAGATTGCAGATGTGTAGTTTGTCAAAAGGTTGGTTTTCAGGCCCAAAAGCAATTGGAAAGAAAGGCAATATCAGTTTTTGACGTGACGTGTTTAGTTTCTGAAGCATTAAGTAAAATAGCATATTATTACAATAAGTTAGATCGTCATGAATCATTAAGGAAAAAGTGAAACTAACTGTAAAGATCAGTTAGTTAATTTTGTAATGATAATTCATACTATTTATCTAGGAATGAGGTGAAAGCGTGGTAGTTACGACCAGAGGAAAAAATGCACTAAAGATTATGTTGGATTTATCCTTGCATCAAGAGGAGGGATTTATAAAACTCAAGGATATAGCAAAACGTCAAGAGGTTTCAGAAAAGTATTTAGAACAGATTGCTTCTATATTACATAAGGCTAGAAAAATAAAAAGTTCTAGAGGGGCTAATGGCGGATATTGTTTGATAAAAAAACCTGATTGTTACACGATTGGAGAAATCATTAAAAGCCTAGAGGGAGATATCGCTTCAACAGATTGTACATATAACGCTGAAAGTAGCTGCACAAATAGGGATAACTGTTTTTGTTATCCCTTATGGATTAAGCTGGATAAAGCAATAAATAATGTACTTGAAAATACAACATTACAAGATCTTATTGACTGGAAGAGGGGAGCAGCTCAGTAGATGAGATGAAAGGAGAATGAATATGAGTCAATTAGTTTATTTAGACAATGCAGCAACAACACAAGTAAAAGAAGAAGTTTTAGAAGAAATGTTACCATTTTTTAGAGAAACCTACAGCAACCCTTCAGCTGTATATAGCTTTGCACAAAATGGCAAAAAAGCAGTTGAAAAGGCTAGGAAACAAGCGGCAGATTTAATTGGCGCAAAGCAGGAAGAAATATACTTTACTGCTGGTGGTAGCGAATCAGACAATTGGGCATTAAAGGCTATTGCAGAAGCTTATGAAGGTAAAGGCAAACATATAATAACAAGTAAAATTGAACATCATGCTATTTTATATACATGTGAATATCTTGAAAAAAGAGGTTTTGAAGTAACTTATCTTGATGTAGATGCAGATGGAAAGATTGTAATTGAAGAGTTGAAAAAAGCTATTCGTAAAGATACTATTCTTATTTCAATTATGTCAGCCAATAATGAGATTGGGACAATTCAGCCTCTTGCAGAAATTGGACGTATTGCCCATGAAAAGGATATTATTTTCCATACAGATGCTGTCCAAGCCTATGGACATATTCCACTTAATGTAGATGCAATGCATATTGATATGTTATCAGCAAGTGGGCATAAATTAGGTGGACCGAAGGGAATTGGTTTACTCTATATTCGAAGTGGGATTAAAATCAAATCATTTATTCATGGCGGCGCACAAGAACGTAGTCGTAGAGCTGGAACCCATAATACACCAGGTATCATTGGTATTGGAAAAGCTGCTGAACTTGCAGGAAAGAATATGAATGAGAACATTCAAAAAGAAACAGCGCTTAGAAGTCATTTAATAGAACGTGTACTAAGTGAAATACCACATGTGAAATTAAATGGCCACCCTACAGATCGTTTACCTGGAAATGCCAATTTCAGTTTCCGATTTGTAGAAGGAGAGTCTATCTTAATTTTATTAGATCAGTTAGGCATATGCGCTTCAAGTGGTTCAGCATGTACATCGGGTTCATTAGATCCAAGTCATGTGCTTTTAGCCATTGGATTACCTCATGAAATTGCGCATGGTTCTCTTAGACTTCTTTATCTGAAGAAACAACTCTAGAAGAAGTAGATTTTGTTGTAGATGAATTAAAAAGGATTATTGAGCGATTAAGAAATATGTCACCATTATATGAGGATTATTTAAAAAGTAAGGCATAGCCTTATTTTTTTTGTGCAAACTTATATATTTGAATAGTTTATACAAGTGTTTATTTTGTTATATAATATCGTGATATATAGGGTGATTAGATTGGGTTTTGTTAAGGCAGAGTGTCAGTAAAATGAAAAAGTGGGTGATAATTGGATTTTGGTATGCCAATTTTAATTGAACATAGGCGTTTAGAGGAGAGTGTGAACCTCTGTAAGCAATTAAAACTGAAGTTTATTGAACTGAATATGAATTTACCTTTATATCAAATAGAGGTACTTAAAAACATCAATCGTTTCAAACAGATTCAAGAAGAAAATGATATTTATTTTACAATACATTTAGATGAAAACTTAAATGTATGTGATTTTAATTAAACTGTCGCAACAGATTATAGAGAGGCTATTAAAAGTACTATAGCCGTTGTGCATGCGCTACAAATTCCTATTTTAAATATGTATATGAATCATGATGTTTACTTCACCAGATAAGAAGGTGGAGGCTTTTTGAACAATATCAAGATGTTTATATGGCGTCTATGGAAAGATTTATAGATATGTGTTAATCAGAGATTGGTACGGCAGATTTATATATTTGTATTGAGAATACAGATGGCTTTCATATATATGAACAAACAGCTATAGAAAAGATGCTTACCAAGCCAGTGGTGAGAATTTTATTGAAAGATTGCTCTTTATCTATACAAGAAAATTGGACAATGTCTGTCGGAATGTATGTTTTTGTAGGTTTAAACTATATAGGACAACGTTTCTTTACTTTTAAAACAAAAAAGTAAGGCGTAAAAAAGATTAAGTTCTAGTCTATAAGTAGGCAGCATACAATAGATATTATGAATCTGAGAGGTGCAGTGGTATGGGAATCTTTACGAAACAATGGGCGAAAGCAGCAGGTGTAAGGGCGCTTAAGACGGTAGCACAAACAGCAATTGCGACGATTGGAATAGCGGCAGCTTTAGATAGTGTTAATTGGGTAATGGTAGGGTCTACTGCAGCTTTAGCTGGGATATTATCATTACTTACAAGTATAGTAGGACTTCCAGAAGTAAAATAGTCTAAAAAAGGAACTGTCGCATTAGCTGATTTTAATCAGCTAATGCGACAGTTCCTTTTTTACTTTTTGTTGGAAATAGACTTAAAAATATGACATATAAATGAATAGAAAATCATTTGGTTTGGTAGTATAATATATATGACTTAAATAAGTAATTAATTAACTTATCTAAAATAAAATCTAAAAAACCTCACACCAGAGCAAGGGAGCATATTCTACAAGGCCTCGAATATAAAAGTCAACTAAAAATTTCATTAATAACATCACTAATGTTTAGTTACTAACTAAAATTTCCATTGACCTATACTTCTAAAATATGCTTTACAGACTTAAATAGATAATTTCTATATTTATTCAGTAAAGTTAGATGCACTAAGGATATAATTACTTAGATTGCTATTCATTTTTCCATGTTTTAGGAACTACTAAATAATGCTGTTTTATAGCATTGAATTTTGGTTACATGTTTGAATAGCTTATTTTTTATTTTACGCTTTAAATTGATTAAGCTTATCTTTATTTCAACCTTTTCAAGGGTTAATCGAAGTAATAAATAAGTTATTATACCTGTTATCATTTGAATCCTTACAGCATTTTCACTATGTCCCATAAGGGTTTTGATTTTACAATGTTGTTTAATCCACTTGAAAAATAGTTCTATGTCCCAACGTTTTTTATAAAGCCATTCTATTTCTTCTGAACTATAACACATGAGATTAGTTACAAATGTAAGCTCTTTACCTGTGGGATCTATAATCTTTAACCATATAAAAATGCTTTGTAAGATTAATGGACTCTTTACCAAGGCGTACCTTCTTATCATATATAATAGTTGAACCTGCTGGTAACAACGGCTGGGCTTTGTTACATTGTGTGATAGGTAAATCTATGGCTTCTTTAAATTTGGT
>NZ_BBCG01000019.1 GCF_001311925.1 Cellulosilyticum ruminicola JCM 14822
ATTATTTGTATATTTTTATACATTTAATATATATCATGAAAAGGAGGTGTTCTTCATATTCGGTTTTGATATTGCTGATTTCTTTTCTTCATTCGATGCTGCAATTTGGAGATGTTTCTTCAGTTAGTTAATACATAGCATTAATTTCTTTAAAGAAAAAACAGGATGTAAATTATACATCCTGTTTTTCTTTTAAAAAACCTTTTCACTATCTAGTAATAAGGTAACAGGTCCATCATTTAATAAACTTACTTTCATATCTGCTTGGAACTGTCCTGTTTCAAAAGGCACATCAGTGTCCTTTAACTTTTCGATAAAACGATTATATTTCTTTTCAGCTTCACTTACACTTCCTGAAGCTATGAAGCTTGGTCTCATCCCTTTTGCACAACTACCATATAAAGTAAAATTCGGCACAATTAATAACTTACCACCTATATCTTGTACAGATAAGTTCATTTTACCTTCTGTATCACCAAAGATGCGAAGTCCTATAATCTTTTTAATAATATAATCCATATCTCTTTCTTCATCATCAGCTTAATGCCTACAAGCACCAATAAGCCTGCTTCGATTTCACCAATACATCTTTCGTCTACAACTACAGATGCACTAGAAACGCGTTGTACTACTGCTCGCATAATGTCCTCCACTCATTATGAAGACACACGAATGATTTCTAGTACATCACGTACTTGTAAAATCTTACGTGTTAACTCTTCTAATTGATAAATATCTGAAATCTCTATTTTTACATTAAATACAGCATTGCTCTTAGTTGTCTTAGCATTAAATGATTTAACTGGTAATTTCATATCTGTTAAAATCTTAGATACATCCACAATAATGCCCATACGGTCAAGACAAGTAATTTGAATTTCTGTAACATAAGTACGTTTAGTTTCTGCTGTTTGTTTTTCTTCAAGCCAGCTAGCCTCAATGAGACGTTCTTTCTCATCTTGTGGCATGTTGATAATGTTCACACAATCTTTACGATGAATAGAGACACCACGACCTCTTGTAATATAACCAATAATCTCATCTCCTGGAAGCGGTCCACAGCACTTAGAGAATCTAACGGCAATATCTCCTACACCTTTTACGATAATACCACTTGAATGACGTTTATTACGCTGCAGCACTTCACCTTCAGCTGTATTTGTTGTAACAATTTGCTGTGGTGATGGTAATTCTTTCTTGACTTTTAACGTTTCGTCAATAAGTTTTTGAATAACTTGACGTTCTTTCATGCTCCCATAACCAATAGAAGCACAAATAGCATCCCATGATTTCATACCATATCTACGATAAATTGTTTCTACTACGGCATGATCTGTTAAATATGAAAGATTATAGCCTCTTTGTTTTGCAGCAATTTCAAGTAATTCCTTACCTTTAACAATATCTTCGTCTTTATATTGTTTGCGGAACCATTGATTAATCTTAGTACGTGCTTGTGTACTCTTAACAATATTAAGCCAATCACGACTAGGTCCCTTAGCATTTTGAGCTGTTAAAATCTCAATACGATCACCATTCTTAATGACATAATCAAAAGTTACGATTTTGCCATTTACTTTGGCACCAATCATATGATTTCCTACACCACTATGGATGCTATAAGCAAAGTCAATAGGTGTTGAACCTGTTGGCAATGTCTTAAGTTCCCCCTTTGGTGTGAAAACATACACTTGATCTGTATAAATATCAAGGTCACCTTTAAGGCTTTCATGAATTCACGGTTATCGCTCATATCACGTTGCCACTCTAAGATTTCACGAAGCCATGTAAGTTTCTCTTCAGATTTATCACGAATAACGCCATCAGTACGTCCTTCTTTGTATTTCCAGTGTGCCGCAATACCATATTCAGCTGTACGGTGCATTTCTTCTGTACGAATTTGCATTTCAAATGGTGTACCTTCTGCCCCCATAAGTGTTGTATGAAGTGAACGGTACATATTTGGCTTTGGCATAGCAATGTAATCTTTAAAACGTCCTGGGATTGGTGTGTACATTTCATGAATTACACCTAAAACCCCATAACAATCTTTAACTGATTTAACAATTGCACGTACAGCAAATAAATCATAAATTTGATCTAATGTTTTATTTTTGTTAATAATCTTCTTGTAAATGCTAAAGAAGTGTTTTGGTCTACCCTCAATAACAGCATCAATTCCTGCTTCTTCTACCTTCATCTTGATTTGATTAACAATTTCTTCTATATAGGCAATGCGTTCCATACGTTTGCTTGCAATTTGACGCGCAAGATCGTAATAAACTTCTGGCTCAATGTAGCGCAGTGATAAATCTTCAAGTTCTGCTTTAATCTTACAAATACCTAGTCTATGCGCAATAGGTGCATAAATGTTAAGTGTTTCTTCTGCTTTTTCCTTTTGCTTAGCTGGTGTCATAAACTTAAGTGTTTGCATATTATGCAAGCGGTCTGCAAGTTTAATAATAACGACACGAATATCTTGTGCCATGGCTAAAAACATTTTACGGTAGTTTTCAGCTTGCATTTCTTCTTTTTGAAGTTCCTTATTTTGTGTTGTAAACTGCATTTTTGTTAACTTTGTAACACCATCCACCAAAAGTGCTACTTCTTTATTAAATAAACGTTCAATGTCTTCTAATGTATAATCTGTATCTTCTACAACATCATGTAAAATACCAGCAACAATCGATTCGATATCTAGTTCTAAATCTGCTAATGTATAGGCAACAGCCAGCGGATGAATGATATAAGGCTCCCCTGACTTTCTAAACTGCTCACCATGTGCCTTCTTCGCAAGTGCATAAGCATCTTCTACCATTTGTAAATTGTCAGAAGGGTGATACGAACGTATTCTTTTTATTAATTTTTCATAAATCTCATCCGGCATCTTAATCCCCCCTTATGTAGTGTTTTTAATTAATTCTTTATTCATTTTAATATTTTATATTATAGACACTTTATCTTCAAAATTCAATGCCAATATCCATAAACTTCTGATAACCAACACAAAAGTAAACTTTTCCTTTTTCTTCGCACTTTATGTGTTTCTTTACTCTTATAAACTAATTGTGCTTAATCTTCCTTAAAATATACCTATATAAATAGAAAGTGGACTAATGTCCACTTTCTATATTGTTATTAGTATTTTAAGATTGATTCTACATCATAATCTGGGATTAAGCTTCTACCGTTTAATCCTTCAAGTTCAATAAGGAATACGATTTTAACAACTTCTCCGCCAAGTTCTTCGATAAGATCGATCATTGCTTTAGTTGTTCCACCTGTTGCTAAAAGGTCATCTACGATAACTACTTTTTGACCTTTTTTAATTGAATCAATATGCATTTCAACTGTAGATGTACCATACTCTAAATCATAAGTTTTAGAAATACATTTGTATGGTAATTTACCTGGTTTTCTAACTGGTACAAAACCTTTTTTCATTTTGTAAGCTGTAGGCACACCAAAGATAAAACCTCTTGATTCTGGTCCTACTACTGTATCAAACTCTACACCTTCTAAATGTGAACAGATTTGGTCGATTGACTCAACTAAACCTTCTCCATCTTGGAGTAATGTTGTAATATCTTTAAAAAGAATGCCCTCTTTTGGGAAGTTTTCTACATCACGAATAAGCGAATGTAAATCCATTTTCTTTCCTCCTGTTTGCTATCATAGATTAAATTAGTTAAATTGACATATATTTATTATTTTTATGGCAAATTTCATTATAGCATATCCTTGTAATGTTAGTAAACGCTTTATAATTTTTTTTCTTTAAAAAATATGATTTTACGCATTATTTCTTAGGATTATTTTCTTTATATTTGGTAAAATATTTTTTCAAATATCTATACAGTTTTATTTTAATTATGATATAATGTAGTCGTTATTTATATTAATAGGAGTGTTGTCATGTCGGAAAAATTTCAAGTAGGCCAAATTATTGAAGGAACAGTAACAGGAGTTAAACCTTTTGGTGCCTTTGTTTCACTTGATGGAACAACTCAAGGACTCGTTCACATATCTCATATCACACACGGTTATTTAGCTGATATTAATGAAGCTATCAAAGTGGGTGACCAAGTGAAAGTTAAAATTCTTTCTATCGATAGTGAAAAAGGTAAAATTTCTCTTTCTATCAAAGAAACACAAGAAAAACCTAAAAACAATTCTAGACCTCAGAAAAAAGAGGCTCCTACTGAAGACTTTGAAAGCTTAATGAAAGACTTCCTTAAGTTCTCAAATGATCGTCAAGCGGATATCAACAAACGATTAAATCGCTAATCGTTTTTACATCAAGCGCACATAATTCACGCTGAAAATTAGATTCAAAAAAGGTGTATAAGCTTAGCTTATACACCTTTTTCACTACATAGGTTGATAACCAATTAAAGAGCGTACCACTTCACCAGCAATAATAAGCCCTGAAACAGATGTTACAAAGCACATTGAACCTGGAGTTTGTCTTCTTGCTGTGCCTGCACCACCATGTTTTAAACTTTGGTCTGGTTTAATTGGTGTTTCTGTAGAATATACTACTTTTAATTTTTTAACGTGTCTTGCTTTAAGTTCTTTACGCATTACTTTTGCAAGTGGACACACGCTTGTTTTGTAGATATCTGTAACAACAAGTTTTGTAGGATCTAATTTATTAGCAGCACCCATGGCACTGATAATAGGAATATTCATTGTTTTACATCTTACAATAAGATCGATTTTAGCTGTAACCATATCAATGGCGTCTACAACATAGTCATAATCTTTACTTAAAAGTTTATCTGCTGTTTCAGCAGTGTACATTTCTTCATATGCAATAACTTCTGCTTCTGGATTAATTTCTAAAACTCTGGCTTTCATAAGGGCTGCTTTAAATTGGCCTACTGTTTTAGATGTGGCATGAATTTGACGGTTAATATTACTAATACATACTGTATCATGATCAATTAATACAATTTTTCCTACACCTGCCCTAGCAAGTGCTTCTACTGTATAAGAACCTACGCCTCCTACACCAAATACAGCAACTGTGCTTGATTTAAGCTTATTGAGATTTTCTGTACCAATAAGCATTTCTGTTCTTGAAAATGCATGTAACATTACTTTACTCCTCTATTTTAACTTTTAGCTGTTTTATCGAAACTATTACCTCGTTAGTAAACTAACAAATTTCTTTTTTATACTATAAGATTTCTTTTAAATATGCAACTACTTATTTTAGACAAGCATTCACATTGTAACACTTTATAACATATATTATAGTGCAGGTTGTTCTATTATTTTTTATAAAAAGGAGAGAAAACTTATGTCCTTGTTTAGAATTTTATCTATTGATGGCGGTGGTATTCGTGGTATTATACCAGCAACACTCCTCGTTTACCTCGAAGAATGTCTTCAAAAAAATAGCAGCAATAAAGATGCACGTATTGCTGATTATTTTGATCTCATTGCTGGAACTAGCACCGGCGGCATTTTAACAGCCCTCTATCTTACACCAGATGAAAACAACCGCCCTCGCTACACTGCTCAAAATGCACTTGACTTTTACCTTAACTATGGACAGACTATCTTTTATAAAAGCTTTTGGCATACACTCATAAGTCTCAATGGCCTTTTAGGTGCTAAATACTCTCCAAAACACCTTAATGAACTCTTACAAAATATATTTGGTAGTTTACGCCTTAGTGAATTCTTAAAACCATGTCTTATTCCTAGTTTTGACATCAAGAACAATCGTGCCCTTTTCTTTAATCAAACGGACTGCCTCTTTTATAATAAAGATGACTTCTTTGTCCGTCATATTATTCGTGCCACCACTGCTGCACCTACTTATTTCCCTGTAGCTCAAATTAACTCTTGTGAAAATACATCTTTCAGCTTAATTGATGGCGGCGTTTTTGCTAACAATCCCGCCCTCTGTGCTTATACCGAGTGTCAAAAGTTAACAAATCATTATTTATCACCTAATGACATTTTAATTCTCTCTTTGGGTACAGGTGTTTCACACAAAAATCTTTATACACGTTTTTTAAACTCTGGCGGTGTAACACAATGGGCATTTCCACTTTTTGACATCTTATTGAGTAGTAATGCAGAGATTGTCCACCATAAACTTAAGGTCCTTTATGATGATGACCCACGTATTGATGATAACTATTTACGTATTCAAACTCACTTTGATAGCTATAATGTGAAAGAATTTTCTCTAGATAGTACCTCTTCATCTAATATACGTGCTTTACACGCTTTAGCCGAACTTGTTACTAATGACTACAAATCTAAAATTGATGACTTTAGTAAACGTCTTATAAGTGGCAAATAATCTTTTTAACAAAAGTACTAGTATGCCCACTTGAGGCTACTAGCACTTTTTGTTTTTTAACGTACATACATTTTTTTAGGTTTACGTCTTTTTCTCATCCATATAAAGAGTAGTACAATTACTATAATTACTATCGCTATTCCAATTCCCCATATGATATAAGAAGCATCTACTTTACTATTCATATTTTCTGTAGTAGCTGCTTCAATCTCCATGCTTCTACAGTACTTACTGGGCGATAATCTGATACCCCGCCTATACTATAGAGCTTATCATAAACGACTGCACTTCCCATGCCTTCCATACTTGTATAACTTAAGCGGTAAGGGCTTTCTTCCCAGCTGTCAGATGTCTCATTGTAAACAATCCCTGTTGCTGGAAAACTTATACCATCTGTCATAATATATAGCTTTTGCCCACCTCCATATACAGCATTATTATAGTCTACACCACTAAAAGATAAATCTCCTCCCTTAATTAATTCTTTTTCATTATATAGTTCTGTACTTACAAGAGCATTACCTGCTACATTATAACCTCCAGTAATGATTAAATAATCGCCTATACCACTTACAATAGGCGCATAACGGCCTTCATTTAACACGCCTACCATTTCCCAATTCTTTTCTTTACTGAGCTTCCATATTTCACTGCTTAAAGCAGCATTTCCTATATGCTCACCTTTAGGCAATCCGCCAATCATATAAACCTCATTTCTATAACTTACAAGTCCAGGATATTCCCTTGCACCTGGTATATTTTCATAAGCCCGTTCTTCCCATGCGTCTTCTTTAATATTATAGATATAATATAAGTTTTTAGCTTGGGTCTGATCAAAGGTTACCAATAACAGATTTTGTTTCAATGGTACCATTCTTGCCCCTTTTGCATAACTCTCTAAATAAGATGTCATCGGTAAATCTGCTAGTTGTGTCCATGTATCCTTTTTAGTATCATACATTAATAGGGCCTATTAGGGGTATAATCTTCTCTCATTCCCCCTGTTACATAAATCTTATGATCATGTACGCCACTGCCATATGACTAAGAGCTATTGGCATTGGGGTATGTTTTATAAAACTATAGGCCTTATTTTCTACCATCAAAAGCTGACTTGTTGTCTCTCCATCATAGCGGGTTAAACTAAACTCTCCAAGTCCTGTAAAGTCTCCCGTATATTTCGCCGTAATTTCCGTATCCGTCCAAGCCATCACATCTATGGCTTCACCATTTAAACCAATGGTACCTGGATTAATGCCAAAGAACTGACCTATGATTTTAATATTGCCATTATCGCCACGTATAAGCTTATGCATGACGGCATAAGGATTTTCTACAGCTCTTTTCATATCTACACGTCCACCAGAACTTACTGGTGCTGCATCAATATGGTTGACCCCTCCAATTACCCTATCTCTAATTTTCGCAAGTTCTTCATTTGGAAAAAGACGGCTAAGCATTGCCACTTCGCCACTAACAAGTGCTGCTGACATAGAGGTACCTTGTAAATAGCAATACTTACCTATACTTGCTCCAATGCCTATATCATCTAAATAGAGTTTCCCAACTTCCGTAATTCCTAGCGCCACAAGTCTGATTTTATCAATATCTACTGGTAGCTTAAAAGAAACACTTGTCCAATAATTATTAGCGCCTATATTAAAACTACCGATATTCTCCCATGTACCATTTTTATAACTTTCTACATAGCATGTAGGTATAAGCCCTGTATCATTTATAGGACACTGTGACCAGAAGCTTAAACCTAAATATTTTTCTTCTTGGCTAGCAGGCACTTCTAAAGTCATGCTATTGATTGCATTTTGACCTGCTCCTTCATATTGCATATCATTAGGGGTTACATTCAATTGCCATGCAAGAGCATGTTTTCCTTCAAAAGCCACTTCATCTGTAATCGTAATATTTTCACCTATAAAGCCTAACTTATTATCTTCAAAACCTAAGCGTATTACATTTTGATTACTAAATTCAGGCACATAAGCTTCTTTGCTATAAGTAGAAAGTATAGAAGTCCCTGGGCTAATACGTCTACTGTATACTTGCCATAATTTGAAAAACTGGCCATATCATCATTAGGTGTAGAGGCGCCCACTACAATTGTATAAGGTAAATTATAACCTGGTGGGAATATTTTATCTTTGTCTAAATCCGTACTGCTATTTCCTGCTGCACATACGGAAATAATTCCTGCTTCTCCTGCTGCTATAATGATGTCTTCTAATGCTTTAGGATTTTCCTTACTTCCCCATGCATTACAAATGGCCACTACATTTACACCTTGTTTTTTAGCATCCAATACATATTGATAGGCAGCAATTGCCTGACTTACCTTACTCTCTCCATTGGCATCTATATGTTTAAGTGCCATAATCTTGGTTTGGCGGCTCATACCTGCTATGCCAATTTCATTATTCACCTTTGCTGCAATGATCCCTGCACAATGAGTGCCATGTCCCACTTCATCCATAGGATCCACATTATCATCAATAAAGTTATAACCATATTCTCCTGGCAAGCTTGTTGTATTCTTCCACATATTGTCTATTAAATCTGGATGGGTATAATCTACCCCTGTATCAATGACGGCTACTACATTTTCTTTGAGTTCCTTATCTTTAATCCATAAACTTGTAATATTAATATTCACCGGAAGCTGCACATCATTATTATCTTTTCCTATTTGAGACAAAGTTCCATCACCTGCAATTTTATCTACAGCTGTATTGTTTTTTATATAACTTCCTTCACTATTATTGAGATACCACATATTAGACACATAAGGAACATTGGTTAAAGCCGTCATATAACAAGGTACATTACTTTCAGCATAAATAACACCCTGCACTTTCTCCAGCTTTTGAATAAGTCTTTGGGTATTTAACTTTTGAGACGTATAATGAACTAAATGAAATTTTCCTTCCTCTGCATTTTCAAATGTATACACACCTTGTATATGAAAACTTTTATCTTCAGGTGGCTCTCCCCCATATATTTAACAATTACATCTCCAGCTTGAACCTTCTCTATGCTCCCCATAGCCTTTGGTCCCATACTTCCTAGCACCATCAGTGCGCTTAAAATAATTGCCACTCGCCTTTTCATTTTCTGCCTCCTATATTAAACTTCACAAAGTAGTATGAATAGAAAGAACTAATAGTATGTATAATTTTTATAAAAGTGTTAATTACTAAATTATATGAGATTAATTATTTAAAGGAGATTCAAAGTGGCACAAGTAACAAAAGATATGATTATCGGAGAAATTCTCCAAATCGATGCTGGTGTTGCACCTATTTTAATGGAATCAGGTATGCACTGTCTTGGTTACCCATCTTCACAAATGGAATCTATTGAAGACGCCTGCGCTGTACATGGCATTGATGTGGATTCACTTGTTCAAAAACTTAACGATTACCTAAAAAACAATTAATAATTTATTTGTTTACACTTAGCTATTTTTACAACGTAAGTTACATCTTGCAAGCAAAAAATAAGGAGGAGACTATAACCCTTAAGCCATAGTCTCCTCCTTATTTAATATATTTCTATTTTTTTGAATGATTTTTGTCATAAAGCCATTTTATAACACCAATGACTAATGCCACAATTCCTATTATAGAAAGCCCTGCATAAAGCACAAAATTTCCTAAACTTGTAAGTGCACTTAAGCCTTGTGATTTAGTAGAATTTTCATAAATTGCTAATCCAAAAAATACAACACTCCATATAAAGGCACTGCTTAAAAAGATTTTATGTTTTTTCATACTTTCTCCTTACTGATTAAAATGAACTATTTGTAATATGTGTTGATAATACATAATAAGATTCTGGATAATGTGGATGTTCAAGCCCACCAAGCCCTGAGCTAATAATCCTAGCTTTAACTTTTTTATAACGGTCTGCTGTATCAAGTTCTATTACAAATCTTACTGCACTAATATCCCCTGCCATATATGCTGCTAATACTTGCATGAAATATTCAGGTTGTTGACATACTTTAAAGTCCCAACCACTTATAAGTCCACCATCGTACCTTGTAATCTTACAGTATGGCAGTGCTACGGATGGAATCTTAGCAATAGCTCCCTCTCTACTCGACTTAGACATCCCATAATTTTTAACTGAGATATTATCTAGTGAACCATCCCCATGACATTTACAAGTATACTTATAGCATTCATTGCGATTGCTCACAAGCTCTCCAAGAGCTTCAATTGTATCATCCATGCCAATAGTATCCATATCATAATCTACTATACCAAATTTATTTTTACAGCCTGTTAACTTCTCCCACTCTGTTTCGTAGTTATCAGCTATACTTACAGCCACTGATTTACCATAATGAGTGAAACCCCATGCTGACATTGGTAAATAAGGCACAAAGTCATCTTTATTTAGGATATTATAAATTCCTGCATAGCTACTGGCATTTTTTGCTGTCGTTGTATTAGGTGCTGCAAATGTATAAGCATAAACACATTTAGACTGGTCTACTAATTTAGCTCCTATAATGTTGGCAATTGCAGCTCCTCTAGAATGTCCCATTACCCAATAAGCCTTCTTAGCATTTGCATCTAACTGATGTGAATTTTCATAGCTCGTTAAGCATTTTAAAATACGTGTTGCCGCAATATCGAATCCCTTATGATTATTGGCTGTTGTCCAATCTGTATAACTAGATTTTTTAGTCGTTGTACCTATATCAAAGTTACTAGACCATTCTTGTATTGTTCCATTGGTTCCCCTTACAACAACGGCAACAATTTCTCTAGTTTGCCCATTATAAGTAACTTTGCGATGGCCTATATAAGCTTCTGATACATCTGAGTCACTATACTGATCCGCTAAGTTATATCTTTCGATTCCAGTAAGACCATTAGCACTCATAAACTGTTGAATATTTTGCCCTTCATAATTTGCTCCGCTATAGATGACTGTTGAATAAAGTGAAGAAATGGTACTAATCTTCTTGCTATAGCTTGTATTATCTTTGAAGAATTCTCTATAGTCCATAGTATAAGACACCTTAGAATCTGCAAAACTTGTATGTAATGTACCTGAAAAACCATTATTATTAGGATTTGAATCTTGACTATCTATTCTACCATCATAATCACTATCTACCGAAGAAGTGCTGTTTGTGCTTGCTACAGCATTTACGATTGCTGTTTGAGATGCGGCAGCCCTCAGTGTCATCTGGCTTAGTCTAGCCGCTTTATTTTCTACTCTGTCTCTTTCTGCATAGATTTTTCGCCCACTGTTTGGTTCTTCCCATTTTTTCTGATCTACTAATAAGTAAGTTGAAAAATGAGTCGTCTTATAACTTACTGTATTATTTTCCTTATCCACGATACTCTCTTTATCAAAAATCTTAAAGTGATTATTAGCTTCATCATACCATACAAGTGCTAAGTCTTCTTCCTTTGTATCTCCTAATAAATTTTCATCATATTTAAAAGTAATCGTTGCCTCCTCAAAATCTTGTTCAGATGTAATTTGTATAGGAGATCCCACAAGTCCTGATACTTTACTTGATAAAATATCTTCCCCATAAGTGTCTCTTACACTTACAACTTCATCAATGCTGCCTGCACATTTTAAACCAACTTCCACTCCTATGACTTCCTGCTTTTCATCATTGATGATTTCTTGGCTAAAAACTTGTTCTACCTTTTCTTCTCCATCTATAATACCATTGCCATCAGAATCTTTTACTAGTGGTTTAAAGCCTAATTTAATTTCATCTCCATCGCATAAGCCATCTTCATCCGTGTCTTTAAGCAACGGATTAGTACCATAGTTATCAACCTCTTCTCCATCTAATACCCCATCGCCATCTGTATCTTTATCCTTCGGATTTGTACCTAACTCATATTCCTTAATATTACTAAGCCCATCCTCATCTAAATCTTCATCGCCGTCTTGAATACTATCATCAACAGAATCCTTTAATAATGGTGACGTACCTAAAATCAAAACTTCATAACCATCTGGCAGGCCATCTCCATCTGTATCAGCATTATTAGGATTAGTTCCTAGAATGTTCTCATAATAATCCGGCAAATTATCTGCATCCATATCTTTTTCATAATCTATTGGCTCTTCATATACTTTACCAATTTGGCTCATTTCATAATGAGTAGGCACTGCTTGTTCATTTTTTGAGCTGCCTACAAAGCCTAATGTTAATGTCTGACTTGGTATAATCTCACCATTATACGCTTTGTTTTTAATTACATAGTGATTGTCTTCATGACTAATAATCTCAGCTGACCAAAAACTTTCAATCTCTCCTTCAAAATCAAATGCTAACACCCATTCATCAATCGTTTCATCTGTAGTATTTTCAATGATAATTTCTCCATTAAAGCCTTCTTGCCAACTCTCTGTCTTTTTAAATGAGGCAGCACACGTTACTGGGGTTACTTTTTCCTTAGCTGTAAGAAACGTATAAGTTTGTGGCGCTTTAGGCGCATCTATCCCAACCCCATTAAAACCAATATGTATACTTTCTCCTGCTGCAATACTCTGATTCCACCCTGTATTTTTAAGGATATAATGCCCCTCTTTATAACTAGCAATTTCTGCCCCCCATACATCACTCAGCTCACTCGGCAAATCAAATGCCAATGCCCAATCTTCTAAAGGCTCGTCACTGGTATTTTTCAAAATCAATTCACCATTATAGCCTCCCAGCCATTGATGATTCACTTGAAAATCCACTTCAAATCCTTTGCCCTCGTAAAGATTCGTCGCTAATTGATTACCTGTTGTAATACTTGTGGTCACATAATCTTTTACAGCGATGTCCCTACTTTCCACTGCCTGAGTTGATAAGGTACTCATAATAAGTGTTGCCGAGATTAAATAAGTTAGTTTTTTATTCATCAAAACATCTCCCCTTTATTTTGTTTCTCAAACTAATCTTATTATTTCCAGAATATATAGTCAATTGTTTTTTAATAAATTATTTGTTTTATTAAAAATATAAATAATAATATTTAATCTCCCATATTCTTAGGAAAATTTCACCACAAAAAAAGCACACACTACTAAGGATTCAAACCTTCTACAGTGTGTGCTTTCTTCACTCTTTAATTAATGAGCCATCTGGGACTCGAACCCATGACCCTCAGATTAAGAGTCTGTAATAACAAACTATATACAGCCCTTGAAACTCAATCCCTTTAGAATTTCAAAAATAATCATGCCTAATTATACTACTCCGCCTAAAATAAGTATAACCTCTTCAAAATGAAGAACACCATTATATCCAAACAAAATAAGCACATCCGTCCAAATTTAAAAAGTTCTTTCGGAGTGTGCCTCATAATTCCCCTTACAGGATTTGCTATAATTATTTGTTTTTTAATAATCTTATGTGCAACTACATCATACTGTTTTATGCAATAATATCTTTTCATAGCATATATTAATCCTTCTAAAAAAATATTAAATCTATTTTTTCTTTGAAATATATGGAATAAAAGAAAGGAAAAAACCCATTTCAATTCCTAATATTAATCTGTAAATAAGTATATTTACCCCACTAAGCATAGATGTCAAAATTATTTGAACTACACAAATAAAGACTATATAAAGTATTACTATTTTATAAGATTCTCTTATTGCTAATTTTTTCAAGATTTTTTGCGGTGTATTATTATTCTTATATATAAGAATACATATAAGATATGTAATACTAAGTACTATAAATTCTAAAGCATCATTCATTTTATTTTCCACCTTATTTTAGATTATATACACCCTTTTTATATGCTTTTGGTATACTAATTCGCACTTTATCTGACTGTATTTTTACTCTTATTGGATTAGTTAGCCATTTCAAATATATAGATTTTCTTGTATATACATTATTCTACAATTATATTTTATCATAATTTTTTTAATTTTTAAATCTTTCCATTTCCTGTAGTGCTAATCTTAATTTGTTCTTCAAAATCCATATTATCGGTAAAAGTGCTTAAAATATCAGTTCCGGAAGCTGCTATATCTGTATCCCTCCCATAATTAGAGTTTAACGCTAACTCCCCATTTTCATCTATATTGGCAACTACTATACAATTATCAAAACCAAAGCATACGGGATAAGCTTCTCCTTCTTCACCTAAACAATAACCATTATTACCTGCTGGTACGACAAATAACATATTTGGCGCCTTTCTTATTGCTTCTTTTTCAGATTCCATTGAAGTTGTTCCTGTTATACTATAATTTATAAGCTTAACTCCTTTTTGTTGTGCATATTCTATAACTTTGTGGACAGTTACATCTGATTTATTACGCACTGTATAGCTTCCACTTTTACTACCAAGTGCCTTTAATTCTATTATTTCCGCCTCAAGTACTATTCCTACTATACCTTCCCCATTATTCATTTTGGCTCCTATTATACCCGTTATATGCGTTCCATGACCTGATATTGCTGTTGAGCTTGACTCCCTTTCATCCTTTGGAAATATTTCATCTGTATCGTGGACAAAATTATAACTTTCTGATAGGTTTAAATTTCTTTTAATATCTATAGAACAATATATTATTTTTTCACTAATAGTCAATGTTTTAAACTTATTTTCACTAATGGTATATTATAACAACAAAAGGAGTAAACAACATGGATTCAAGTAAAGATTTAAGTAACTCAATACTTACAAGCAATACCGGCTCTCTTATTCGTGCCCTATGTTCAGAAAAAGATATCACAATTGTAGAGTTAGAATGCCAATGTAATTTGGGTAATGGGAGCATAAAAAGATGGGAAAATGGATCAAGTCCTACACTTAAAGCAATTACACAAGTTGCTGACTACTTTAATGTAAGTGTAGATTACTTAGCTGGTAGAACCCCTCAACGAGATAAATTTGAAGATTGGAATAAAAAGTATGATGTAAAAAGACTCGCAGATGAAGCTAAGTTATTTGACTGCTTAGGAAAACTTAAAAGTATTTTTTCTGAAGCCGAACTTACAGATTTAGATGATAGAGAGCTTAAGCTTTTAAAAGCTTATGTTGATTTACTTGCTCAAAAGAAATAAATTTAAGAAGTAGTTGTGAGCTCTCATAACTTCTTCTTATTTGACTAAAAAGGACGTGAATTTATAGCCAACGTACAGTAATCAATAAAAATGGTAAGGAAGTTCAAAAATGGCGTGTTCTATTTTTTGATGCTACTGGTAGACGAAAAGAGTTTAATGGTAAAAGCAAAAAAGAGAAAATATATCCATACTATTTTTATATCTATCTTATAAAAACACTAAAACGCAAAAGAACGCCTGTTAATAACAGAACGTTCTTTACTAAGTAAGAAACAAAAATTTAGCCACACTTTTTTTATTCCAAATCGTTTTATATATTCACCAATCGTCTTTTATTTACAGTAATTATAAACCCCAAAAAATGCCTAAACGCATTGAAGCTCAAGGAATACCCTTGAGCTTCTTTTAATGAGCCATCTGGGACTCGAACCCAGGACCCTCAGATTAAGAGTCTGATGCTCTACCAACTAAGCTAATGACCCATATATTATAAGAACTATTTCTTATAATTTTTTATTTTGTAGTGGCTTGTTTGCCTCGACTACATAAATCATTATATATACTATATTGTTATTTGTCAATTAAAATATTATATTTTTTAAACTAATTTCAAATAATATCATTCTTTTCTCAAAAACTTTTAACTTATAAAAAATAGCCAACATCCAGCTAGGATATAAAGATCATGCAACAGCTACGCTACTATTGCATAATCTTTATAGATTATCTCATCACTTATTTTGATGCTATTTTTAATTTCTGTCCATCTACATATTTTTCAGTAATTTGAACCTGATCACTGTAATAAAGAATTCGCTCTAATCTTTCTTTTAAAGAAAGGCTTCTAGGCGCCTTAATAGCGCTGTCATCAATTACTACAACGTCAAAGGCATATCCTGGCATAAATGACCCTACTTTTCCAAAGAATGAGCCGCCGCCTAGCGTGGCAAGATAAAAGACTTCTTCTGTTGTAAGAGGCTTTTTATCTTGATCTACTAAACAATAATATAATTTAGAAACTTGAATAGCCATCGCCATTGATTTCAAAAGTGAAAGTCCTGTACCTGCTGCTACATCTGATCCTAATCCAATATTTAAACCTTCCTCCATATACTTACGAATAGGTGCAATACCAGATGAAAGGTTTGTGTTTGATTCTGGGCAGTGGGCTATATAAACATTATTTTGTTTCATAAGCTTTATTTCTTCTTCTGGGCTATATATACAGTGTGCCATCACTGTAGGGACTTCACCACCAAATAGTCCAAATTGATGATAAGCATCACCATAAAACTTAGATGTTGGAACAAGCTGCTTTACCCAATTAATTTCGCTTAAATTCTCTGATAAATGGGATTGCAATGGCAAGTTAAATTCTGTCTGAAGTGTGTGAAGTTTATTCATTAATTCATCACTACAAGTTGGTATAAAACGTGGTGTCAGCATAGGCAATGTATGTTTGAAACTTTTATTAGCACTTATAATCCATTCTCTAGTCGCCTTATAAGAAGCAGCCGCACTTTCTTCTTGAAGCCGCGGGCTGCCGTTTCGGTCCATATTCACTTTGCCAACATAAGTATATAATCCACTTGCTTCTAACTGTGACATTAAATCAAGGGTAGCTTCTGGGTGAATAGTTGCAAAGATACAAGCTCTCGTCGTTGTACTATAGAGCAAATCATCTACAAAGATAGAATAAGCCTTATGGGCATATGTGATATCTTGATATTTAGCCTCTTCAGGAAATGTATGATTATTCAACCATTCAAGTAATTCTAAATCCATCCCTAAGCCTCTAAATGGATATTGAGGGGCATGAACATGTAAATCACTCATTCCAGGTATAATAAGCTGCTCTTTGCAATCTATAATAGGATAAGCTTTAAAAGCATCTGGTAAATTTTCATAAACGCCTTCAACTTTACCCTCCTCGCAAACAATATATGCATTTTCATTATAACTAACAGACCAATCTGGTTTACTATAAATAATTTGCCCCTTAAGAATAAAGTTTGATTGCTTATTTGTTATCATATAGTCACTCCCTTTACTGTTTAAATTTAAGCATTGTAATGTTAATTTTATCATCTTGCTAGTAAGTATAGCAATCGATGTACTTAGATTATTAATATACTTGTATATAAATATTAAAAAGGGTGCCGCAAAATTACTAATGATTTTGCGACACCCTCTTTACTTACATGCTTATTATAACATATTATTATTTATCTGTAGCTTTTTTTCTTTTACGGCTTAAATCGAACCATAATGGACTGGCTACGAAGATAGATGAATAAGTACCTGCTGCTACACCTACGATAAGTGGAAGCGCAAATTCTTTTACTGAATCTGTTCCTAAAACATAAAGTAATACAACCATAATAAGTGTTGTAATAGATGTACAAATTGAACGACTTAATGTTTGATTAATACTGCTGTTAACAACTTCAGCTGGTACTGCTTGTCCCTCTTTATAACCTTTACGTGTTTTATTTTCACGAATACGGTCAAATACAATGATTGTATCATTGATTGAGTAACCTACGATTGTAAGCATAGCTGCAATAAATGAGTTGTTAAGTGGAATACGGAATACTGCATATACTGTAAGCATAACCATTACGTCATGTACTAAGGCCATAACAGCACTTACACCAAACTTGTAATCTTTAAATCTGAATGTAATATAAATTAAGATTAAGATAACACCAACGATTACAGCTTTAATAGCTCCCCATTTGATTTCATCACTGATTGTAGCTGAGAAATCTTCATGAGCAAGTGGTACATCTGCTTTTAAATTATATTTTTCTTTGATTGTATTGTAAAGTTCAATTCTTTTTGCATTTTCAGTTCTTTGCATTGTAACAATTACACCAGTTTTATCAGCTGTTGTAATACGAGGATTTGCATCTCCTGTTACATCTGTTGCAATCTTTGCAAGTTCTGTTTTAATTTCATTTGTAAGAGGTTTTTCAAGATCGAATTGAATATAAGAACACCTGTGAACTCAATATCTTTTTCGAAGAAGCCTTTGCCTCTTGCACCATTAATACCCATTGCAAGAAGTCCTATTATAATAACTATTAATGATAATGCATAGAATTTCTTTCTGCTTTCAATAAATTTCATAACTAGGCCTCCTCACTTTGTTTTTTTACTTTAGCATATAAAGATGGTTTTCTAATATCCATACCCACGAAGCATTTTAGGATGAATCTTGTGATTACAAGTGCTGTGAACATAGATAAAATAATACCTATACCAAGTGTTGTGGCAAAGCTCTTAATAAGACCTGTACCGAAAATATAAAGTACAACAGAGGCAATAAGTGTTGTAATATTACCATCTAAGATTGCACTAAATGCTTTATTGAAACCAGCATCTACTGCTGAACGTACTGTTTTACCAGATGCCATTTCTTCTTTGATACGTACGAAGATAATAACGTTAGCATCTACTGCCATACCAATAGAAAGAAGTAAACCTGCAATACCAGGTAATGTAAGTGTGGCATTCATTGCACTAAGTACTAAAATAAGTAATGCAATGTAAAGTGTAAGTGCAATATCTGCTGCAAGTCCACAAAGTCTATATAAGCAAAGCATAAATACCATGATGAGTGCAAGACCAATTGCACCTGCAAGTAAACTTGTATTAAGTGCATCTAAACCAAGTTTCGCACCAACACCTGTTGATGTAATTGCTTCAAGAGCGAATGGTAATGAACCAGCATTGATACCATCTGCTAAGTCTTTAGCTTGTTCAGCTGTAAAACTGCCGCTGATCATACCTTTACCATCTGTGATAACTGCTTGAATTGTTGCATATGAAAGTGGTGTTTCATCTAATAAGATGACCATCATTTCACCTTTATGGTCTGTTGTAAACTTCTTGAAGATTTCTGTACCTTCAGCATTCATATCAACGCTTACACCATATTTGTTTACACCATTTTCTGTATAATATTGTGCTGTTGCTTTATCTACTTTACTACCATTTAAGATTTCATTTCCTTCTTGGTCCATAAATCTAAGCATACCAGCTGCACCGATTTCATCAATTGCTTTTTGAGGATCTTCTACACCTGGGATTTCAACACGAATACGGTTTCCACCTTCAATAGATGCTTCAGCTTCTGTATAACCTTTTGCATCTAATCTTTTTTGAATCATTAATTTAGCTGCTGCCATTTCATCTTCTGTTGGCGCGCGGTCTAATTTTGGCTGATAAACAATATTAACCCCACCTTGAAGGTCTAGACCTAAGTGGATATGTTTTTCACCAAATACTTTTTGTACTAATGATACTTTTTCAGCTTCAACTTCTTTAGCATCAGTTGCCTCTGTTTTTTCTACTGTAGCATCATCTTTTGCTTCTGCTTTAGCATCGTCTGTACTTTCTTCTGTTGCTGCAGTCTCGTCTTTAGCTGCTGCATTGTCTGTAGTTGCTGCCTTATCTTCTTTTGCATCTGTTTGTGCTCCATCTTTTGTACTCTCTGCAGTAACTTTTTCAGTTACTACATTTTTACCACTACTTACAGCTGTGCAAGCAAGGTATGCTGTTACACCTAAGCCAACGATGACAATTAAAGTAAGGAGCAAGGCAAAAATACTTTTCGTTTTTCTTTTATTGCCCATCACATTTCCTCCTTAATTCCTCTTTTGTGACACTAAATTGATTATATAATTTGTGTACATTATAGTCAATTAAAAAGCCTCAACATGCAGTATTTTGTGACATTTTTATTTTACGATAACTCAGCTTTGATACCAATTGCACATTCTAAACGTTTCTTTTGAAGTTCACAACCGATTTCATATACATGATGAATATCACCGTGGAAGTTATATGAGTTAGCTGCACATCCTCCACTACAGAAGAATTTAGCCCAACAGCTTCTACATTCATCTTTGCTATAAACGTTACATTTTTCAAATTTAGAACGCATTTCTGTATTTGTTACACCTACGTTTACATCACCCATTTTGAATTCTGGTATACCAACGAATTGGTGACATGGATAAAGATCTCCTTCTGGTGTTACTGCTAAATATTCTGTTCCTGAACCACATCCAGCAAGACGTTTATGTACGCATGGACCACCTTCTAAATCAACCATAAAGTGGAAGAAGTTGAAGCCATCGCCTTGTCTTATTTGTGTCACAATGTATTTTGCAAGTTTTTCATATTCTGCACAAAGAGTCTCAACATCATTTGGCTTGATTGCATAGTCCATATCATTTGGTGCAACTACTGGTTCTACAGATACTTCTTTGAATCCTTCACCTGTCATGTGTTTTACATCTTCTGCGAAGTCTAAGTTGTGGTGTGTAAATGTACCACGAAGGTAATATTGTTTGTTACCACGTTTTTCAACAAGCTTTTTAAATTTAGGTAAAATGATATCATAGCTTCCTTTACCATTTGCAGTTGGACGCATGTTATCGTTCACTTCTTTACGTCCATCTAAACTAAGTACAACATTATGCATGTTTTCATTTAAATAGTCAATGATTTCATCATTTAATAATACACCATTTGTTGTCATTGTAAATCTAAAGTTTTTACCAGTTTCTTTTTCTCTTTGTCTTGCATAGTCTACAGTCTCTTTAACCATTTCCCAGTTCATAAGAGGTTCGCCACCAAAGAAGTCGATTTCGATGTTTTTACGATGTTTAGAGTTTTCAATGATAAAGTCGATTGCTTTTTTGCCAACTTCGATGCTCATTAAACTACGGTGACCATGGTATTCACCTTCACCAGCGAAACAATATTTACATTTTAAGTTACAGTCGTGCGCAACGTGTAAGCAAAGTGCTTTTACAACTGGTTCTCTGTTTAAGAATGCTGGTACGAATTCTTCGTATTGATCTGGTGTGTAAAGCATTTCTTGTTCTTTTAATGTTAAAAGTTCCTCGATAGCTTCTTCAAGTGCAGCTGTTTCAAATTGTCCACTGTATTTAGCCATTACTTCTTCTTTACTTAGTGTTTCTACATCTTCAACGATAGTATATGCTACATCGTCTACTAAATGGATGCTTCCGCTATGGATATCCATAACAATATTGGAGTTTTCAAATTGAAATTTGTGGATCATTTATTTGCCTTCCTTTTTATCATTATATTTTTTATAACTACTTCATTAATAGATTAATAAATTATCTCAAAATAAAAGCAGCGACCAAAGGCCACTGCTTAATTGCAAAAATTATTTTTCGCAGGCTTGGTTTCCTACAGTACAAGATGTTTTACATGCTGATTGACAAGATGTTTGGCATTCACCACATCCACCTTTTTTTGCACTGTTTGGTAAGTTTTTAGTGTTTAATGTTTTAATATGTTTCATGATGATATTCTCCTTTCAAATCACAAATCTTTTTTATTATAGCATAGGTTATTATTTTTTAAAACAAAAGTTTTAACCTATAGATATAATCTTACAAAGATACAATTTTACTATTTTTGGTAATTTACCGAGAACATTCCCGCAACACTACTACTTATAAGCACTAAGAATGCTATAAGGAACATAACACCAGGGGCTATATTATTTAATTTATTAATGACCGTTCCTAAGATTAAGAAAATAATAAAATAAAGTGAGCCCCCTATTGCGCCCCATTTATAGCCATTTTTGTTGTCAACTTTTGCTGTATCATAGCCTGCTAAAAAAGCTGACACAATAATACCTATAATGACAATCATACTCTCTACTTGCGGTGAGGCACTAGTGTATGTAAGAATAATAGAACCTAATAAAACAAAAATAGCGGTAACAACATAAGCCATAATATTAGCCTTAATCATTGTCATTACTGCTGTGGGCATATCTACTTCTTTTTTACTTTTACGTTGTGCCATATATTTCCCTCCTTCTTTTCACCTAACTATTAAGATTTTATGCCTACTGAAATTGTTTTATGATAAAATAACTTTATAGAGGAGGAAATAATATGAAACAAATTGATTTACATGTTCATTCCAATAGTTCGGATGGTACCCTTTCTCCTGAAGAAGTGGTACTTCTTGCAAAATCTAAGGGGCTTAGTGCCATTGCACTAACAGATCACGATACAGTCTCTGGCGTAGAAACTGCTATAAAAAAAGGCAAAGAAATCGGGCTTACTGTTGTTCCTGGTATTGAATTTTCTGCGGATTATAATGGTAAGGAAGTGCATATGTTAGGTTACTATATGGATTACAAAAATCCGAAGCTTTTAGAAAAACTTAACTATCTTGTTGAAAGCCGTACAAAACGTAATCTTCAAATTATAGATAAGCTTGCCACTCTCGGTATGCCACTTACTTTCGAAGATTTAGGAGAAGGTTATGGACCAGATACAGTCTTAACAAGAGCTCACTTTGCTGCTGCTCTTTTAAAAAAGGGTTATATTAAAACAAGGGATCAAGCCTTTAATAAATACATTGGTGCTGGCAAGCCAGCTTATGTAGCTCGTGAGCGCTTTACAACCCATGAATGTATGGATATGATTCATAATGCGGGAGGCCTTGCTGTACTTGCTCATCCTAAACTTTATGACTTTAGTAATAGTGAAGTCACACAAGTCATCAAAGATTTAGCTTCAAAAGGATTAGACGGCGTAGAATGCATTTATGCAACCCATACACAAAATGAAACTGCTCATCTCTTACAAGTTTGCAAGAATCTTGACTTACTCTCTACTGGAGGCAGCGATTTTCATGGTGATAATAAACCTAACTTAGAATTAGGTTCAGGTTATGGACATTTACAAGTGCCTTATGACTTACTTGAAGGTCTTCAAAATAAATTAAAACGCTAAAACTTAATCATAAACAAAAAATAGAGCACCTTTTTTGAGGTTGCCTCTATTTTATTCTTCAATTAATGGCTTTAAGCCTTCTTGTCTTTTATATACTTTGCAAAGTGCATTAAATACGAGTGTTTTATATTTACCATTATCATTAATCCACGCTCTTGCTTCATCAATTGCACAAACTTCGTCATAAAGTTCTTTAGTATGTTTTTGTTTCACATCGCTAGCAATTTGTTTTAAAGCACTATAATCACGGAAAATGTTAATCTTAGCTTCTTGTTTTAAGGAATGGATCATCTTATCTAAACAGTTATCTTCCATTTCATCTAATAACTCTTGAAAAGTCTTTTGGTTTTGATATTTTTTAATAAACTCATTACGAAGTCCCTCTGCTAACTGCTTATCACGTTCTTTTCCTTGCATCGCTATTCTCTCTTTCTATCAATTTTGTAACCTTGGTCACATCATTAGTGTACTCTATTTTAAATGATTTTTAAATACCCTATTTCTAGTTTTTACTTTCTTGGTAATTTTTTACTTTTTCTATCAAGTGAACTATACATTTTTGACAATGATAAACACTATACTTTTTCATCATTTTCTATTATTATATTAAAGGTATTAGTTTAATGCCCTATTGATACTATTTGAGGTAATATGTTGCATAGAGACATGTCATCTTAAATTTTAATTTTATTTAAAGGAGATTAAAATGAGCATATTAAACGTAAAAAATGTGACACATGGTTTCGGTTCTCGTAGCATTTTAGAAGATGTATCATTTCGTTTATTAAAAGGTGAACACGTTGCCCTCGTTGGAGCAAACGGCGAAGGTAAATCAACTTTCTTAAATATTATTACTGGTAAACTTATGCCAGATGAAGGGACAGTTCAATGGTCAAACCGTGTAACAGTTGGTTACCTTGATCAGCACTCAGCCCTTACACCTGGAACAACAATTAGAGAAAACTTAAGACTTGCCTTTAACCACCTCTTTGACCTTGAAAAAGAGATGATGGCAATTTATGAAAAAGTTGCTGAAGTGGATGAAGATGAAATGAATAAAATGATGGAGGACGCAGCTGAGATTCAAACAATCTTAGACCACAGCGGTTTCTATACATTAGATTCAAAAATCGAAGAAGTTGCTCAAGGTCTCGGACTTGTGGATATCGGACTTGAGAGAAAAGTAGACGAGCTTAGTGGGGGACAAAGAACAAAAGTACTTCTTACAAAACTTCTACTTGAAAACCCAACAATCCTCATCCTAGATGAGCCGACTAACTACTTAGACGTTGAGCACATTGAATGGCTTACACGTTACTTACAAAATTATGAAAATGCCTTCATTCTTGTATCTCACGATATTCCATTCCTTAACGCAGTATGTAACTTAATCTACCACGTAGAAAACTGTCAACTTACACGTTACGTAGGAAGCTATGATGAATTCCAACGCGTTTACGAACTCAAAAAACGTCAACAAGAACAAGCTTACGAACGTCAACAAAAAGAAATTGAAAAACTTGAAGACTTCATCGCACGTAATAAAGCCCGCGTTGCCACAACAGGTATGGCACGAAGCCGTCAAAAACAACTTGATAAAATGGATATCATTGAAAAAGTGCATGAAAAGCCAAAACCAGTTTTCAACTTCAAATCATATAGAGCACCTAGCCGTTTCTTAATCGAAGCTGAAGACCTTGTAATTGGATACGACTCACCACTTACACAGCCTCTTAACTTCAAATTAGAACGTAATCAAAAAGTTGCTATTTGTGGGGTAAATGGTTTAGGTAAATCAACATTACTTAAAACACTTCTCGGTGTCATCAAACCAATCTCAGGAAAAGTAATCTTCGGTGAAAACGTTAAATATGGTTACTTCGAACAAGAAGATAGCCGTGATAACAACACAATCGCACTTGACTATATTTGGAATCTTTACCCATCTATGGCAAATAATGAAGTACGTACAGCACTTGCGAAATGTGGTTTAACAACAGATCATATCACAAGTCCAATGAAAGTTCTCTCAGGGGGAGAAAATGCAAAAGTACGTCTTTGCAAAATTCTTATGGAAGAACACAACTTACTCGTTCTCGACGAACCTACAAACCACTTAGACCCAGAAGCGAAAGATGAGCTTGAAAAAGCAATCCGCGAATTCAAAGGGACAGTAATCATCGTATGTCACGAACCTTACTTCTATGAAAGTTTCGTAACAGATGTATGGAATGTAGAAGATTGGACAACTAAAGTTATATAAAACCTTAAGTGACCTAATAGGTCTGAAAAAATAGGGGAGTTCTCAAACTACTATCTCCGTATTTCCAACAGCTTCTAAGCTTGTGTGCTAAATGAACGGCAACAACTCACTGCGTTCAGACAATTGCCTAAAACCCATTTAGCATACGTCACTAAGAAGTTATAAGAAATACTCCAAATGTAGTTTTCGAATCTCCTCTTTTTTTCTTTTCTCCTATTAATCGAAAATTTTACTAGCATTAAAAGCTTAAAGATACTGTTTGGTTATTTAATGAGTGATAATAACCTACTACTTAGACAATTGCCTAAAACCCATTTAGCACGACTCACTAAGAAGTTATAAGAAATACTCCAGCGGAAGGTTTGTATTATTGTTTTATATAGAAATTGCTGCTCCATAAGCTATGCGTGTACCTTGTTCTAGAGTTTCCAGTACTGGCATCTTTATTTCTTTCTTTTCGTGATTTTGCTTAGGTGGAAAAATCACCTAAAATATATTAATAATTAAAGGTACTACAAAAACTATTAACCCTTGTATTGAAAATCCAAAGTATATTCCCATCTTAATTCCCCCCTTAAAATAGCTGGTATATTTTCTATATAGTTTATTTCCTATGCACTTTCTATTTGTCCTAATTCTACTAGATAAAACATCAATTCATAACCTAACTTTTGATAAAGCCTCATAGCTCTTCCATTATCTCCATTCATAGAAAGCACGACTTCTTGTTTGCCTCTTTGTTTAAGTTCTTCTAAAGCAGTAGCTATCAGCTCACTAGCTATATTTTGACGTCTATAATCCGGCACCACAAAGATGCTTTCTGTAGCGCCTCCTGTTTCACCCATATTCCAAATAGAAATGCCACCAACTACTTCTTCACCTACATAAGCCGCAAAGGCTTAAAGCTTTCATCCTGTGCACGAAACCAAAATTCACCAATGCTATCGGCTATGCCATCATTAGCCCTAGAAGTAGCCACAATATATTGCTGTACGCTTTCTTCATTTAAATCAAGTACCTTTATAGTTACCTCTTTTGGTATTGTATAATGCTCAATACTGCTTAAATCATATTTCAAAATAGGCAGCAGCTGATTAAAGCAAAAGTCGTTATGTAAAAATTGTTGCACCTTACCAAAATCATCTGATTTCGTATAGTAAATCAGTTTCATATTTTTATGAGGGTTTTCTTTTTGTAATCGCTGATAAACAGCTTTTGCCCCCTCTATAAGCGTTGGCAAACTTACTTCTTCCCCTAGCATGATACAATATTCTAAACAATTTATGTACAGTATCCGGCATTTCACAATACCAACCGCTATGATACCCCACAATACCTACACCTACGATTTCATTTTCCGCATCAACAACTGTAAATGCATTGCCCTCTTCATTATCTGTATGATCTTTTATTTCTAATCCTAGTATAAAACTATAGGTCATTACAAAATCAATATCTGTATCCTTAAATTGTCTTATTTCATACATTATCTTCCCCATCACTAAACTTTCTTTTTATTTATTTTCCTTATAAACTACTTTAAAATCTTCAAATACCACAGGCAAGTCTTCTTTTAAAATAGCATAATAAACCGTATCACAAACACCTGTATTATTCCAATCAGATTTTCGCCTCGTTCCTTCGTAAGTCATGCCACATTTTTGCATCACCTTACCTGAATTAGGATTGGCTACATCATGATAGGAAACAATACGTTTCATATCTACTTCTTCAAAGAAATACTTAATCACAGCGGCTAATGCTTCAGAAGCAATGCTTGATGCCAATACTTCCTTGAAATACAATAACCGATTACTACAGATTCTGTCTTCTCTTCAATATCAAAGCCGCCTATACTGCCTATAGCCTCATCTGTTTCTTTAAGCTCAATGCACCACTCATATTTATCTTCGTTGGCATAGCTAGCTACCCAATCCGTTAATATAGCTTTACTACATTCCACATCTGGATGGGTAGGCCAGGTTAAATACTTTGTCACTTCATCATCACTTGCCCAGTTTCTAAACATATCTTCTGCATCACTGATCTTAAACTGACGTAATATTAAACGACTTGTTTCGATTGTTTGTGTTCCTTTATGCTTCATAATACCCCATCTCCTTAAGCTTTAATAAATTTCTCCCATTATACTTTTGCACATTGTAATTGTCAATATTTTTACACTTTAATAATTTATTAAATCATTTTAAGCATAATAAGAAGGAGTTTATAACTTAGGGGGCTATAAACTCCTTCTTATTATGGGTATATTATATTATTTTAATGTCACATTAACGGCATTTACACTAGCATCACCGCTACCTAACATGCACCCGAAAGTATAGCTTTCGCCTGCTTTTAAATTAGGTTGCCATTCTGGATTACTGATTGTATATGTATTTTCTCCGTTACTTATTAAATTAGCACTCCATACTTGTGTAATAGGACGATTGGTTGTGAAAGTACAATTCCATCCATCTAAATCTTTACCTGTATTATTTGTAATTGTCACATTAGCTACTGCACCTTGACCCCAATCTGAGTTAATCACAATGCTTAATGGGCTTGTTGTTTCTTGTTGTTTATCGTCATCTTTCTTGTCTTCGTCTTTCTTATCTTCATCAAATGCACTAGCTGGTAAGTTTTCTACAAGTGCTTCTTCTACTAATTTTAAAGCTTCTTTTGGTTTGAAGTTTTCATCAAATAATCCACAGTATGGACTATTCATTGACCAGCTATAATCTGATGTTGGCATAGATGGATTATCATATAATCCCCAAATACTAATACCTGTTAATGGTTTATCTTCCCCTTCATTTAAACCAATAAACATATCAAATAATGCTTTGTAGAATTTAGCATGTTTTTCTATTGTTTCTGGACTATTGTCATAGTTACGTACAGCCATTTCTGTAACTTGAACTTCTACACCTAATGAATGGAATTTCTTAATAGCATTTTTGATTAAAGTAATATCTCCTGTATTCATACAGCCATCTTGTTTACCATAGCCACCGATATAACCTTGCATACCTACACCATCACAAAGTTTAATATATTCACCGTTGCTATCTTTTTCATAGCTATTTAAGCTCTTCACAAGATTACAGATTGCATCACGTTTTTCTGGATAGAATGTAGAGAAGTCATTGTAGAATAATTTAATATTTGTTTTTCCACCATTTTCAAGGGCACATTTATCAATAGCATCTTTAGCATATTTGAATGAGAGTTCAATGTAATCTGAACCAACTCTTTGTGACCAAATATTGTCTTCTACCCCTCTTGGATCATTAGCATCTAATTTACTAGATGGTTCAACACCTTCATTTACAACATCCCAGCAATAAATAACGCCTGGATATTTTGATTCAAAGTGTGTGACAACTTGTTCAATATAAGATTTTAAACGTTGTTTAGCTACTTCTTGACTTACATATGGTTTATTTGAATCATAACCTTCACGGAAGAACCAATCTGTCATATAAGCATCCCACACTAATGTATGTGCACGTACACCTAAGTTATTTTCTGCTGCATAAGCCATAATCTTATCACCAGCAGTATAGTTCATTCTTGGCATACCATCTGGACTGTTTTTAGATGCATATTGGTCAAGTAATGAATAAGCTTTCATTTCATTTGATGCTGTAATACTATTACAGTGGAAATTATTGATTGCTGTATTATTGCTGTTATAAATATTTGTATCTGTTACATTTGTACCGAATTTCATACCATAGTAATTCATAAGGCCTGCTAATGAATAATAACCGTTAGCATCTTTTTCTACACCTTTAACCAGGCCAGTTGGTCTAGCTTCTGTATTTCTAAGTTTTAATGAAATATCATTTACTGTCACAGTTTGACCATCTGTTAAAGACATAATTTGAATTTCAGCTAGTTTTTCTGTTTCATCTACTGTGAAAGTATAACTATCTGTTGTAGTTTCTTCTAAACCGTAACCTGGATAATCTGTTTTGAAAGGTTCTCCTGTTGCATCACATAATTTAATGCAGAATTGATAATCTGCTGTAATGTCTAATGTAACTTCTTTTACATTTTCTGATGTAATAGGACATGTAGCTGTTTGATATTTTTCTTCATAATCAATCACTGCTTTATCATCAGCTTTTGTAACAGTTACGCCATGACCATCTTTTACGCTTGATGTTGGTACCTTTACAATATTGCTAGTTGTAGCTGCGCCGCTTGTTTTTACTTCAAGGTTGTTAACTGTAAGGATTTGACCATCTGATATAGACATGATTTGGATTTGACCTAATTCCTCTGTACTAGGAATTGTATAAACGTAGTCATCTGTTGTGCTTTCTTCTACGCCGTAACATGGATAATCTGTTTCAAAGGCTTCTCCACTTGCATCACATAATTTAATGCAGAACTGTGAATCTGCTGTGATATTAAGTGATACCTCAGTTACATTACTTTGTTTTACTTTATATGTAGCTGTTTGATATTTTTCATTATATGTAATAGTAGTAGATACTTCATCTTGAGTAACTTTTACACCTGTTCCTGCTGACATTGGCACTGTTTGAGCATAAGCCATAGATAAACTCATTCCAACAGCCAAAGCAAATGCTCCCATTTTTCTCCATCTCATAGAAAATTTCGTTTTCATTCTACTTCATCTCCCCCTTATTTTTTTAACCATATACTCATATTTGTATTTAGCTTAATACATTACAAAAGTTTTTTAAAGAGCTCTAACATATTATGTATATTACATATACCTCACCTGTTATCTTGTAGTGACAACACGACAACACTAATCACTTATTTAGGCATACAAAAAGGCCATAACACGTTCAATCCGTGTTATAGCCTCGTTTATCTATAATTTTTTAATCATCATTAGACCTTGATTGTCATCAATTTCTAATTGCTCATGAATATGGGCATGCTCGATATAAAAAATACCTTTGCCGTCTGGCTGATAACCTCGTTTCGCATAAAGTCTTTGTGCTGCTGTATAAGGATCTGCAAGACCTACGCCCGCACCACAATAGTCACTACGCTCTAAAGCACGTCTCTCGAGTTCATCCATTAGCTTTGTCGCAATACCTCTACTTTTAAATGTATCTAGTACTTCTATGTCGGTGATTTCTGGTATTCCTTCTTCTTCAAAACCTTCATACTCACTTTCCCACAAAATAGTAGCATACCCTGCAACTTGACCCTTACAATAAGCAACAATGGTATTTCTCTTTCCTATACGGCCTGCCTCTAAATAGGATGTATAAAGCTGAGAGGTCCTAAGAACCCTGCCGGCGAATGCTTCTTCTAAATTTTTACAATCCGCTTCGTCCATTTCTCTCAGTATAATATCCCCTTCTATATCCATTTGTGTCCTCCGTTAACTTTTATTTAATAGGTTCATTCTCCTATTATACGCTTCACACTATACTTATGCAAGTAACACTTATTTCATGGCAATAAATTTTTCAATAACTTTAGCAACACCATCTTCTTCATTAGAATCTGTAATATAGTCCGCTACTTTTTTAACTTCATCAAAGGCATTCCCCATAGCCACACCAAGTCCAGCATATTCGATCATATCTAAATCATTTCCTGCATCACCTATGCAAATGACTTCTTCACGTTTAATGCCAAGGTGCTCACTTAAAGCTTTTACCCCAACAGCTTTTCCTGATTTTTTATTTAAGAACTCTAAGAAGTAAGGTGCACTTCTTACGATTGTATATTCATCATAAAGTATTTCTGGCAATTTTTTGATTACTTCTTCTAAAACTTCTACCGGATCAATAAGCATGATTTTCACAATATCTTCTTCTTCAGAAATTGTATCATAATCTACCTCATGTACAGGAATGCCATTAATACGTCCTTCTAACTGAGAATATTCATTCATTTTAGGTGTGATACAGCCATCTTTCGAGAAGGCATGAATATTTACACCAAGCTCTTTAGAAAGTTTGTAAAGCTTCATTAAATCGGTACCTTTTAAAGCACTTTTTGCAATCACTTCTCTAGTGCCTACATTTTGTACAATACTACCATTATAGCTTAATACATAATCCTCTTCTGTACAAAGTCCTAATTCTTCCAAATAGCGGTTAAGCCCTTCAATTGGTCTTCCTGAAGCTAATACAACTTTAACCCCTTGGTCATGAGCCATTTGGATAGCTTGTTTTGTTCTTTCAGAAACTGTTTTGTCTTCTCTTAATAATGTGCCATCCATATCTACTGCTATTAATTTATACATCTTAATTACACTCCTTATATACTACATTTCTTTTATTATACCAGTTTTTATGACTATATTCATACATAAGCTTAGGCAATGACCTATATTTTTTAACCTCTTGTACAAATAACATGTTCCTTTAAAAATTTTTCTACTTCTTTACGTTTATTGGAGGGGACTAAATAATCGCTTTTACGCGTAACAAGGCCACGTCCCTTATAGTTTACACGCAAAATAAGGCCATTAGCCTTTTCATACCACGTAAAGTTAACTACTTTTTCAAAACCAATAAGTTCAAGCTGTCTGCTGCTTCTTAGTCCTTCCTTTGTCATACACCATCTATGATGTGAAATATATTCTAACATATAATAAATCACAAGATAAATAGCAACTAGGTAAAGCATGATGCGTTCATTAAATGCCTTAGTGGCTGCGCCATACATGACTACAGCTACGAAGCCAATTAAAATCACAATGCCGCCGTAACGTAAAATTTGTTCCATCTTACCTTCTTCCATGCCTGAACTAATCACTTTCTTCGTTTCTAAACCATCATAAGTCTTTAAGGCTTTTTGCTGCGTTCTTAGTAAGGCCCCAAGCCATACAATTAATATAAGTCCAACTCCTATTTCCATTTTTCCTCCTTAATATACTACTTTCGATGTTTTTGAATTCTTATTAATTATTATATCATATACTAATAAATTAAGCAGTAATATACACCAATAAACCTTGTATCATTTAGGTAAAATATAAAAATGAGTGCAACTTCTCTAGCTCCACTCATTTTGTCAGCCTATCTATAACCTACCAATTATAATCTACGCTTTATTCTTCTTCATGAATTGTTTGTAAACCTGCATATATTGGATCAATAATACTTTCAAATGAACGGCTTACCTCTTTTATATCTTCCACTAAGTTAATAATCACTGTATTACGGCGAATTCCTGAAACACCTCTTGAAAGCATAGCCTTAGGATTGTATTGCATTTGATAATATCTTAAAGCTTCACAAATTCCTGGCGCTTCTTTATCTAATACGCCTTGTGTAGCTTCTGGTGTTACATCTCTCTTTCTAAAACCTACACCGCCTGTTGTAATGACTAAATCTACCTTTAAATCATCACACAACATAACGAGTGCTTCCTGAATACGATCTAATTCATCTGGTATAACAATATAATACTTAATATCAAAACCACGGCCTCTTAACATATAGTCTAATAATTTACCACTTTCATCTGCTTTCTCCCCACTTGCACTGCTATCACTTACACTCACAATGCCTGCTGTAAAAATCTTGCGTTCTTCTTGTTTTTCTTTGCTCTTTTTCATGTGGAATTCCCCCTTGAATTATGTATGTACTTATTGCCTTTTATATTGTCTCAACGCAAAAAGGCGAGAAAACATTACAATGTAATATTTTCTCGCCTTTGAGATTGCTATTTATTTATGACATGTTATCATTTATCAATCTATTTGTCAAGATTAACCTAAGATTGCTTCAACTGTGTGTGTTTCACCATCTTTGAAGTCAGGGATAATATTTCCTTCAACAACATTACCATCTACGATAAGAGATTTTATGCCACAGCATACGTGTGATGGGTTTTTAATACTGATTTCGTATTTAGAACCTTTGAACTGTCTTGTTACTTTATAACCATCCCAATCTTTTGGAATACATGGATCTACTTTAAGACCTGTGTAATCTGGTTTGATACCTAAAATCCATTGTGTAATTGTGATAAAGTTCCAAGCAGCTGTACCTGTAAGCCAAGAGTTTTTAGCTTCACCATGTCTTACAGCATCTTTACCTGCAACCATTTGTGAATACACATATGGTTCTGTTTTGTGGATATCACTGATTTCTTCAAGGTATGCTGGAGCAATTTTCTTGTAAACTTCAAATGCTCTATCACCATGACCAAGTACTGTTTCAGCACATGCAATCCATGGGTTATTGTGGCAGAAGATACCAGCATTTTCTTTATAACCAGCTGGATATGTAGAGATTTCACCCATTTCTACATAGTATTTTGTAAATGCTGGGCTGTTAAGAACGATACCGTATTTTGTATCAAGTCTTTCTTCTACTGATTTAAGTGCTTTTTCAGCCTCACCAGTCTCAGCACCAATACCCGCCATTACGCAGAAGCCTTGAGATTCGATGAAGATTTTACCTTCTTCATTTTCGTTACTTCCGATTTTATTTCCATAGAAGTCATAAGCACGAAGGAACCATTCTCCATCGTAACCATGAGCTAATGTATTCTTCTCCATTTCATCTACATTAGCTTGTGCTCTAGCTGCTTCTTCTTCATTACCTATTTGTTTGCAAAGTGCAACGTATTCTTTTCCGATCATAACATACATACCAGCAATGAATACTGATTCTGCAGCGCCACCAGCTTGATTTTCTGTTGTTTGGAATGATTCACCTGGTGTATTAGAGAAACAATTAAGGTTTAAGCAGTCATTCCAGTCCGCACGACCAATAAGTGGAAGTCCATGAGGTCCAAGGTTATTTGTAACGTGGTCAAGAGATACTTTTAAGTGATGGAATAATGTTGCTTTATTATTTTCATCATTATCAAATGGTACCATTTCATCTAAGATACCGAAGTCTCCTGTTTCTTTGATATAAGCAGTTGTTCCTAAGATAAGCCATAATGGGTCATCGTTGAATCCACTACCGATATCGTTATTACCTTTTTTAGTAAGTGGTTGATATTGGTGATAGCATCCACCATCTTCGAATTGTGTAGATGCGATATCAATGATTCTTTCTCTAGCTCTTTCTGGAATTTGATGTACAAATCCAAGTAAATCTTGGTTAGAATCTCTGAATCCCATACCACGGCCGATACCAGATTCGAAGTAAGAAGCACTACGAGACATATTGAATGTAACCATACATTGATATGCATTCCAAATGTTAACCATACGGCTAAGTTTTTCATCTTCGCAGTCTAATACATAATGAGAAAGTAAACTATCCCAAGATTCATTAAGTTCTTTAAATGCAGCTTCTACGCCTTCTTCTGTACTAAAACGTGCCATAATAGCTTCAGCTGGTTTTTTATTAATAATTCCTTTAGATTCCCATTTTTCATCTTCAGGATTTTCTACATAACCTAATGTGAAGATATATGTTTTTTCTTCACCTGGTGCAAGTTCTGCATTGATTTGATGAGCTGCGATTGGAGACCAGCCACTAGCTACAGAATTTTTACATTCACCATGCATAACGCTATCTGGTGCTTCAAATCCATTGTATAAACCTACGAATGAATCACGATCTGTATCAAAACCGTTAATTTCTGTGTTTACTGAATAGAAAGAGTAGTGATTTCTTCTTTCTTTGTATTCAGTTTTATGATAGATGGCACTTCCTTTGATTTCAACTTCACCTGTACTAAAGTTTCTTTGGAAGTTTGTAGAGTCATCTTGTGCATCCCATAAACAAAATTCTATGAAAGAGAATAATTTAATATCCTTAGCACTATTAGATGTATTTTTAACTTTTAATCTATGTATCTCTGCATTAACTCCTTTTGGTACAAAAGCGAGCTGCTCTACTCTAATACCATTTCTTTCACCTGTAAACATTGAGTAACCAAGACCATGTCTACATTCATAGAAAGAAAGTTCTTTCTTCACTGGTTTCCATGTATGTGACCATACGTCTCCACCATCATTAATATAGAAATATCTGCCCCCATTATCAATAGGTACGCTATTGTATCTAAAACGAGTGATTCTTCTAAGTCTTGCATCTTTATAAAATGTGTAACCACCACTTGTATTAGATATTAACCCAAAGAATTCTTCACTTCCTAAATAGTTAATCCAAGGGTAAGGTGTCTGAGGTGTAGTAATGACGTATTCACGTCTGTTATCATCAAAGTAACCAAATTTCATAGACTTTTTATCTCCTTCATTAATGATTTTATAAATTACATGAGTCTATTTTATTTTCTTAAGTAAATAAAGTAAATAGAAAAAATTGCATTTTTGATGGATAATTTTACACACTTACCTCCAATACATTGACTTTTAAAGTTTTATCAAAAATTACATAGTTCCCATTTTTCTGCCATTCAATCAAACTTTTGTAGAGATTTGTCATTCTAAAGTAACTTTTTGTATATGCCAGCCTAAAACTTCCTTCTAATTGTCCTGCAAATAAATTTTTTGCATTATAATCGCCAAATATATTTACAAAGCCTATAGCTAAAATTTCTATTAAATCGTGACCACAACAAATCTGCCACATCTCTTCTTCTCTCAAATTTAAACTATTTATTCTATTTGCCAATGCCTTTACTTCTATGGCATTAATTTTTCGCGAGCGAATAAGCACTTGTTTTATAAAGTTTTCAATATTAACTTCTAATGTCTGAGGATCAATAAATAACTCAAACTGCAAAAGCGAAAAATTAAGTCCCAGATTTTCTCGAAGGGAACACCATCTTAAATACCCGATGATTGCTGCATTTTTGAGCAAAATATGCATGACCCGGTCCTGCATACGGCCTTCAAATCTAGCATATTTATTCACATTCACATATTCTTTCATAATATCCTCATAAGCAGGTGATTTTAATAACATGCATTCTAAATCATGAGTATCTGTTAAATATAAATTAGGAATCTCTTGATCCAACCTTTCTATATGACTAAAATCAGCATCTACAATACCAATAATGCCTTCAATGCCTTCTTCATTACAAGCCTCTATACAGGCTTTCACATTTTGCTTACTATCTGCAATAATAATTTGACAAAATGATTCATCTACAAATTTACTGTATAACCGTAAATCTGTAACACCCTCAACTACAATAAAGCTTTTACTTTTCTTTCCACTTCGTAACATCTTAAGCTTCGTAATTAAACGCGTAGCATTTAGGTATCCTTTCATCAGCATTCCTCCAAACCAGTGGTTAAATCCCATCTGCCATTAATAATATCTGGCGAATGAGTTGCAATGATTAGTTTCACCCCCGTTAATGCTGCTATCTTTTCCATATCCTCTAAGAAACTTTGCTGCCAGGCAATATGCAACGAAATTTCAGGTTCATCAATTAAAATAAGAGCATTGACCTTAGACTTAAATAGGAGCTCAAAAATCAAGATAAGTTCATTTTGTTCACCTGATGAAAGTTTATCAGCATTTAACATCTCATGATAAGGCACTTCAAAGACAAACCCTTCCTCTTGACTTAAGATCATTTTCTTATAAGTGAAACGTTTATTAATAATTTCTCTCATAAGAGCTATACGTGGTGCTAATTCATCAAAAACACCTAATTTTTTCTGACTTTCTTCTATATACAGTTGAAGTGTCTTTAATATATACCAAGGCGTCTTTTCCGTAATCTCCACATCTTCTATATCCGCCTTTAATAACAAATCGATTTCTTCTAATGCGTTTCGCTTACTTTTCAAAAGCGCAAGTTCTGATTTAATCCTTTCATAAGATTCCCCATTTGTATTACTTGTCATTTCTTCTATAAGTCTTTTTGGAAAACTGCGATCTAGCTCTTCATTAATTTTAGCTGAATACGCCAAAGCATTTTTCATTAAAAACTTAAGTTCCTTAGCATAACGTATTACAGCTGGTACTTTTTCTTCCTTACAGCCGTTTTCTTGAATCAAACGATTAGCCCTAATAAGATGAATAGGAATTTGAGTGCGTAGCGCCTTTAAATTTTCTATGAGCTGCTTTTCCACAATCTTCTCAATCGTGCCATCTTGTGAAAGACAATTATAACTCTTTTCATTATTGTCACTTAAAATAATATACACTAATTCCTGTATGCATTCCTTATCACTGCGCCTCACCATGACACTGATACCCTTATTAAACATAATTTGAAATTTTGTAAAAGGAATCTGTAAAATCTCATCCAAACGATAATACATCACATAATCTATAAGTTTTAATAAAGTTGTTTTACCATATCCATTAGGTGCATGAATAATCTTAATACAGGCAGATTCATCAAATTTAATGCTATAGTGATGGATCCCATATAAATTTTCAACTTTCACCCCTATAATCTGCACGTTAAATATCACACCTCTCTTACTTAGGTTAATCATTTAAAGCCCCTCTACTTTATTTATATTCCCCTTTTTATATTTTCTTGACCACTTTACTAAAAATATCTTAATACAACCTTTTAAATCCACGCACAAAAAAGATGCTACACCTTGTCTTTGTAGCATCTTTTCTCTCTATATTAACTAAATAGCAGCCACACTCCCGACAACCATTTAATCCACCTATTCCTCTACAACAAATGTTCCTGCGATGATATCGTGTAAGGCTTGCTTATTTTCTGTCCAGCCTGCCATCATGTATCCAATGAATAAAATAAGCCCTGAAAGGAACTTACTAAAGTAACGTGCTGTAGCTCTAGCAAATGTAACTGGATTGCCTTCTACATCCATTACTTTCATATGCAATGCTATTTTACCAATTGTACCTTGGTTTTCTGAGCTTTCCATATAAGCAAAGTAAAGCCATCCAATTAATATTCCTACAACAGATACGATGCCGTCTAATCCTACTGCCCTTAAAACAGCACCAATAATTCCTTCTACAATAGCTAATATAATCCCATCAATTAAGCTAGCCAAAAATCTTTTCCAAAATCCTGCATAATTGCTACCCATATAGCTATTTCCTCCATATCCATTATTGTTATATACGTTATTTTCATATCCATAATTAACATTACCAGTTAATCTATCTTTTATCTCTTGTGTATTTGCTATTTTTTCACCTAAAGCTTCACCACAGTTTGAGCAAAAAACAGCACTGTCATCACACCATGTACCACATTTTCTACAATACATAAAATCCCCCTTAATTTTATATCATCATGCACAATGTATCATACACCAAAAAGCTAATAAATGATATATCTATTTTCAATTCATTAAATTCAGAATATCATTCATTAACTTTTTCTTCGTCCCTTATTATTTTCTCTAACTTATTAGATATTTCATCTATATTCTCAAACCTTCTAGTAATATTATCTTTTATACTTTTATTTCTTATATGCGTATATTCGTCTTCTAATTCTTCTAATCGTTTATTAATTTCCTGAATCTCTATACATTTACTTTCCTTAAATAGATATTCTACTCTTAATTTCATTAATATAATATGTTCATACATAAAATGAAATGGTCTTATGTCTATCTGATGATTCTTTTTAAAAAATTCTTCTGTATAGACTTTCATATATTCTAGTGCCTCAAATCCAAACTTATGTTCTTGTGGGTTAAATAAATCAATCGTAGGTCTAGATTCAATCATATTTTTAAGACTTAAACGAATTTGCTCCATGTCCAATTCACATTTAATTTTAGGATTTTGCTTAATTACTAAGAACTGTGTTTGAAAATCAGGGCTTTCATCATTAATTCCCCAATAAGCTTTAAAAATCTCCTCAAAGCTACACACTGCTTTCCCAAATTTACCATTTGGCAAGTTATCTGCTATATAAACCTCATTTTTTTCTAAATTATAACCATAAATGAGTAATTCATGTATAGAATGCTTATTATGGAATTTTGAGAATACAGGTAAATAATAACGATCTACATATAAAAACAAATAATTATCTTGATTAATAACTTCTATAATAAATTCCTTAAAAGATTTCTTATAATATGATTTAAGAATCTTTCTTGGTACTATATAAGACTCTAAACAAGGACAATAAGATAAAAACATTTGATGATTATCAAATGCAAATATTCCCCAACCACATTCATAACGTATTTGGATAAAATGATTCATAATCCAAGGCCATGTTGTTTCTGGCATGATTGAAAATAATACACCATAAGATGTATAAGAACTAATTATTGGAGCTTGCATATCTAATATTTTCTCTTCCATAAAGTTCACCCTCTCAATAAATATATCAAGCATAATACTTGGCTTGTGTATTAAACAATTCTGAGTAAATACCATTTTCCTTTTTTATTAAATCATAATGTGTTCCATATTCTACAATTTTACCATCTGCAAAAACTGCAATTTTGTCACAAAATTTACAAGAAGCTAAACGATGCGATATAAAAATAGCAGTCTTTTGATAAGCTAGTTCATTGAATTTTAAATAAATATCTTGCTCTGCAAGTGGATCTAATGCAGCTGTAGGCTCATCCAAAATCACTATTGGTGCATTTTTATAAATAGCCCTAGCTATGGCCAGTTTTTGTTGTTCTCCCCCTGAAGGTTCAAAACCCTGTTCATCATAATATTTAAATATTGAGGTTTCTAAACCGTAGGGTAACTCATTTATTTTATCTTGCAGATTTACCTGCTTAATTATATCTTCAATCTCTTTATCTTTAATGTTTTCTGCATCTTCTAATGCAATATTCTCTTTTACCGAAAAGGCTAAAAGCCTAAAATCTTGAAATACTACTGATATAAGCTTCATATATTCTTTAAGCTCATATTCATTAATATTACAGCCATCTAACAATATTTCACCACTTGTCACCTCATATAATCTACATATTAATTTAACAAACGTTGTTTTACCTGCTCCATTTAATCCTACCACTGAAAGATGCTCACCAGCTTCTATATATAGTGAAATATTCTCCAAGATATATTGATTGGTTCCAGGATAAGCAAAGTAAACATGCTTAAATTCAATAGTATGTTTTTCTTGCTGCCCACACGCTTTATGCCCAATAGATGTATATTCCTCTAATTCCATAAAATCAATATATTCTTTTATAAAAGAACTTTTTTTCTGTAATTCTTGTACTTGTATAATGATACTACTTATTACATTTCCTAAAGTATCATTTGTATTGATTAGCATTGAAAAATCCCCAATACTACTCATTTTCTTAATCACTAAATAACCCAAATAGCCATAAGCAATACTATTTCTTAAAATATCTGTAGCAGCCATACCCGCCATATATTTATAACTTTCTTCTGATTGTCTCTTCCAAATTTCTAAAATAGCCTGATTATATTTGTCTGATTCATTAAGCATCAGATGCTCTGCATTATACAAACGAATTTCCTTACCATACCGAAACTCCGTCAGTTTATAAAAAACATATGAAAACTTACGCATAAGTGGTGAAAAATCTTCAAAGTTTTTACGCTGAATCTTATTCTTCTCATTATTAAACTTAGCATCTATTATGACATTAATAAGCACAATAACAATTAATATGGGGGCTTTTATCATTAAAATCCCTACTGTTCCAATCAAGGTAATACAACTAGAAATAATACTTGAAACAATCCCTATAATTCCGCCTATGCCACCTGACCAACTCAATCCAGTTTTAGCTCTTTCTACTTGTTCTAGTACTTCCTTATTCTCTATATTCTTAAATTCAATTTGCATCACTTTATAACTTAAGTTTGTTTCGAAATAACGATTGAAATCATCATTATAAATTTTACTTATATTTTCATCTAAAACAATATTTACAAAGCTAAATATAAGATTTAATATAATCATAATTGCAATTAAATAAACTAATCTTTGTATATCTCTTTCTCCCAATAACTCATCAATAATATACTTAGGAAATACCACATTAATAAAAGGGAAGATTCCTTTACAAATAATTTGTAAAGTATATATTATAAAGTAACTTGGTTTATAACTCCAAATTTCTTTAAATAAATAGGAAATACTTCTTTTCAAACAACCTCCCTCCCTTCTATTTCTTCTTTATAATACTGTGCTTGTACATTATAAAGTTGTGCATATTTCCCATTAATAGCTATGAGCTCTTCATGAGTACCATATTCCTGCACTTGCCCTTCTTCAAATAAGGCGACATGATTACAAAATCTAGTTGAAGATAAACGGTGAGAAATATAAATGGCTATATGTCCCCCTATAAGATGATCAAAATCACGATACAATTTTTCTTCAGCTAATGGATCTAATGCAGCCGTAGGTTCATCTAACATTATAATTGGTGCATCTTTATACAAAGCTCTTGCTAAAGCTAGTTTCTGTCTTTCTCCTCCTGATAAATCTACACCATCATCATAAAGCACTTTTAAAAGCTGCGTTTCTATTCCCTTGGGAAGCTTATTTACTTTTTCATTTAAACCTGCATCTTTCAAACATTTCTTGACCTTTTCTTTATCCGTTTCATGTGGCACTTTCATAGATACATTTACTGCTAATGGAAATGCATATAATTCAACATTTTGAAACACCGGTGCAAATAATCTAAAATACTCTTCTTTATCAAACATTCTAACATCTATACCATTTAAATAAATAGCACCTTCTGTTGGTTCATATAAACGGCATAATAACTTTATAAATGTGGATTTACCCGCACCATTTAACCCTACAATTGCAAGACGTTCACCTTGTCCTAACTTTAAATTAATATTATGCAAAGCCTCTTGTTCCTGCCCTTCATATTTAAAAGATACATTTCTAAATTCTAATTGTATGGATTGTGTTTTACTAAGGAAATCATTAATTGAATATTTCTCATCCTTATTTATTAATGCGTCTTTCTTATCTTCTTCATAATTCATAAACTGCCTAAAATCATCTACCTCTACAGCTTGATTTCTTACTGTAGCTATTTGATTTAATAAACTACCAAGTGATGTAGAAAAGGTGTTCACTGCTGCAATATACAATGTAAAGTTTGCAATAGATAGATTTCTATATATCACATAATAAATAAGGCATAGATAAAGTACTGCATCCTGTATAAATTTTAGACCACATACACATCCTTGACTTTTTAGCCAAATATTCCTTGAATGCTTCATGGCTTGTAAAATATTGTTGTCTATTTCCACCTGTTTCCCATGAATCCAATTTGCCATATTATAAAGTCTTATATCTTTACCATATTCAAAATCTGTTGCCATCACTCTAAGTGCATGCTGTTTCCGCCACTCAGGCGGCAACCTATCCCATACTTCTTTTTTATCTTTTTGCTTCGCCCAGTCTACAGGTATAAACTGTAATAAAATAATTAAACACATCATTAGCATTAATATGGGATTTAAGGTGCTTAAAATAACAATAGCTACTATACTTTGTACAATAAGTGTAGCTATCCCCACGCTACTACGAATCATCCCTTCTATCCCTCTAGCCTCACCATCTACTGCATGCATTGCCTTATAATAACAATCTAACGCTTTAGGATTTTCCAGAAGTTGGTAGTCCATTTTCAATGTCTTTTCCATAGCTTGTCGCAAAAATTTTATCCTACAGTCAATAATACGCCACCATGTCTGACTCTCCAAAAGCCCATTGACACATTTTATACTTAACATGATTACAGCAAAAGAACTCACAATGCCTATTAACTTATTTACACTTTGTTGCATTTGAACTTGTTCAATTAATACTTTTATTAAAAATGGCACAAAATAAACACTTACTGCACTTAATATGACTTGTAATACGAGCATTATATTTAACCACTTTTGGCACTTATTCATTTGTATTATAATAAATCTTAGATTTTTAAAAACACCATACTTCTTACTTTCATCCATATGTACTCCCTACCTTATTATTGATTTGCTATCTCTAGCCGTTCTAAAATAGCGGCTTCAATCTCTCCTAGATTTTGAAATGCATTATAAGTTAAGGCATCTTCATCAAATTGAATATCAAATGCTGTTTCACATTCTATTATGATTTCAATATAAGTAAAAGAATCTATTCCCAAATCTGTGAGCAATACTTCACGCTTAAACTCTGTCTTCATTCTATTTAGTTTATTGGCAAATATCTCCTGTATCTTACCTAATATATTCTCTTCTTTTTTTAAATTATTACCTTGCATAGCTTCATTTTCTTGCGGAATGTCTTGTAGATAAGTTTCAAGCATTGTAACTCTATCTTTTTTCCCGTTATCCGTATACTTCATTTGTTCAACTTGAATAATCTTTTTAGGAATCATATATGAAGGTAACTTCATTTCTAATCTCGAAATTATTTCTTTTTGAATAATCGTCTCATTTCCAGCTACAAATGCAATAATTTCTCCACCTTGTGCTGTAGGATGATAACATGTCATAGCAATATTAATTCCCTGCATTTCTAGTAAAACATTTTCAATTTCTTCAAGCTCAATTCTATGTCCCCTTAGCTTAATTTGTTGGTCTATTCGCCCTTTATAAGTTAAGTTGCCATCTGAATTATAACAGCCTAAATCACCTGTTTTATAGACTAATGTATTTTCTTTAAACGGTACCTTTATAAACTGTTTAGCCGTTGCTTCTTCATTATTGCAATACCCTTTACTTACACCGGCCCCTGCAATACATATTTCCCCAACTTCTCCTTGCTCTACTTGTTGCATTTGCTCATCTAATATATAAATTTGTGTATTTAAAATGGGATGTCCTATATTCACTTCATTTGCTTGTGTTAAATCACTTATGGCAGACCAAATAGTTGTTTCTGTAGGACCATACATATTATAAATTTTAGCTTTGGTATATTGCTGTAAGTTTTTCAAAAGAGATTCTGGTAAATTCTCTCCTCCTACCATAATTGTGCGTACTTCTGATAATGCTGAAAAAGTGTTATCTACTGAATAAAGAATCTGCAATGCTGAAGGTGTCATCTGAATCATATCTACCTTATTTTTCTCAATTAATTCTAGTATTTTACGTGGATTTTGTTGTTCTTCTTCAGTAGCTAATACTACTGTAAGCCCCTTATTTAGGGCTAATATAGATTCTAAGAAAAATATATCAAATGTTGTTTTGGTAAGGCATGCTATTTTACTTCTTGACTCAAACTTTATTTGCTGTGGCACTGCCTCAATAAAATTCTCAATACCTTTTCTTAAAACTTCAACACCCTTAGGTTTACCCGTAGAACCTGATGTGTACATTAAATAACAGATTTCTGATTGATTTTGATTAACTTTCATTTTACTGCAGCTTGCTTCTTCCAATTTACTACAATCCAATCTAATAGCTGATATCCCTTCAAAATCAAACTTTCCCTCTTCATCAATAATTACTTGATTGATATTGGCATTTATAAGCATATATTGCATACGTTCCTTTGCCTGTAATTTATCAATCAACATAAAAGGTATATGCTTTTCTAATAAACTAAAAAGTGTTGCTATTAATATAGGACTACGCTCTAATGCTATGGCTATTATTTCATCTTTTCTTATCTTATAACAGTCTAATTGCATACTAATACACTGTATATACTGCTCAAGCATCTTTGTTGTATAAAGCCTATTGTTATAAATGATATTCCCATTTAAATGTATCTCCATAGTATCTCCTTTCTATCATTCAAAGCTTTATCCTCCCTTCTAAAGTAGCATTTTCTCTCGTTTTGCTAATAATTCCATTAAATACTTATATTGATCAGGAGCTTTTTCTCCTAATGTATCAATATATACCAAAGCCTTTTTTATAACAAATTTTTCCAATTCACAAATAATGCTATCTGGCTTATAAATTGAATGATTTACCAAACATGAATTATGATAGCAGTCACCACCACAAATATATTTAGCCCAACATTTTGAGCACTCTTGCCTAGTTTCAATAGTTATGGCTTCAAACTCATTATGCATTTCCTGTTCAAAAATATTGCCTATCTTATACTTTTCCATTCCAACAAAGCTATCACAAGGATAGATATCTCCATTAGCTGCAATACTTACTTTGTTCTTTCCTGCTTGACAACGATTTTGTACAACATATCTTAACAATAATCTTCTTACAATTTTTCCTGCAAAATCATTATCATTTAATATCATCTTCAAATATGTAATACTTTGATCTTCTAATTGAGCTGTAAAAAAGTCAAATAATTCTGTATACATTTCTTTTACCTGCTCAACACACTCACTGTTAATGGCATACTCAGATTCTTTTTCCAACCTTACAATCTTCATCTGTACATTTCTAAATCCTAATCCATAGTGATGACGTAAAATATCCACTAAGCTCTTCGTTTTACTTGTTATTACAACAAGTCCCCAAATGTCTTTTGTATGTCTAGAATACACTTTAGATGCTTTGATTTTTTTTATATTATTAACAACTCTCTCATATGTGCCTTTACCATTTATATCTACTCTTAATAAATCATGTTGCATCTTATCCCCATCTAAGCTAATGCCAATATTAATATTATTTTCATCTAAATATTTTACAGTTTCATCCGTTAATAATGTACCATTCGTAGCTACCCATAATTCCAGTGGCTTATTAGTCTCCTTATAAAGTTTATCTCCTACTTGTTTAACATATTTTATAACATCAAAATTAAGTAATGGTTCACCACCACTTACAAAATCAATACGATATTTTTTATATTGAGGCATATAATCATAATAAATAAAGCGTAACGCCTTCTCTACCATTTCATAAGTAAACTTCTTTCTTCTCCCTTATATACTTTTCCTTGCTGTGCAAAGCAATATGGACATTGTAAATTACATTGATGAACAGGTGGCAAAGAAATCAATCCTTCTGATGCTTCACCTTCAAAGCTATATTTCTGCTCCTCATTTGTATAAAATAATCCCTGCTCAAATAATTCTCCTAATGATGCTCTAGCTTCATCTACTTCAGCTTGTCCCCATTTCTGAATTAATGCTTCATCTGTTATATTACCTTCCATATTTTCGAAACAATCATTGTATAATTCATCTAATTCTGCTAATGTTAAATGTGCATAATCAAATGCATAAGGGGTTCCATTTTCATAAAATCTATATGTATAATTAAAATTATATTTCATTCTAATCCCTCTCTAACTCCATATATAGTTTTTCTAGATGTTGTCCTAAACTTTCTTCTAATTGACTAATTGCTTGCAAGACTATACTTATTTTATTCAATAATACATCTTCTACTTTTATGCTCATTCTAATAATCATAATTAAAAGACGTTCATATTCATCTCTTAGTGTTTTATAAATTTCATTAATTTGTACTAATGTTTCACTGCTATAAACATTTTCAGATTTCATAAAGTAATAGGCTTGTAATTTCCTAGCAATAAATATCAAGAATAAATCATTATGAATCTTCTTTGCATTACTTATTATCTTGCCTTCTTGTGTCAACATTTTAGGAATATACTCAATGATTTTCTTCAGAGCCTCAATACCATATAATTTTTTAGAACTTATTAAACTCTTATTCCCCTTATAAAATTCTTCATAAATCTTCTTTACACCATATGCAAAGATTTGCTGCGCATTATACTCCTCTTGTTTAAATCGCTCTAAAATATATACTTCACGGCCAATCTCTCCTCCACTAAAAGGATTTTCATTAAATGGATTTTTAGAATTTCGTGCTTGGATTAAAATATCTTTAGATATCAATCCCTTAAAATAGTGCGGTTCATACCAGTCAATAATTTGAAAAGCATCTTCATATTCTCTCGTTAAAATAATAGCGTGTGAACCATGATATTTATTAAATGAGTTCTGATAAGGTAAATAATAAGTATCTGTAGCCACAATGATAACTTTATCTTCCTTTAAATAATTCGAAACATATTGTTCCGCTGTGATATCCTCCTCAAAAGCTTCAATTGTTAGAAATTCCTTAAATATTTCCCACAATTTATTACTCCCTACACTATGATTACTTATATAACCACTTAACTTATTCTCTTTTAGACTCAGCTTGCAAGATACATCTATATATAAATGTGGATTTAAAACACCATAATATGTTAATCCTTGTATTAAACAATTTTTAAGACAATGATAATGTAATAAGCTATCATACTCTTGCTGCATTTCATAAATATTCATACCCACTCTCCCATTCATTACTTCTATACATCTTACTAAATCAACTCTAAAATATTATCAAGTATTTCCTCTACACTCTCACTTTTATTTATATTAATACTTGGATCATCCAACTGTTGCCAAGCACTATAATAGGTTTTATACTCTGCTTTAGCTTTACTAAACGCCTGGTATGGATTCAACTGTTTTAATTCCGGATATTCATCTTCTTTGTAATCTATAATTCCATTAATTAAAAAATATGATTACATTTTATTTGATTATATTTAATCATATTAATAGTTGTGGCAGATAACCCATTTATGCTTACAAAACTAATATCCTTCATGTAGTGATGTATTTTTAAATACTCATAGCATAATTGCATTGAAACCATATTCTTCTTCCAATAACTTATTCCAAATTGTTTAAACCCTAGCTCAGTATCCTCATCTTCATAATAAGAATTTTTTATAAAAATTACGCGTATGCCTTTTTGTAATAATTGTTCCATAAATGCTTCTTCAAAATCTCCGTATCCTAATTCATTTTCAAAATTAATGACTACTACGGGCATATCTTTATGCTTAAACCTTCCGAATACAATGTCCTTTAATACAATTTCATTTTCATCTCTACCTTTATAAATTTTTTCATAAAATTCATAGTCCTTATCATGATAAATATGTTCAGATTCTTCTCTTACTGATTCTAGCTCTTCAATTATAAATTTCTTATAAAAGCTTTCCATATATACCCCCCTCATTGGTAATTTTATAAGTCCCCAATAATGCAATTTCTTGGAATCACATTATTGGGGATATCTTATTTCTTATCTTAAACTAACAACCATTACTTTTAAACTTATCACAACATGCTGTATATGTATCGCAGCAAAAGCTTTTTTCACCTACTGCAATTTTTTTGAGTCTAAGTACTTTCATCTCTTATTCCTCCTTTAACATCCGGTACTGCTATTATTACAATAAGTAGCGGAATTACAACATCTTGAGTCCTCTTCTTTAAAAATTAGCAACCACTGTTTTTAAATTCATTACAGCATAACTTATATGTGTCACAACAGAAACTCATTTCACCTACTGTAGCTTTTTTTAATCTTAATACTTTCATTTTTAACACCTCCTTTAAATGTTTTATTTTTTTAATAAATTACTTTTTGACTAACATCCATTGTTTTTAAACTTATCACAACATGCACCATAATTGTCACAGCAAAAACTCTTTTCGCCTACTGCGGCTTTTTTAAGTCTAAGTACTTTCATATGCTCACCTCCTTCCAATAACGCATTTCTTAGTCACCATACATATTACTAATATATTGTTTAATCATTTCTGAATGCGTTACTTCAAGGCAATAGTCATCATTTAAATGATGTACTGTTTTTGTAAAATAGCATCCTCCTGAACAAACACCTACTAAGCTACACTCATAGCATTTATCTGGTATTTCATGTACTTTAGGTCTATCCTCAAAAAATCCACCTTCATATATATTACCTACTTCATATCCCTTCATCCCTGCAAATGATGGGCAGTTATATAATTTACCATCTGGACATATAACAAAGAAATGTTCTACACCATGACCACAAAATGTTTCCCACATTTTAAATCTAAAGTTATTTCTTCTTAAAGCCTTATATATAGTTTCTAAATACTGCATTGTTTCTAATGTATGGCCTGAAATGTTACTATCAGCAACCGGTGGGTCAACTGGCGCAATCCCTATTGAAGCTATTTTAGCAAATCCTCGCTCTCCTAATTCATCTAATAACCCACTAATATATGGTGCATTGTCTCTATCAATATTAATTCTAATAACCAGGCTTACACTCTTATTCTCTAACATTGCTATATTTTCAATAATCTTGTCGTATGATCCTTTTCCACTTGCTAATATTCTTCTTTTATCATGTATTTCTTTAGGACCATCAATTGTACATTGAATACTCTTTAAACCACATTCTATTAATGCATCTACTTTTTCCTCTGTTAACAAATAGCAATTAGAAATCATATTAAACTCTAACTCAATTCCTTGTTCTTCTAAGCTATGTAATTCTTTCAAAAAGAGTATATCTTGTTTAAATCCAACTAAAGGTTCTCCACCAAATAATTCTATCGTTAACTTCTTTAAATTATTTTTTATAACATACTGTTTTAACCACTTTGCCATTGTAATGACTTCTTCATCAGTTAATTTCTTATTTTCTGTGCCATGCTCTGTAGAATCAACAATGCAATAAGGGCATCTAAAGTTACACGTAAATGTCGGGATAAAGTATGCAGCACATTCTCCTGAATAATCTCTACTTTTACGTGCTTCTTTAAACATTTCCCCTTCAACTTCATCTTCTTTTACAATACATTTATCTACATATAATTCTGAAATAACCTTTTTAATATCGTCCGTTGGCTTTGTACCCGCTAATACATTATTAATCATTTCATAGTCTTCTTTTGAAATCTTATTTACACAACGACTTACACTATGAAATAAAATAACACTATCTTTTTGTGGATAAGCATTAATATATTTACTCCAGCGTATCTTCATCATAAACTCCTTCTTCCTCTATTTTAAAATTATACTTAAGTTTCAATAATTCCTTCATATATGCTTTTCTACATACCTTTTTACAATGACCTGCACCTTTAGCAATCAGTTCTCTATTAGGACATCCTCCACTACAAAGTCCTACTAACTCACAATTTAAACATTCTTTCCATGGTGTCTTAGCTATTTGCACATAATATGTATCATACATTTCTTTTAAATCAATTGAGCCTACTGCATAATCTTTATTTCCTACCATAGATGGGCATTTGTATAATAAGCCATCCATATTAATCATGTACCACGATTCACTCATCATCCAACAATTATTAAGTTCGCCATACGCTATATGAAACCCTAACTTTTGTGCAAACTGCAATATCTTTACAATCTCTTTCAAAATAAATTCATTTTCACTATCATCTTCTAAAATAGTATCATTTACACATAATGATGCAAATTGACTATATTGTAAGCTCTTTAATAATTTCAATAGATATGGAACAGATTTGTAGTTATCTTTATCTACATTTATTCTAATCACAATACTTGCATCAGGATCTTCATCTATCAGCATTGCAATATTATGAACTATTTTATCAAAAGTTCCTCTTCCATCCCTGTAATGACGTCTTGAATTATGTATTGCTACAGTCCCATCAAGTGTTATTTGATAGGAGTGGATATTTAGACGTGCTAGCTTTTTAACCATTTCCGCTTCTAATAAAACACCATTGGTAATAACATTAAATGTGACAGGAATACTTATATTTCCAAGCTGCAATGCAACATATTCAATAGCCTTAATATTTAAAAGCGGTTCTCCTCCCATAAATGTTATCGCTAATGATTCCATTGATTTCTTATTTACCTTTGAAATAATCCATGCTACAGCTTTCTTATATGTTGCTTCATTCATATTACTATTACTTTTTAATAGTCCACCCTTCTCCCAGCAATATGAACACGCTAAATTACAATCGTTGCTTACAAAAACCCAACAAGATAGACTTTTAGTTTCTTTATTTCGCCTTTGAATATAAGATTCCATTAAGGCACTTTCATCAATCGAATCATCTACTATAAAGCCCTCTTCCCTAAGTTGTTTATAATCTTCTTCTAGCATATTTTCAAACTCTTCTTTACGAGCACTTATAATCGTATTATTCAAGGAATTATACGTTATTAAATAATCTTCTTCACTACACCACTGACAATTGTACTTTGACCACTTCACATTAATTTTTATCACCCCGCCATTTTATATATTATTAATCAAAAATTTCTAAACTAGCTGCCTCAATTGCTGCATCACGTCTTTCCTGCTTAACCTTTTCTACATCTATAAATTCAAGCAAATCTTTTACTAAGTGAAGTTTTGCTACTTCTTCTTCTGTAATAGATATTTTATAATACTCTTCTACTCTGATAATAAACTCTATTAACTCCAATGAAGAAAATCCTATAGATTGCTCCTCTATACTTATTTGTTCACTTCTTAAACCATACTCTTCTTTAATAACAACTTTTTCATTTAATATTTCTTCTGCTAACTCACTAAATACCTGAAGCATTTCATCTTTATTCACTATTATCATCCTCTCTTATCATAAATCTAGTATCTTTTTAGTTAATTTTATGAATTAACTTTGTTTTTTTAAATTTTTATTATATATATTTTATCATATTTTTTCGAAATTTAAATATTTTTTTTTTAATAATATGTATAATATATTTTCTATAATATTTTATAAAATTTCAAAAAATAACTCGTTAATCATTTTGATTAACGAGTTCCAAGTTAAATTATTTAATTATTAAAATTCTGCATTACCAGCTGTTCTTGGGAATGGGATTACGTCTCTGATGTTTGTCATACCTGTTAAGTACATAATAAGTCTTTCGAATCCAAGACCGAATCCAGCATGTCTTGTACCACCAAATCTTCTAAGGTCTAAGTACCACCAGTAATCTTCTTCTTTAAGACCAAGTTCTGCCATACGTGCAAGAAGAACATCTGTTCTTTCTTCTCTTTGACTACCACCAATAAGTTCTCCAATTCCTGGAACAAGAAGATCCATAGCAGCTACAGTTTTTTGATCATCATTAAGTCTCATGTAAAATGCTTTGATTTCTTTTGGATAATCTGTTACGAATACTGGTTTTTTGAAGTGTTCTTCTGATAAGTAACGTTCATGTTCTGTTTGAAGGTCACATCCCCAAAATACATCGTATTCGAACTTTCTACCGCAGCTTTTAAGAATTTCGATAGCTTCTGTGTATGTTACACGGCCAAAATCAGATGTTACAATAAGGTTTAATCTATCTAAGATGCCTTTATCAACGAATTGATTGAAGAATTTCATTTCTTCTTTTGCATTTTCAAGTACATAGTTAATTACGAATTTAACCATATCTTCTGCTAAACACATATCATCTTGTAAATCAGCGAAAGCGATTTCTGGCTCAATCATCCAGAACTCTGCTGCGTGACGAGGTGTGTTTGAGTTTTCAGCTCTAAATGTTGGTCCAAATGTATAAACATCTCTAAATGCCATAGCAAATGTTTCAGCTGAAAGTTGACCTGATACTGTAAGGTTAGCCATTTTACCAAAGAAATCCTCTTTGAAATCTACTTCACCTTGTTCATTTCTTGGAGGGTTAGCTGGGTCTAAAGTTGTTACTCTAAACATTTCTCCTGCACCTTCACAGTCACTTGCTGTAATAAGTGGTGTATGAGCGTATACGAAGCTTCTTTCTTGGAAGAATTTATGAATTGCATATGCAGCTAAAGAACGTACTCTAAATACAGCACCGAATGTATTTGTTCTTGGTCTAAGGTATGCAATTTGTCTTAAGTACTCAAATGAGTGTCTTTTCTTTTGAAGTGGATATTCAGGTGGACATTCTCCTTCAACTACGATTTTAGTAGCTTTAAGTTCAAAAGGTTGTTTTTGATTTGGAGTAAGTACTAAATTACCTTCTACGATAATAGCAGCTCCTACACCTAATTTAGCAATTTCTTTGAAGTTCTCTAAGTGTTCTTCTTCAAATACTACTTGTAATGATTTAAAGAATGTTCCATCATTTAACTCAATGAAACCAAATGTTTTTGAATCTCTAACTGTTCTTACCCAACCTGCTACGCTCATTATGCCTTCTGTAGCACCTTGCTGATAGAGGCTTCTAATAGATGTTGTTTTCATGTCTTATCTCTCCTTAAAATTAAAAAACTCTTCTACTTATCACAAAATCTACTCCTAGATTTTATGAACAAAGTAAATGTTTCATATTGCACTCCAAAATATAATTATAAATAACCGTTATCTATAAGATGACTGCTTATTTCAATCTAAAGCTACGCCTTAATACTATAAAAGCTTCGTCCCTTCAATAAGAAGGGACGAAGCTTTATACTCCGCGTTACCACCCTAGTTAATCACCATAGATGATTCACCTCAAATAAGATATATCGGTCTTTCCCGGCCAAGCCTACTCTCCTCTTGATTCTCTCATTTATAAGATCCTCATGCTATAAGATTTCGGTCAGCAACTCCAAGAGGTTCTTCACAATAGCTATCTGCTAGACTTCCACCATCCGCTAGCTCTCTGAAAGATTAACACCATTGTTACTCGTCTTTTCATCGTTTATAACTATATTTAACTGCTTAACATTATATGGATTTTAAAGCTTTTTGTCAAGCCTTCATACAATGTGCCTATGTTTAATTCTTATTATACTTTTAAATACTATTTACAATCACGTTGACGCATTACTTCATATAAACAAATAGATGTGGCTACAGAAGCATTTAAAGATTCACAACCTCCTGGCATAGGAATAATAATATGCTTTTCAACTTTTTCCTTTACTTCATATGAAATGCCATTACCTTCATTGCCAATAATTAGTGCCACACCGCCCTCAAATTTTGTCTCATAAATAGATTTTGCCGAGTCACTTAAATGTGTGGCATAAGTTGTAATACCCGCTTTATTTAAAGCTGACATATATTCTAAGATTTCGCAGTCCACCACAACTGGTACATGGAAAAGTGAACTCATTGTAGAACGCACAACTTTTGGACTATATAAATCTACAGTACCTTTTGTTAAAAATACACCATCTACATTAAAAGCATGGGCTGTGCGAATGATCGTCCCTAAATTTCCAGGGTCTTGTAAATTTTCAAGTACAAGATAGAAACCATCTTCTTTCACACTTATATGCTCTAAAGGATTTTCTGGCATTTTTACAACAGCCATGGCACCTTGAGGTGATTGTGTTTCACTAATCGCTTTGAAAATCTCAGGTGTTACTGTCACCCATTTTTTAGCTTCTAAATGTTTAATCTCATCTGCTATGATTTCTGGTGTTGTAATATAGTGTATCACTTCCACTGAAGCTGGAATTTCGTTCACTGCTCGAATCCCTTCTACCACAAATAATCCTTGCTTTTTTCGGGCACTTTTCTTTTTTTGTAATTGCACAATATTTTTAATGAGTGCATTTTGCATACTTGTAATATTAATCATGTCTCTTTGCTTCTAACTCCTGTAATGATTTATTTGTTCCTATTACAACAAGTCTATCTCCTTTACTCAGTTCATAGTTTGCTGCTGGTGAAACGTGTATTTGTTCACTTCGTTCTACAGCAATGATATTGATACCATGCTTTGAACGTACATTTAATTCTAAAATTGTGTGACCTGCCCATTCTGGTAAAATCGCCACTTCCATAATACTATAATCTTTAGAAAGTTCAATATAGTCAATGATATTCCCAGAAATAAGATTTGCTGCAATTCTTCTTCCCATTTCATGTTCTGGTAAAATAATGCGGTCCGCTCCTACTTTTTGTAAAATACGCTGATGAATCTCTGTACTTGCTTTCGCCACTACATAAGGCACGCCTATCTCTTTTAAAAGCATAGTGAGCATAATACTTGACTGCATGTCCTTCCCAATAGCTACAATAGCTACATCAAAGTTACGAATGCCCAGCTCTTTTAAAACATCTGGATCGGTAGCTTCTGCTTTTACGGCATTCGTTACAAAAGGTGCAATCTCTTGTACTAACTCTTCTTTTTCATCTACTACCATCACTTCATAGCCAGATTCGGCTAAAGCTACAGCTACACTACGGCCAAATCTACCTGCACCAAATACCACATATTGTTTCGCGCTCATCTAATCTCCTCCTCTATCCAACCATAATCTTCTCTTCTGGATATTGTATAATCGTTTTGTTTTTATCTTGTTTAATCATTAATGCTACAGCAATTGTAACAGGTCCTAAACGCCCAATAAACATGGCAATAATGATAATAATCCTACCAATCAAACTAAGTTTCGAGGTAATTCCTACTGTAATACCTACTGTAGCTGTGGCTGAAACGACTTCATATAAAAGATCTAAGAAACTTAAATCTTCTGTAAAGGTTAAAATAATTAACATTCCTACAATTATTCCAATAGCAATCATAATAATCGCTAAAGCACGGCTAATAATAGTTCTTGGAATTCTACGTTTAAAGATAACTGTTTCATCTAACCCCTTTAAAGTAGAAAGTGTACATAAAACAAGTACACCTATTGTTACCGTTTTAATTCCTCCAGCTGTACCTGCTGGCGAGCCACCTATAAACATAAGTAAAATAGTCATAAGCTTAGAGGCATCTGTCATCTCACCTAATAGCAATGTATTAAATCCTGCTGTACGGGTTGTAACTGACTGGAACATAGATGTATAAATCTTCTCTTTAAAAGATAAAGTACCAAGTGTAGCTGGATTATGAAGTTCGGCAAAGAAGAAAAATACAAAGCCACCTAATAATAAAGTTACTGTAATAATCCATACTAATCTACTATGCACGCTCATTTTATGAAAAGCTTGTTTCCATGACATACGTTCTTTGGCTTTTATCTTAAACATAACTGCATTATAAGTATCTACCCATACCGCAAATCCTAAACCACCAATAATAATAAGGGCCATGAGCGTAAAATTAATAATTGTATTACCACGATAAGCCAATAAACCGCCTTCACCTAATATATCAAATCCTGCATTACAAAATGCTGAAATAGAATGGAAAATCCCATAAATAATGCCTCTACCAAATCCATACTCTGGAATAAAGGCAAGTGCTAAAAAAATTGCACCTACACCTTCTACAAAAAATGTCCCTTTTACAACATATCTTGTAAATTTTACAATCCCAGCAGTTGTATTAAAATTAAAGACTTCTTGCATAATCATACGATTACGCAGGGTAATTTTACGACCTAATAAAATGAAAATCATACTTACTAAAGTCATAAATCCAAGTCCACCTACTTGTATACATAGTATAATAATCAATTTCCCAAATGCAGACCAATGGGCTGTTGTATTCACGACTGTAAGCCCTGTTACACAAACGGCAGACGTAGCTGTAAATAACGCTTCGATGAAAGGCGTATAAATCCCTTCCCTGCTACTTATAGGTAACATCAACACTAATGTTGCAAGCAAAATAACTAACATGAAGCCAACAACAAGTATTTGAGATGGCCCTAAATATGTTGTAATCGCTTTACCGCGATTCTTCCTTAAAAATCTAAGACTTTCATGCTGTTTCATCTTTTCTCTCCTTAAAAACCTTTGATAAAACATATTGTATATGATTCATTCTAAAATTTCTAGTCTTTCCCACTGAGGCTTTTCATAATTAACAAATATTTTTTAGCTATAAAAAAGGAGCCTTATCGGCCAATGTCATTAAGTTAAACTTAAGACATCATTCAAAGCAAGGATATTTGATTACAATAGTTTCAAATTTCCTTGCTTTACTTTTTGTATTTCGATTTATTATTATTTTATGGCACAACAAATAGACAGATTGCTCATCTGTCTAAAAAATATATAATTATATATGATTACGCTACTCGATATAGAAAACTAACTGTTGCTTGGGTTTTAACTTTCCGAGGGTCTCGACGCCCAGGTCTTACTGGTAATGTATACTTTTCGATAAGCTTAATCACATCTGGTGGACTTATTTGTCGTTTCTTTCGTAGGTATTCTCTGCAAATATAAATGGCAATAGTAAAGTTCACCTGTTTTGTTTTATTGAATGCATCACTTTGCTCAATAACATGCGTGGTAATTAGTTCACAATAGTTATATAGCGTTAATCTAGCAAAAATTTCTTGTTTTATATAGTCCACTTTTTTAGCGTGGAAACTTGTTAATCCAATGGCATACTTTAATTCTCTAAAGGATGTTTCAATTCCCCATCTTAAATGATATATTTCTTTGAGCTTTTCTGGTGGAAATCTAAATCTATCAAGGTTTGTAACTACTAGTTCATAGGAATCCTCAGATATCTTAAATCTTGCAATACGAAATGACATTGTATACACACCAGAATTTCCAATAGGAAGATAATCAAATATCTGACATTTAGGCATAAACTTATATCCTTCAAGTTTAGCTACTTTTGTTTGTTTTCTTGTAAATGAAAGGGTTATGTCAGTATCAAAAATCTCGTCATTTGGTAGTTTTAATCCAGAGGCAATTCCATTACTTTCTACATCCTTAATACGAATCAAAAATTTCCAACCTTTATTTATAACATGAGCCATAATGTTATAGTTCTCATAACCACGATCAGCAACTAATATTACGTCTTTTTTTAATGAACGTTCTATCATTTGAATACAAGCTCTCTTTTCTTGATATTCAGACGCAGTTTGAATAATTACATCATTATATACACGATTAAGAACATCGTAAAAAGCATTTAAGTGAAGATGATTCGTTACTCCATTATACTGATTACATTTCCATGCAGTCTCCATGTCTTTAGGATTAGTTGCAATACTCAGATTGCTTCCATCACAAGCAATCAACTGGTATCCATCATATAACTTAGTTGAATGTTGACTTTTGCCATTAAACTCATGAAAGATATATTCAAATGCTTCAGGTAATACTTTGGAACGTTGTTGAGTATATGCAGATACTGTGGGTGTATTTATGTTGAAATCAAAGAAGTCCAACAGTTCTTTTGTCATTGTACATCCACCTGAATTCATAGTAATCCCAATCAAAGTTTTAAAATCAATCTTTCTATTTCTAGTAAAATCTACACTAGGGTTTTTAAGAAAAAGTGAAGGATTATCAGCTAAATCCAATATCACATTTTCTAAGGATAAAGTTAAGTTATTAATATAATCTGACATACTATTTCCTCCTTGTAATCAAGATATTCCTTAATTACAAGGGCCGCTTTCACTATCAAAGATTTGGATAGCGAAAGCGGCCGCACACTATGCTCTATATGTCAAGAATTTTTTACAAAATAAAAAGACCCCTATATCATTTCTGATATAGAGATCTTAAATCATCATCTTAACTAAATGACATTGCCTTATCGGCTCCTTTATATGTCTATAGCTTATACTAATAATCTGCTTACTTCATACATATATCCATCAATGTTTTTCTTCATTTGAAGTGCTTCATTGATATCATAATCTACATATTCACCTTTAACGTAAGATACAACACGTTTAGCCTTACCTTCGCATAATAAATCTACTGCTTTTGCACCCATCATAGCCGCATGTAAACGATCAACAGCTGTTGGTGATCCACCTCTTTGAAGGTGTCCTAAGATAGTTGCACGAGTTTCGATACCAGTTACTTCTTCTACTTTTTTAGCAAGAGCTTCTGATCCACCGATACCTTCAGCAACGATAATCATGCAATGTTTTTTACCATTGTGTTTATTTTCAAGAATAGTTTTGATGATTTCTTCATCAGTTGGTCTACCTTTTTCTGGGATAAGTACCATTTCAGCACCTGAACTGATTGCACACCACAACGCAATGTAACCAGCATTTCTACCCATTACTTCTACGATAGAACATCTTTGATGAGATGTAGATGTATCACGGATTTTATTGATAGCATCCATAGCTGTATTAACAGCTGTATCAAAACCGATTGTATATTCTGTACAAGCGATATCAAGGTCTATTGTTCCCGGAATACCGATTGTGTTAATTCCTAAGTTAGCAAGTTTCTCTGCACCTTGGAATGAACCATCTCCACCAATTACTACAAGTCCATCGATCCCAAATACCTTACACATTTCAGCACCACGAGCTTGTCCTTCTGGTTTGATGAATTCAAGACAACGTGCTGTTTGAAGGATTGTTCCACCTCTTTGAACGATATCTGATACGCTTCTTGGTGTTAATTCTACAACATCACCTGAAAGTAATCCATTGTATCCTTTATTGATACCCATTACTTTTAAGCCACGTGCTGTAGCTACACGAACAACCGCACGGATTGCTGCGTTCATACCTGGTGCGTCACCACCACTTGTTAAAACACCAATTGTTTTTACTTTATTACTCATGAAATAACCCCCTTATGGTTGTTTATTTGATAACTCACTAACTACTTTTATCAACTGAACTATTTTAATTTTCAAATAGTAATTCCATCTAAGTCATCTCGTTATAACAGGAAAATCCTATCTCTAACTAACTTTATTTTACTTAAAATACAAGTAAATAGCAATACTTTTTGACTATTTATTAACAATAATATTATTTTCTCCAATCAAATTGGCAATTTCTCTAATCAAACCATCACAAATTGTGACATTGTACTTAGATGGAAACGATTTTCTTTGCCCATCTTCAGCATTTTCCACAATTATTTTTGTGCTACCCATATACTTTAAAAAGGTATTTAACAGTCCATTACGTATTTCCGGTGTTCTCTGACTCTCTTCTAAACGCAATAAAACATGTGGTTCATCGCATCCAGGATTTAAAATATTCTCTAAAGTTGTTAAATCATCGGCAAGGATTACCGCATTTGTTTCTTCTTTGATGGACACACGTCCTTTGACAATGAGCACGCGTTCCTCATTAATTCTAGCAAATTTGTCATATAAATTAGGGAACACGATAACTTCCATAGTGCCTACTGTATCTTCTAATGTTAAAAATGCCATTTTTTATTCATTTTAGTAAAAATAACTTTTTTCTCCACTAAAATACCACCGACTACAGCAGCTTGTCCATCTACTACATTTTCTTGTTCATCTTCTTTGATAATAAGCTGATTACTCTTTAAGCTAATATAGCGTTCTAAGGTATCTCTTACTTTATCTAGCGGATGCCCACTTAAATAAATGCCCATCACATCCTTTTCATAGTTTAATAAATCTTTACTATCAAATTCTGGAATGTCTGGCAGATGATCTTTATCTTCTACTGCTTCATTACCACCTAAACCGAAGAAGTCCATCTGACCACTAATATTATTTTTACGACTTAAGTTAATACCATTAGCAATTTGTTTATATACTGCCATATACTGGCTGCGTTTCCCACCTAATTTATCAAATGCACCAGCTAGAATTAAGCTTTCGATACTACGTTTATTCGTATCTTTACTTTCCATGCGGTTATAGAAATCTGTTAAGCTTCTAAATCCGCCGCCCTTTTCACGCTCTTCTACAATACGTTCAATCATATTTTTCCCTACATTTTTAATAGCTGCAAGACCATAAATAATATGATTATCTTTGGCATCAAAGAAAGCATGGCCTTCATTAATATCTGGTGGTAATACGCTAATATCCATCTTACGGCAAGTATCAATATAACCTGTAATCTTTGTAGAGTTCTCCATTACAGATGTCATAAGGGCTGCCATAAATTCTACCTTATAATAAGTTTTTAAATAAGCTGTTTGATAAGCAACTACAGCATAAGCTGCAGCATGAGACTTGTTGACAATATTTCACAAATAGGCTCTTTATCCTATTCAACTCTCTTCTAAGAGAAACATTGGACTATATCATTACCTACCGAATAATATCTTATAAGATATTACTAACTTTCTCAGTTACCTTTCACGGTTTAGGTACAGGATTTCGTGCGAAGTTTTTATTGGTTTTATTGCTTCGTAGTCTCTGAACCTTTCACCCTACCTTTATACCATTTGGGTGAAGTGGCTGCCTCTGATTGTCACACATATAATATTTTTACTCTCCCAAAGCCATTACACTCTGCCCTCATGCATGTTACCACCATGAGTTAGTAATTATATGTTACGTGAGTTTCCGGCAATTAACCCTGTTTTCGATAGCCATTTCTGACTAAAGGCACTCATTTCTTAATGCATATTTTGCAAAGTCTACCATCTCATCAAATATTTGATTGGCTATAGCTTCTGGAATTCCATTTTCCACACATCCAGGTACAGTATTCCCATCACCATGTAAGAATATTTCACGTTCTTTATTCATAACATCAATTTTCTTTTTACCCATGGCACGACGTAAGATATCACTTCGTCCTAAGCTATATCCCGCAAGGTCTCGAACGATTTGCATTACCTGTTCCTGATAAACTATACACCCGTACGTATTTTCCAAAATTGGTTTTAAAGACTCATGTGTATATGTGATGTTGTGTCTATCTTCTTTACCTGCAATATATTTTGGGATGAAGTCCATAGGCCCTGGGCGGTATAATGATACCCCTGCAATAATATCTTCGAGACAACTTGGTTTAAGTTCTTTCATGAAGTTTTTCATTCCAGCACTTTCAAGCTGAAAAATTCCCTCTGTATTTCCTGATGCAATCAGTTCATATACTTTAGGGTCAGCATCATCAATATGATCAATATCGATTTTAATGCCATGATTTTTCTCAACTAATTTCACAGCATTTGCAATAACTGTAAGTGTTCTTAGCCCTAAGAAGTCCATTTTGAGTAGGCCTAACTCCTCTAATGTAGTCATTGTATACTGAGTCGTTACAGCACCTTCACTGGCACTAAGTGGTACATATTCCATAACAGGTCTATTAGAAATAACTACCCCTGCTGCGTGCATTGAAGAGTGTCTTGGAAGCCCTTCAAGCTTCATAGAAGTATCAATTAAATACTTCACCTGTTCATCACTTTCATAAAGCTTACGTAAGTCTGCATTCATTTCAAGTGCTTTTTTAATTGTAATTTTAAGTTCATTTGGAATCATCTTAGCAACTTTATCAACATCTGCATAAGGCATATTAATCGCACGCCCTACGTCACGAATAGCCGCCTTAGCTGCTAATGTTCCAAATGTAATAATTTGTGATACACGATCCGCACCATATTTGCGGATAACGTAATCAATAACTTCTTGACGTCTTTCATAGCAAAAATCTATATCTATATCAGGCATGCTGACACGTTCCGGATTTAAGAAGCGCTCGAAAAGTAGCTGATACTTGATAGGGTCAATATTTGTAATTTCAAGTGTATAAGCTACGATACTTCCTGCCGCAGAACCTCGTCCTGGCCCTACTGGGATGCCTTGATTTTTGGCATAACGAATGAAATCTCCTGTGATTAAGAAGTAATCTACGAATCCCATTTGAATAATGATACCAAGCTCATATTCCAAACGTTCTTCTAATTCTTTTGTCACTGGATGATAACGTTTATGCAGCCCTTTGTAACAAAGCTCTCTTAAATATTCCTCTGCTGTTTTGCCATCTGGTACATCAAACTTAGGTAATTTCAGTTCGTGGAATGTAAAGGTTACATTACAACGCTCTGCAATCTTTTGTGTATTTTCCAGTGCCTCCTGGGCATATGGGAAGATCGCTTCCATTTCTTCTGGGCTCTTAAGATAAAATTGTCCGCCTTCATATCTCATGCGATCTTCATCTTCCATGGTTTTACCTGTTTGAATACAAAGTAAAACTTCGTGAGGATTGGCATCTTCATCTTTGATATAGTGAACGTCATTGGTTGCAACTAATGGAATGTCTAATTCATCTGCAAGTCTTAAGGTCAGTTGATTAACTTTTTGCTGCTCCTTCATACCATGGTCTTGAATTTCTAAGAAGAAATTCCCTTTTCCCATGATTTTTTCTAGTGTCAACGCATTTCTCTGGCTGCATCATATTCATCATTTAAAAGTTTACGGCTGACTGGCCCAGCGAGACAGGCACCTAATGCAATAAGTCCTTTATGATTGTCACGTAATAAATCAAGGTCAATACGTGGTCTTCTATAAAAGCCTTCTGTGTACGCTAAGGATACCATTTTAATGAGGTTTTGATAACCTTCATTATTTTCAGCCAATAATACTAAGTGATAGGATTTTGCATCGATTGGTTCTTTATCAAAGCGTGTACGTGCAGCTACATACACCTCACATCCTACAATGGGTTTAACCCCTTTTTCTTTTGCTGCTTTATAAAAATCAATTACACCAAACATGGCGCCATGATCTGTAATTGCAATGCTGTCCATGCCCAATTCTTTCGTACGGTCTAATAGGTCTTTAATCTTAGCAGACCCATCCAAAAGACTATATTCTGTATGGACATGGAGATGGGTAAATTTACTCATATTTAGCTCCTTTCTACCCTTGTAAATACCAGTATTATAGCACATTCTACTCCCCTTAAAAAGATTGCTACTACTGGTAATCCTTCCAGCCCCCTACAACTATTTCTCCTAAAGTCTTTACCATATTGCTAAAAAATAATATTAAAATTTGGCTCATCACCAAAATGTGTGCTTGACAGCCTAATTATTAAGTAAAAACTCACTATTACATTCTAGATAAATACGCTACTCATAACTCTGTCTATTTCTTAAGAAATAACTTCTACGTTGAAGTGCTTTGATTTTATTATTTTTACCTTCAACAGCAGCATTTTTAAAATGGCATTGATGATAGTTGGCAATTTCAGATTTCCAATTCTTGAAAGTTTTTAAGGCTTTAGTTATTTCAGGAATGCCTAAGGTTTCACCATTCTCAATCCATTTTTCTAATAAACTTATGGCATTTTTTATTGCTATAATCGTACCATTCAATTAGAGCTTCTTTAAACCAATAAGATTCTTTTAATTCAAATGATAGTTGCAGGATTCTTTCAATTAAAGTCTGCTCAGCCTTAGTAAGAGAATCATTACGTCTTTCTAAAAGTTTCTTGTTTCCCAAAAATCTTATTTTATAAAATTACAACTTTTTTATTATGCTTATTCCCATAACATTTCACCTGAGGCTTACTTACTTGATCAATCATACCTTCATGTACCTTGTTGATTTGTACTTCAATCTGCTTTTCATCATTTCTTATTACGATTTCATATAAATTATATTTGCCATTTTCATAATCAAATCCTTCGCCATCATCTTCATAATGGAAATAACTTGTCATACCTTCTTTACTGCCTATATAACTTCCAAGACTTTTTCTTGTTTTCCATCTTCTCCAATATAATTTTGTACTGTCGTTGTAGGAATTACACTATTCTCTTTAACATACATCGGACAAATATCTAGAGGTGCCTCCTTAACTATATATTGTCCCCCCTCATAAACTTCTCCTGTCCAATAATCAATCCACTCATTGCCGTTAGGTAAATAAACCATACGTGCCTTGCTACCTTGTGTCACAACTGGTGCTACAAGTAAATTTTCACCACATAAAAACTCATCATTAATCTCATATGTATTGCCATCATTTTGATAATTAAATAAAAGCGGTCTAATAAGCGGGGCCCTGTTTGACTTGCTTCACGCATCATATCATAAATATAAGGGAGTAATTTATAACGTAGTTTAATATATTTACGATTAATATCCTTTGTTTGTGTATCAAAAGTCCAAGGTTCTTGATCTCTCGTACCCATACATGAATGATTTCTAAAAAGTGGTGTAAATGCACCTACTTGTACCCAACGGCTTAATAACTCACTACTACAATCAAAGCCAAAGCCACCTACATCTGTGCCGCAAAATGTCATCCCACTTAAACCTAAGTTCATAAGCATTGGTAAACTCATGCGTAAATGTTCCCAAGTACTTTGATTATCCCCTGTCCATATGGTGCTATACTTTTGAGAACCAGCATAACAAGCTCTCGTTACAATAAATGGTCTTTTCGTTGTATGTTTACGAAGCCCTTCATAAGTTGCCTTCGCCATTAAATGTCCATAAAGATTGTGTGTTTCTCTGTGATCAGCCATATGGCCATCTTCATTAAATAAGACATCATCAGGTAATGGGCCTTTAAAACTTGCTGGTTCATTCATATCATTCCAAATGCCACTTACCCCAGTATCTACCATACGTTTTTGTAAATCACTCCACCAATGACGTGTTTTACTATTTAAAAAGTCTGGATATACAGCATCACCAGGCCAAACTTCATTATGATATACCTGGCCTTCTCTAGTTGCGAAATATCCTTTTTCAATGCCTTCTTTATATATATCATAATCTTCGTCCGCTTTCACACCTGGATCAATAATTGTTACGACTTTAAATCCCATACCATTTAATTTCTTAATCATTGCCTCAGGATCTGGAAAACGTTCATTATCCCAAGTAAATACGCGGTAACCTCTCATATAATCAATATCTAAATATAACGTATCACAAGGAATATCTTTTTCTCTAAAGGTATTTGCCACTTCCATTAAACGCTCTTCATCTTCATAAGACCAACGGCATTGTTGATACCCTAATGTCCATAAGGCTGGCAGGGGCATTCTACCTGTTAAACTTGTGTAGCCTTCAATAACCTTCTTCACCTGTGGTCCTGCAATGAAGTAATAATCTAAATTTCCATCTACTGCTGCAAAATAGTAATAGTTGACATTATCTTTACCTAAATCAAAATGGGTTTCAAAATGATTATCAAAGAAAATACCATAAGCCTCACCATCTGTCATTGTAATTAAAAATGGAATAGATTTATAAAGTCTGTCCATTGTTTCATTATGTGGATTCGGATTATCTGTATTCCAGTTCACTAAATGCGTTGCCTTTTTATTTAAGTGCCCCGTATGCTCACCTACTCCATAGAAATATGTATTAGGTAACATTTGTTTCTTAACACATACTTTATATTCTGAGCCGCTCCTACTTCATGGCCTTCAGCTTCAGCTAATTTATAATCCACAGTTCTTCTTATAAAACCCTTTTCTTCACCTGTATAATCGCTGCAAATCAGCTGCCCTTCTGCATTGTATATATTGACTTTAAAATCTTCAAAGACCTTTACCTTTAAATGAGTTGTACTAATTTCAATGCCTTCCTCTATAGCCTCCACTTTAAATTCACAAGTTTTATAAGCTACTTTATCTTCTACCGCCTTTGAGAGATCATTTACCTTAAAAAGCGGTGTAAAAAATCGAATAATATCTGGTGCAACCACAAATATACTTGATTGTCCCTTCTCATAGCTTAATTTAATTTCATTTCCTACTACCTTATATTCTTTAAGTTTACCTACGTTATTCATAAACTTCCTCCTCAATTAATAAGTAGCTGTCCATTCTATCTTTTATTATACCAATTTTGAAACCGTTTCCAATACATTTTTCATTTATTTTTATTATTTTTGTAATATTTTTAAATATTTCAAAAATCTCTAGCATTTTTTCTTAAAATATTATAAAATATCAATTGTAATTCAACACTTTATATAATTATTTACTAATCAAATCGTTTAACCTCAAACTCAATGAGCTTAACCTCAAAGGCTCACATAAAAAGACTATATTTTTAAAGTAGTTTTGCTACATTCAAAATATAGTCTTTTTATATGGCCCAATGCCCTTTCAAGTACTCCAGATTTATAGACTTTCGTTAACTAAGGTTATTGCAAAAATATGTACATTTTTACACTCCGGCAATTCAATGTAATTCACCTCTTTAGAAGGAATATCATAACGATATGCAAAAAGACGTGAATTAAATGCATGTAACCTTGTAATGTTATTCATTCTATGTGCTGCCTTTCCAGACCAAAATAGCTTTTCCTTATATATTGGTGCCTGATAAAAGTCTGAAACCTTTGCCTTTACAATGTAATACTCCCCATCTTTATAATGAACTTTTAAGTCCACTTCATAGCTTCCATATTCAGCACAACCAAGTATTAATAGCTTAGAAGCTTTAATATCATCAATCAAAATGCGTTGTCCACAACAAGCTATGTTATCATTTGCTCCCTCTTGATATTGATAATAAAATGCAAAATGTCCTTTACGCCATACTTCATTTATTTTTACATCTTCAAATATAAAATGTGTGCCCTCACCTGTAATATCTGCCACACTTGTATCTGAAAGCTCACTGGCAAATGCTATATTATTATTATACTTTTGAATATCTATATAATATTCATCACTTTGACACTTTTCTTTTGTTCCCACATTAAGCAAATTCATTAAATCAATCAATTCTTGATCTATTTCTATAATTTCCTTCTTCAACTTTTCTTTTTTATCTTCAGATAATATCTTTTTCTTAAGTCTATCTACATACAACTTACTTGTTATCGCATCTCTTTCACGTAGATGTCTTTTTTCTAACGCTGCTAAGTCTTCACATCCTATTTTTCTTTCTTCATAATATTGATATAAAAAGTTATAAATCACCTTTAAGCTTCCACAATATTTCATTTTATAATACTTTAAATCCTCAACAGAAATTTCCATTTCATTTATTTTATCAATCATATCTAATAAAGTATTATGCCAATTCTTAAATATTTCACAGGCTTTACTGATCATATCGCCGCGATCTACTTCTACAGATTTATTCTGTTTCACATAATATAGCTGTAGATAGTATTGAGATTCTTCTTGATTAAATTGTGCATTTGATAAATCCCATATTTCTTTTAATAACTGCTCTGTAATTCTTAATGGAAAATACACATTAGAATTCCCATCTACTTTTACAATATCTTGTAGTAATGTAGTCTCTCTAATTCCAAATGTATTATTTTTATCGATATATTCATTAACAATAATTGCATGATCAACTGCATGTTCATAGTCCTTATAATACATATTGTAAAATAAAGCATTATACTTAACTACTAATATTACTGGATTTCCCTGTATAATGAGCTGCTTAATATCTTCCATCACTTCATCAGTCGTTTTATCTATCTCGTCAATTTTTGCCAGACTTAATCCCATCTCTTGTAAGATAAATGTTGTATACTTTTCTAATTTTACTTCTTGTTCTCTTAATGCTTGAATGCAAATCCCATATAAAAAGCTATAATAAAAATAATAATTACGTTCATAATACCCTGCACTTGCTGAAATAGGTCCATTTATACAATCAATCTTGTCAAATGAAAAACCATCTGTGTACATATCAATATCTAATGTTCTTCCCATTTCATCCCTCTATTCTATATTATTAAATATCTATAAAGCTCTTATTCAATGAGTTTCTATTACTCTTATATCATAGTCGTTAACTTAAGACTAAGTTTTTCCAGCAACAATAAGTTATTCTAAATAACATTCTATTTTAGAATAGGTGGTTTGTCTTAAACGTTTTTCATGTAAAGCCAACCTTCCTATCCTCTGAATTAAGTTAGAAAACGTCTCGTAAGTATGTAGTGTGATTCTTTTTAGTGTATAGAATTGAGATAAGTCTACAAGCAGTAATGCATAAAATCTTTGCATACTTACGCCTCTCCCCTGATTTTTATAAAGAATTGCTTCTACATATTTAGTTTTACCTACATGCATTTTATCTAGGGAAAAGGTATTTTTTACAACCTTAAAAAGAAGTTCTATTTGCCATCTTATACGATAAAGCTCTGTAATAATAAATGTATTAAGGATTTCTTTGCTGATGTTAGTAATCATAAAATTCCAATGTAAAAGCTGACGCTTATGTGAGTCAATATCTTCACCATTATTTTGGATAATCG
>NZ_BBCG01000020.1 GCF_001311925.1 Cellulosilyticum ruminicola JCM 14822
CTTATTAATTAGTTCTTTGCTATACGCCTGATTAGCAGCTACTACAAAACTTAGATCATGGCTCACTGTTACTAATTCACATTGAGCAAACAAATCTTTCCTTGATTTATAGATTGCTTCATTTGCAAAGATACAAATCATACTTCCTCTAGGTGCATAGCCACTAATTCTCTGTGCCTGTACTATTAATAGTTTCACTGCCTCTTTCATATCTAAGACGCCAGCAATTACTAAGCTTACTATTTCTCCCATGCTACTTCCTAGGACAATATCTGGCAGCACATTTGCTTCTATAAGCATTTGTGCTGCAGCATATTCAAACATAAAGATTCCTATACTAGTTTCTACTAGTGAATCAAAAGGCTCGCTTAAAGTCTTTGATGCATCATATATAATATCTTTTACCGAATATCCTATTAAATTAATGGCTTCATAATCTACTTGGTTCATATTTTTCTTAAAGATTTCATTATGCTTATAAATATCTGCCCATTCCAAAAAATTGACATCCCTGTCCTGCAAACATAAAAATTTTCTTCATTATTTGCCCCTATCTTCTCTATGTACACATATTCTTTATAAATTCAGCCTATGCTATGCCGCTTTCATCTAATAACTCTTTTAGTTGTCTTATAACCTCATCATCGCTAATATTTTGTATTTCTTCTGAAATGACCACTTCTTTCATTATATCTGCCATATTAGTGTTTACAATTTGCTTGTCTATCTCTTTTATTTCTTCTGCCTGATTAGATTCTAATTCTTGATCTAGCTCACCAGATTCTAATTTTTCTTCTAGTTCATCAAAATCTATAAGGGATAATATATACTGTGATGTCTCATAAATATTAGGATAGTTAAAGAACACTTGTTCACTTAACTCTACGCCTAATGCATCCTGCATTTTGATATAAGCCTGCTTGGTTTCAATTGATTCAAGTCCCATCTCAAAATATCCTTGTTCCACATCTGGCATTTTACCTTCCGAAAAACCTAATAACTGTGCAAAAATATTTTGTATATATTTCATCATAAGCTCTAAACGATTGCTCTCTAATTCATTAGTTAGCTCTGTTAAGAACTCTATATCTAATAGCTGATTCGTATTTTTATTTTCTTCTACTTGTTCTACTATACGATTCTCTTTAATAGTTGCTGCTATAATAGGCGTTTGTTCTTTGATTTCATTCCTCTTATAGCACCAATATGCCTCTTTTTCAAAAGGATATGTTGGCAATGCTACCTTTATAGATGCATATTCCTTATAAATATCATCTGGTATTTTTTCATATTGAATCCACATAGTAGCTAGCTCGAATGGTTTCTCTCCAAGACCTTCTGCCATGCACTTACTATACTTATCTCTTACTTTGCCTTCAAAGATTTTTGGCTGTGATATACCTTTTAAATAACTATCCATCAATGCAAGAAGTTCCTCATAGTTTTTGGCAACAAAGGCTATACGATATGGTAATCTAATTCTTCCATTAAACAGTGTAAAGGCTATATCTTCCATTCTAGGTAATCTATTTATTTTAGATGACTTAAACGCATTTATGTTATTTTCTAGATATGCCTTAAATAGTTTTACATATTCTCTTACGCCTTCTTGGCTTCTTGAAGATATTGGAAATACCACTTCTGTATTATGAGTTTTTTCCTCTTCTTCAGGCTGCTTTGAGTACTCTTCTAAAATCATATGTACATTAACGCCACCTACACCAAAAGAACTAATACCTGCTCTTCTTAAGCCTTCGCTTCTCCATATTTCATCCTTTATTTGTACATAAAATGGAGTGCCTCTAAAATCAATATTGTGATTTACTTGATCTGCATTCAGCAAGCTTGGAAATAATCTCTTATATTTCATTTGTAATAATACTTTTATAACTTGAGAAACACCTGCTGCTGCTTCCAAATGACCAATATTAGATTTTACTGAGCCAATGGCACAATATTGTTTATCTGAGGTATATTTATTAAATGCTTCAGTTAATGCAGTTATTTCTATTGGATCGCCTAATTCTGTTCCTGTTCCATGAGCTTCTACATAGGTAATAGTACGTGGATCTATATTTGCTTTATTTAAAGCTTTTTCTATTACTTCAGTTTGTGCAACTGGATTTGGAACTGAATAACCATGTGTTCTGCCACCATGATTAATAGCTGTAGCCTTTATAACTGCATATATATGATCTTTATCTTTTTCTGCTTGTGATAAGGATTTTAATAATATTGCGCCCACACCTTCTCCTGGCACATATCCACTTCCTCCTTCTCCAAAGCTTCTACAATGTCCATCCTCTGCCAAAAACTTTCCATTGCTAAGCATCACATATTTACTTGGATGTAATGTGAGGTTCACACCACCAGCAATAGCCATTTCACATTCGCCATTTATAATGCCTTGGCAAGCTAAATGTATGGCATATAGGGAAGAGGAACATGCTGTATCTACAGATAAACTTGGACCACTTAAATTTAAAAGATATGAAATTCTATTTGCTACTGAATAGCTCTGTGAATTAATTGGTACATCAGAATCTTGCTCAAAATCTCTTGCACCTAAGAGTGAATATGTATTAAAGCTTACACCAGCATATACACCCACATCACTGCGATTATCTCCTAATTTATTATGACTTAACTGGTCTGGTGTATATCCTGCATCCTCTATACACTGCCATACAGATTCAAGGAATAATCTTTCTTGAGGATCCATAAACCTTGCAGCATTAGGACTTATTCCAAAGAATTGAGGATCAAATTTATCTACATCTTGAATGAATCCTCCCCATTTGCACTTAACTTGTGGATAATTTCGATAATCCCAACGTTCCTTTGGAATTTCTGTAATACAGTCTTTTCCTTGTTGTAAATTCTCTGCAAATTGTTGTAAATCTTCTGCTTCTGGGAAACAGCCTGCTATACCAATTATAGCAATATCATTTGATTTGTTATTACCTGTAATTATTTTACTATAATTTTCTTTATTTTTTAATATTTTTTTATTTTTTTTATTTTTTTATAAAATATTTACTTAAACCTCTTAAATTCTTATATGTAAAGAATAATGTACTTGGTAATTCTCCAAATTGTTTTTCTAATTGTGCATTTAGTCGTGTAATATAGATAGAATCTATACCATAACTCTCAAAATTCTCATCTTCTGATATCATATTCACAGGAATTTTTAATACCTTTGCAAATATATCTTTTAAATATGCCATTATTGTATTTTCATCAGTAAATTCAGCTTCTAGATTAACTTCTGGCTCGCTCTGTTTTTCTTGTTTTACCTTTTTAATGCTTACAACTTTACTTTTAGCTTGAGATATAAGTCTATTATCTTCTCCTATAGGTGTAATCCAGTAACATGTTTTTTCAAATGGATAAGTTGGTAAAGAAATCTTTCTTCTATTCTCATTCATATAGAAGCATGTCCAGTCGATTTGTGCTCCCATTACCCATAGCTGTGCAATTTTTATGAGTTCTCCTGAACACATTAACTTCTTCACATATTCTTGAACTAAATCATCACTTAACAATTCCTCAAACTTTTCTCTATACTCTTTGATATTGCCATATTTAATATGAGCTACGTCTTCTTTTCCTTGTGAATATGCTTCTAATCCTTGTTGTAACTCTTCTAGATTATCTGCTACGATGGCTACCCTTTCGTCCATCTCTTCTCTTCCCACTTGAAGTGTGTAAGCCATATCTCTTATACATATATCTGTATGTTCCTCTAACTGTAATCCTTCTTTTTGTAAAGATATGTCTTGTTTTAATGTGGCAATATATGTTATAAGTTCTTTAATTGTCATATCATTATGAGTCTTATTCATGAAGCTACTCTCTTCAAGACTCAACTCTTTTTGTAAAATCTCTTTCATTTGTACAAATTTCAAATTATCTATACCATATTCTCCTAGATATCTTCTATTTGTATTTCACTTCTTTCGATACCTGTTAATTGACTAATAACGGCTTTGATTGCTTCTTCTATTTGTTCTAAATAGACATTATCTTTATCACTTACGCCATCTGCGATGCACATATGTTTCTTAATAAAGACATTTAGTTTATTGGCATATGCTTTCAATCTTTCTTTGTTTTTAGCTGATAAAACAAAGATTAATTTTTCTTTATTTGTTGTTTCTACATTACTTTGCATTTCCTCATATTCTTCAATAATAAGGTGCGCATTAGCACCACCAGCACCAAATGCACTAATACCCGCTCTTCTTGGATATAGGATTTGCTCATTATCACCTTTTACACAAGGCTGCTTCCAAGCTTCTAGCTTATGTTGCACATAAAATGGTGTGTTTTTAAAATCAATAAATGGATTAAGTACACTAGAATGAATAGATGGCACTAATTGTTTATGTTGTAACTGAAGTAATACTTTCGTTACTGCCGCCACGCCAGCTGCTGATTCCAAATGACCAATATTAGACTTTACTGATCCAATAGAACAGTATTGATGTTCATCTCCAAATTCTTCATAGGCTTTAGTTAAACCTTTAATCTCAATAGGATCCCCTAAAGCTGTGCCTGTACCATGGGCTTCTATGTAACTTATCGTTCGTGGATTAATATTAGTTTCCTTAAGTGTTTTTGATATAACCTCATATTGTGCATTTGGATTTGGCACTGTATAACCATTTGTTCTTCCACCTGCATTAACCGCTGTTCCTTTAATAACTCCATATATATGATCGTTATCTTTAATTGCCTGACTAAGAGATTTTAAAACTAACGTACCCACCCTTCTCCAGGTACATAACCATCTCCACCTTCTCCAAAGCTTCTACATCTACCATCTGTTGATAAGAAGTTCCCTTGACTTAACTGTATATACTTTTTAGGATGAAGTGATAAATTGACACCACCTACAACGACTACATCTGACTCACCTTTTCGAATGCTATCACATCCTAAATGTATGGTTATAAGTGATGATGAGCACATTGTATCTAGTGAGATACTTGGACCATGAAAGTCAAAATAATAGGACACTCTATTGGCTATAGAAGCAAAAGAAGACCTTCCTGGTATGATGCCGCCATACTCTGTACTTTCTAATAACTGATACAAACCATACATGGCCCCAACAAATACACCGACTTGTTTGCCTTTTAATGTCTCTCTTGTATATCCTGCATCTTCTATTGCTTGCCAAGTTGTTTCTAAGAATAATCTTTCTTGAGGATCTAGAAATTCTGCTTCAATAGGTGGAATATTGAAAAATAATGCATCAAACATTTCAATATCATCAATAAATCCACCCCATTTAGAATATGTTTTTCCTGGTTTGCCTTTTTCTTTATCAAAATACTGACTATGATCCCATCTATGCTCTGGAACTGTTGTTATACAGTCCTTACCTTGTTTAAGATTTTCCCAAAATTCATCAAGGTCATTTGCCATAGGATATCGTCCTGCCATACCTATGATAGCAATATCTTCACTTTTATTTAGATTTTTATTTGTATTTTTATTTAAGTTATAATTCATCTCATGATAACTTTTTTCCTGTATCTGCATACTTTTCTTTATAGTTGAAGCTGGTTGTTTTACCTTTTCTTTATGTTCCACTGGTTTACTTGACACCGTTTCACCAATTAATTTTAGAAGCTCATTCTTTTTATTTTTAATTAAGTAATTGGTTAAATCCTTTATGGTATCATATTCAAAAAATAGGGTTTTAGATAATGGACCAAATTTATCTTCCATCTTTTTTGTTAAATCCATAATCATAACTGATTCAATACCATAATTACCAAAGGATTCTTGTACTCTAATCTTATCTTTTGGTATTTGTGTTTCACAACCTATAATCTCTTTTAAATAATCTTCAACATAGGCTATTAATTTCTTTTGAACACTATGTGTTAACTCTTGATGACCCTCTATTTCTGCTGATACTTCTTCTCTCTCTACTGGTGTTTCCCCTATTTCTTGTTGATTTTCAGGATTTTGAGCTAATTCACTACTGATTTTCTCCCCATCCCCACTTATAACAAGAAATTGAGACTCGCCTACCTGCAAGCTTTTCTCAAAGGCAGCGATGCCTGCCTCTTTTTCAAGAGGCAACATCCCTATCTTTTCCTGAATAAACTTAAGCTTTCTTTCATCTACATTCATTTTTCCATCTTTCCATAATGGCCAATTAATAGATACAGTCTTTCCCCATCTTTTACCTAGCTCACACTGCTTATTTCGCCATTTGGCAAAGTAGTCCATATAGCTATTAGCATACCCATAATCACTTTGTCCCACATTGCCAAGTACACCTGCAACAGATGAAAACATTACAAAGAAATCTAACTTTTCATCCCCTACTGCCTCATCTAAGTATTTGTGCCATATACTTTACTGCCCAAAACATCTTCTACTTCTGCTCTTTTCTTTTTTAATATAAAAGCATCTCGAATAATGCCTGCTGAATGTATTACTCCATTTATTGTTTCAAACCTTTCTCGGGCCTTTTCAACAAGTAATGCAGCTTCTTTTCTTTGTGTAATATCTGCTTTTATATAAACTACATTGCCCCCCATTTGATTTAATTCTTCCAGCTTTAATCGTCTCTTATCATCTAACTCACTATGTCCATTTAAAATCAAATTAACTGGACCTTGTTCTAAGAAATACTTTGCAAAAATTAAACCTAACTCTCCTAATCCACCTGTTATTAAATAGGTTCCATTTGATTTAATTAGTTGTTTTTCCTTATCTTCCTGTCTCATATTATCCCCCCAGCACTTATCCAACTATTCTTATAGCTCATATAATTCTCTTATTAATCGTTTTTGTCCTTCATAGCGTACTTCAACCACATTTTCATCTTGATTGAATTCATTCAATAATACTTCTGCTTCATAAGCCTTATTGTAAGCATCCTCATTATATTCTGGTTTATAAAGCTCTACAGTCTTATAACTAAACTCTGGATTTTCCATATGAATAATTCTCGCAAATCCACTTATCGCACTATACTCTGGAATAATCTCATCTTTCTGATTAGTAAATGCAAAAATCAAATTAACTTTACTTCTTACTTTCTCTAACATTAGCTCTTGGCTTAAATCAAATAATGCATAAATGCCTTCTTCTATTCGATCATTTATATCTGTATTGTTTATATCCGTATCTTTATAAAAAATTATTTTAAGTGATGTAATCTGCCATTCTTTTAACTGCTCTATAAATTGCTTGTAATCTTCTCTATCATGCATATTCATCCTGAAAACATGCTCAGATTCTACGCAATATGCTTTACCCGGTAAAACTAATATAACTCTTTTATTTTCACCTTTTTCTTGAATCACTTCTTTTACATTTTTATAAAGCTGCTTATTACTATCGAATATAATGATGGCTTCATTACCAGCTACCTTTTCACTGCCTAAATATTTATCCTGTATTTGTTCATGCCATCTAGGGATGTAGTATTTGGTTACTACATTTTCTTTTGGCTTTATTTCAAAGGCTTTTAAAGTGAATTCTTTTAACTTGCCAAGGATTTCCCCCTTATGATTTGCAATGATCATATCAAACTTATAAATAGAATGATTACTAATGTCGTTATACTTCTTACTTGAAATATAAACTACACACTCATCTGTAATAGCTGAATATATCTTAAGATTTGATAATACAAATGGTAAAAATACGACTTGCTCATCTACATGATTCATTAAAGTAACAACTGCTTGAAAAGCACCATTTAATAAGCTAGGGTCTAATATAAAGTCCTCTCTTACTGCGCCACTAGGTATACTTAAATTTGCAATAGCTTCTCCTTCGTTATATTGAATCTCTTTGATAACCCTAAAACTCTCACCATTTATAAGTCCATTTTGCTCCATTCCTGTGTAGCATATCGTACCATCTACTACGTTACTATTGCATGATTTACGAATCGCTTCTATATCTATTAACTCTGCTGGCTCATCTGTATCCCTGTATTTGATACTTCCTTTTGAGCACACCTTTATATCCTCTGGATTTGATGCACTTATACTACTTACTTCAAAATCCACACTATTGTTAACAGGCATTAATTTCGTCACAACTTCTACTGGATGACTACTACTAATTTCTATTTGATTTAACCAGATGACATCCTTTATACATTCTACAGGTCTACCCTCACTAATCTGTGCAGCTTGTCTTACCATTTCTAATATTGCTGTACCTGGTAATACCTTTCTTTCACCTATACGGTGATCTCTTAAAAATGCTTCCTCACCTGAAAATCTAGAAATGAATTTCTGCTCATAGAAATTAGATGTATTTTCGTGTACTAAACTTGCTATTTTGGCTGTACCTACTAGCTGAACTGGTTTATTTTTTAACGCTATCCAATAGGCTTGTTTTTCAAATGGATAGGTTGGTAAACTTACACGTTTTGGCATATGACCTTCTACATATAATAGCTGCCAATTTACTAGTTTTCCTTTTATCCATGATTCACAAATCTTATCATATGCCCCTATTTTTACCCATTCTTTAACCTCTTCTATATCCTTATTATTAGGTTTCGCATGTGCCATTAAGTTATAAACCACCCCCCTATATACATCATTATTAGGATAATGTACCAATTGCTCTTTTAACTCCTCTATTGAAGAAACTACAAAAGCTATTCTTTCTTCCATAGCTTCTCTACCCACCTGCAATGTATACGCAATATCACTTAAATTGCCCCATACTTCCTCATTATTTAAAGCTTCTAATAACTGCTTAACCACTTTTTCTAATCGTTCTTCATTTTTGGCAGATAAAACAATAATAACTGGCTTATCTAAATCTTGTGCTACATTTTGATTGTCACTATATTCTTCAATAATCATATGTACATTTGTACCACCTGCACCAAATGCTGAAATGCCAGCTCTTCTTGGATATGTTACCATCTGTCCCTCTTCTTCTATTTGAAGCTTATCCCAATTCATTACTTTTTGAGGTACGAAGAATATACTATCTTCAAAATTAATATTAGGGTTAAGTACAGATGAATGTAAAGATGGCACAATTTTCTTATACTTCATTTGAAGTAATACTTTAGCCACAGAAGCCATACCTGATGCACTTTCACAATGTCCCACATTAGATTTAATAGAACCTATTGCACAATATTTCCTTTTATCTGTGTGCTTTTTAAACACTGTATCTAATGCATTAATTTCAATAGGATCTCCTAATGATGTTCCTGTGCCATGAGCTTCTATATAACTAATTGTCTTGGCATCTATCTGAGCTTTTTCAAGTGCTGTAGTAATAACATCTCTTTGTGCTACTGGGTTTGGTACTGTATAGCCATTGGTTTTACCACCATGATTTACTGCTATGCCTTTAATCACACCATAAATATGATCCCCATCTTCTATGGCTTTATTTTTTGACTTCAGAATTATTGCACCTACACCCTCACCGGCTACATATCCATCTCCACCTTTACCAAATGCCATACATCTCCCATTAGTAGAAGCGAATCTTGATTGACTCATTGTGAGATATTTATTAGGATGACTAATCACATTTACGCCACCAGCTAAAGCGACTTCACAATCACCCTCATTGATAGATTGGCAAGCCATTTGTACTGCAACTAATGAAGATGAACACATTGTATCTAATGTCACACTTGGTCCATGGAAATCACAAAAATATGATATGCGGTTTGCAATAGATGCTAAGTTACCAGACGCTACTACTGGATTGCCTAAGAGTTGCTGTTGTGCTGCATGTAATTGATATTCTTCATTCATAGCACCTACAAATACACCAACTTTTCTACGTACTTCTCCCCCTGGATTATATCCTAGGCTTTGTCTTGTATATCCTGCATCCTCCATAGCAGCATAAGCTGTTTCCATAAACAAGCGTTCTTGTGGATCCATAATCACCGCATCACGTGGTGAAATATTAAAGAATAAAGGATCGAAGCAATCTATACGCTCCATAAATCCGCCCCACTTTGTATAAACTGTGCCATAGTTATTTTTATCTGGATTAAAATATTTACTATGATCCCAACGTGATTTAGGCACTTCACTTATACAATCTTTTCCTTGCTCTAAGTTTTGCCATAGTGCTTTCAGATTTTCAGATTTTGCAAATGCCCCTGATATACCAATAATAGCAATCTCATCATTTGTACTTAAAACTTTCTTTGTCATTGTCATTTTATTCTTAAATGTTAATGGCATCTTATAACTTTCTACAGGCTTTACTTCATCCTTTTTAATCTCCCGAGCGACCTGCTTTACTGTTTCTTGTTTATTAAAGAGTTTAGCTAAAGCATCCCTCATATTTTCTACCAAGTAATCTGTAATGCCTATGATCGTCTGATATTCAAAAAGTAATGTCTTTGGTAATGCACCGAGTTTCTTTTCTAGATCCTCTGTTACCTTCATAATCATAATTGAATCAATACCATAACGCTCAAGGAGTTCATCATCTATAATTTCTTCACTAGGCATTTTTAGCACTTTGCTAAATGCATCTTTAATTAACTTCAGCGTATCTTCATGTAAATCATTAACTTCTTCTGTTACTATCACTTCTGCTTCTTTGTTCTTCTCTACAAATAATTTCTCTACTTGTGCTTCTTTTCCTGTAAGGGCAATAACCTGTGTCTGATTTTGAGCCATTGCGCCATAGAAAAGTTCTAGACCACTACTAGTTTCTAAAGCACACATACCTGTTCTATTCATCATTGCTTTTTCTAACTCTTCATCTATTTGTAAACCGCCCTCTTTCCAAAGTGGCCAGTTAATAGATTTGCTTAAGCCTGATCTTCTATCTGTTTCTATAAGCTTTTGTCTTCGTCTCATAAATTCATCCATGATGGCATTAGCTACAGCATAATCAGCTTGACCAACATTTCCTGTGACTGCTGATAATGATGAACATGTTACAAAGAAATCTACTTGCATATCTTTAGTTGCTTCATCCAAGTAATAGATGCCCTTCACTTTAGGTGCTATAACATTTAAGAATTCTTCGTCTTTTTTCTTATAAATAAAATTATCTCTCACTATACCCGCTGAATGAATAATACCGTTTAGCTTGCCATAGTTCTCTTGTATATATGCTATAAGTTTTTCTACTTCATCTTTATTGCATATATTCGTAGATTTATAGACGACCTTAGTGCCATTTCCTTGTAATTCATCTAGTATATGCTCATCTGATAATATGGACCTACCTGTTAAAATAATAGTTGCCCCAGATACCTTAGATATAATCTCTTTAGTAAAGATTTTTCCAAGTCCTCCAAGTCCTCCTGTAATAAGATAAACACCTGAATTTACCCATGGTATGAACTTATCTTCATTTTCAACCTTCTTGTATTTCTTACAATAACGTATATCTTGATTATATAAGATAACCTCATCTTCAGTTTGACTATTTTCATTAATAAGTTCTATTAAACGATTATCACTTTGAGCATAATCTAACTGAATAACTTGTGCATATATATTAGGATTTTCTAAGTGAGCTGTCTTTAATAATGCACTTACACCTACTAATGTACTTTCCTTATTTACAAGTACTTGAATATGCAATTTACGAGATGTATTAATTTCTTTTTTAATATTCTCAAATACATCCTTTAAGCTATATGCTAGCTCCTCTTCATCAGAGGCATTAATTAATACACATGTTTTATCTGTAAGCTGATTTGCAATAGCTGCATATCTTTCTTGAGACATATTGCTTAGTATGACAATTTGCTTACTATATTCATTTTTCATAGCCCTAATAGCTGTTTTTTCCCAGGTTGGTACAAACATAAGTTGTTTCTTATCATTTGTTAATCCTGTTTTTATTGCCTTATAATAAATAGCTTTAATTTCAATACATAGATTACCTGCTGCATCATAAATATTAATATCTAATACTTCACTATCTTTCGTATGTGGCACAATATATGCATACATTTCTGAGCTACATTTATCGATAACAGTAATTTTCTCTATCATAAATGGTAATTTAGTCGTTGCATTTTCTCCCTTAGTCTCCATTCCCATAGCTGCTTGTAATGCTGCGTCCATCATAGCTGGATACAATCTATATTTTTGCATTTCACTTTCTATTTCCTTCGGTAATACCATATGGGCTAAAATTTTCTGGTCTCCAATATATAATTTTTCTAAAGCTTGTTGTGTCTTACCATAATTGATATTTATCTTTTCAAAAGCTGTATAAATCTGTGCTTTATCTAATACCTCTTGATTACATGCTTGTTGCAATTCTGGTATGACTACTTTAGAAACTAAAGATTGATCACATACTTTAACTTTACCAGTACAATAGATATTTTCTTGAGATTGATCCATACTATATACTTTGAAGCTAATCATATTTTCCTGTGTTTCTAAGCTAACATATACTTCTACTTGTTGATCCTCTATACATAATGCCTTAAGCCATGTTAAATCTTTAAACTCGATATTTGGTATATTATTTTTATCAATTCTCATTGCATGTATTAATGCAGTGCTTACCATCTCTATATAAACTACTGCTGGTAAGATTTTGTTACCACCTACAATATGATCTCTAAAGAACGTCTCTATGCCATCAAAGATTACCTTATATTTTTGTTCAAAGAAATCTGATATATTTTCATGAAGTAGTGGATGTATCTTAGCTATATTTTCATAGGTTACATGCTGTATGTCCTCAGTTATCTCAGCATCTGGTATCCAATATGCCTTTCTTGCAAATGGATAGGTTGGTAAACTAATACGTTTGATTATTTCTCCTTTGTATAAAGTTCTCCAATCAAGTGCTAGTCCTTTTACCCAAAATTCTAATAGTTTGGCATATTTGCCTTCTTCGAACCATTTGTAGACTATGCCTTGTAACTCTTCATCAGACTCAAAAACATCTAAGATATTACTATTCCCCTTTACTTCTCCTACATAGTAGTTACCATTGCCAAGTAAATAATCTTTTAACCCTTGTACTAATTCATCTATATCATTTACAACAAATGCAAGACGTTTTTCCATATGTTCACGTCCAACTTGAAGCGTATAGGCTATACTTGTTAAATCTGATTGACTTGGTTTCTCTTTTTGAATCCAATTTATAAGTTGCTCGACTTGCTCTTTTAATTGTGCTACGTTTCTTGCTGAAAGTAGAATCATATGTGAGCTATTTTCCACATGTTTTTCTACTTTATCTTCAATATATTCCTCTAAAATAATATGAACATTTGTACCACCTGCACCAAATGCAGAAATACCTGAAATCAAAGGATACCTTGTCTCTATACCATTTTCATTAATAATTGGACGTTGCCATTTGATTAACTCCTGTGGCACCATAAATGGACTTTCTTTGAAATTAATATTTGGATTAAGTGTCTTCGAATGAATAGATGGCACAATTTGCTCATGCTTCATTTGTAATAATACCTTTGTAATTGCTGCCATACCACCAGCACTTTCACAATGTCCAATATTTGATTTAACTGAACCAATGTAGCAGAACTGATTATCTTGTGACCCTTCTCTAAACGCTCTGCTTAATCCCATAATCTCAATTGGATCGCCCAAAGCCGTTCCTGTTCCATGAGCTTCTACATAACTAATTGCTCTAGGATTAATATGGGCTTTATGTATCGCATGCTTAATGACACTTGCTTGGGCTGGTGGATTAGGTACTGTATAACCATTTGTTTTGCCCCCATGATTAATGGCAGTAGATTTAATAACTCCATAAATATGGTCCCCATCTAATATTGCCTTAGCTTTTGATTTTAAAATAATTGCACCTACACCTTCACCTGGTGTGTAACCATCGCCATCTTTTCCAAAGCTTTCACATCTGCCTTTACTAGACATAAATCTATTTTTGCCTAACATTAAGTACTTATTAGGATGAACAGAAAGATTCACACCACCTGCAACTGCAACTTCACATTCCCCATCTTTGATGCTTTGGCAAGCTAAGTGTATTGCTGTAAGCGATGAAGAACACATTGTGTCAATTGCTATACTAGGTCCATGAAATCCGCAGAAATATGAGATACGATTTGCAATAGATGCTGCACTTCCATTTACAGTAATCATTTGACCTTTTGCTTGAGCTTGTGCTGCATATAATTGATATTCCTCATACATTACACCTACGAATACACCGACTGCATTATTTAATCCAAACACTGTGTTTTCACTAAGTGTTTGCCTTGTATAGCCTGAGTCTTCTATGGCATGATATACACATTGTAAGAATAATCGCTCTTGAGGATCCATGACTTCTGCTTCACCTGGTGAAATATTAAAGAATAATGCATCGAAGCTTTTTACATCCTTTAAGAATCCGCCCCACTTAGCATAAGTCTTATTAGGCTTTGTCTTATCTGAGTCATAATAAATGCTGTGATCCCATCTATCTGTAGGAATTTCTGTTACGCAGTCTCTAGCATGTGTTAAGTTATCCCAGAACTCTTCAAGATTATCAGCTTGTGGATATTGACCTGCTAAACCTATAATGGCAATCTCATCCACTTCTTCATTTGGCTTAACTTCACTTATAAATGATTGGCTTATGCTTTGATTTATCACTTGAGTCTTATTTTTCTTAACCTGAGCAACTGGTTTAATCTCTTCGTTTTTAATACCTAAACATTCAACAACCTTTTGAGTATATTCTACACTTAAATATTGCGCTAATTCTTTAAGTGTTTGGTATTCAAAGAATAACGTCGTTGGTAATGGGCCAAATATTTTTTCAAGTTCAGTTGTTAAATCAATAACCATAATCGAATTAATACCATATACTTCAAGTGGTACACGCGGATCAATTCTTTCTATATCTAATTTAATTTCCTGTGATAATATTTGTTTTAACTTAACAATTAATTTACGTTCTAATTCGCCTTTATTAACATCTGTCGTTTGACTTTCTATAGCTGCTTCTTCTTGGTTATCGTCTAATTGCTTAAACAAATATTCTTCAATCTTCTCTTTATTGCCTTCAAGTGGCATAACTTGTGTGAACTGGCTTCTTATACTTGCATGAAGCAGTGTTAATCCCACTTCTGTATCCATAGGTACAAGTCCTGTATTTTCATAAATTGCCTTTTTAACATTTTCTTCTACTCTCATGCCACCCTCAAGCCAATAAGGCCAGTTAATAGATAATGTATGACCTTTACATGCGCCCTGCAACATTTGCTCATTTCTATAGCTGCAAACATATCCATAAATCCGTTAGCTGCTGCATAATCAACTTGTCCAATATTTCCTGTCATACCTGCCATAGATGAGAAGCAAATAAAATAGTCTAGTGCTAAATCTTTAGTTGCTTCATTTAAATAACTAACACCTAACACTTTAGGGGCAAGTACTTTTTGTAATTCTTCCACATCTTTGTTGATAATGAGGCTATCGCGATTAATGCCAGCGCAATGTATCATCACATCTATATTTCCCATTTGATTACAAATAGTTTGAACCATGTTTGTAACAGCTTCTTTATGGGTTATATCAACCTGCATATATGTTACAAACTTACTTTCTAAACTTGCTATCTTCTGACCAATAGTTTCATTAAATGCTGAACGACCTGTAAGTACAATCTTTGAATGCTTTGTATGCTTTATAATATCTCTAGCTATAATATATCCTAGTCCACCTACTCCTCCAGTGATGAGATACACTTTTTTATCTTCCCACATCATTTGATTTTCTAGAGCAGGTACTTCTACTAATTCTTTAACCAAACGCTTATGATCCTCATAACAAATTACTTCTGAGTTTATATCATTTGCATTATCCCTTGCATCTTTTATAATACTTTGTGCATCATATGCTTTCGTATATTCAATCACTTGAGTGCATACCTGATTATTTTCCATATGTACTGTCTTTAAAAGTCCGCTTAGACCCTCTAACAATACATGCTCAGCTTTTTTCTCAATAAATAATTGTATTAAGACTTTATGTTTTAGTGCTTTCATTTGTTGTTTGATCACATCTAACAATTCACTTACATAGTCCTGATATTTTTCACCTTCTAAAGACTTAGATGAAACTAAATTAATGCATTTATAATCATTTTCTTCAAGCTTAGCTATAATTTCATCAGGTGCCTCACATAAAACAATAATATGCTCTTTAAATGTTACTTTATTTGAAGTAATAGCCTTTTCATGCCACTTTGGAACAAATAACATTTTTGCACTGGTTAAATGTTCTTGCTGCTTATCTTGATAGCTTCTAAATAAAATATCATTTAATATAACGCATAAATTATCTTGTTCATCATATAGATGAATATTAATTTTCTTATCTTTTAATGCAATCTTTGCCCACATCTGTGCCTTACAGGCCTTTAATAATTTAACTTCGCCAATAGCAAATGGTATTTCAGCTTCTTTTTCTGACTTTGATGCTTCTTTGCCTTCTAATACATTTTTATTTTCTAGAAGTCCAATAGTGGCTTGTAAAGCTCCATCTAAAATACCTGGTATCATAACATACCCTGCTAAATCCGTATCTTGTGTTTGTAATTTTGTAAGTAAGCCATCCTTACCATAATATACTTCCTGAATTACTTGATGACTTTCACCATATTGTATGCCACTATTTTCAAAGAACTTATAAAGCTTTTCACCTTTGATGCTATCGTCTTGATAATGACTTTGCATCATATTTATGCTCTCTTCTTGCTCACCCTGTAGGCTTCTACTTGTGCTTACAATATTACCTTTGCAATGTATGATTTTGCTATCTCCATCTTTGCTATAGATTGTAAAGTTTATTTCATCTTGACTTGTACTGCGTAATTCTATATCTATTGTCTTATGCCTTTCATTTACTTGTACTGGCACTAACCATACAATATTTCTGATACAAAGTTCTGATTCTAATGATCTCTCAAATGCACTCGCTAAAGCTGCACGTATCATTTCCAAATAAACTACACCTGGTAATATTTTGCTGCCTTTAATGATATGGTCTCTTAAATAAGGCTCATCTCCTGTGAAGGTTTTACTAAAACGTAAGCCTTCTATATTAGACGTATTATAGTCAATAAGTGGATGGATTGTTGTACTCACTACATCATTATTTTCTGGTAGTATTGCCCAGTAGCGTTCTTGTGCAAATGGATAGGTTGGTAAAGAAATTTTGAATGGATACTTATCATAAAGTTCCCTCCAATCTACTTCAGCTCCCATAATCCATATTTGAGCCAATTTATCTAGTGCCCTATTATGTAGCATTTCCTTGAGTGACGCTTCATAATTTTCATCTTGCTTCATTTCATTAAAACGTACTTTATAGTCAAGTATATTGGCTGTATAAAGACCTTTAATATTTTCTTCTCTATTTAAATATGCATTTAATTTACTGATGAATTCTTCTAGGCTTTCTGCAATAACGGCTACTCTCTCTTCCATTGCTTCTCTACCTACTTGCAAAGTATAGGCAACAGAAACTGCATTTAAGGTTTTATTCACACCTTTTAGCTGCTTACTAATTTGTTGTGCCAATTGGCTAATAGAAACATCTACATTTTCTTCTTTGTCTTTAAATAACACATTGAATGTCTCTGCAATTTGTTTTTTGATACATACCAATTGAATAATATCCATACCATATTCACTAAGACTTATATGGCTATCAATTTCTTTCTCCGTTATACCCAGCTGATTAGCTACAATTCTTATTAACTTATCATTTACATATTCCTCGTCTTGATTGGTGGTGATATATTCTGTTAATAAACGGATGTACTTCTCTAATCTCTCCTTGTTCTTAGCTGATACAACATATATATTTTCTTTATTACTAATCTTTTCTTCTTGCATCTTACTTGGTACATATTCTTCAATGATTACATGAGCATTTGATCCACCCGCTCCAAAGGAACTTATACCTGCTCGCCTTGGATAAGTCTTTATTTGTCCATCTTCTTCAACAGTAGCTTCTTTCCAAGGTTCTAGCTGTTGTAGTACATAAAACGGTGTTTCTTTAAAATTAATAAATGGATTTAATGTAGCTGAATGAATAGATGGTACTAACTGTTTATGCTTCATTTGAAGGATGACTTTAGTAAGTGCTGCAATACCTGCTACTGATTCCAAATGTCCAATATTAGATTTTACAGAGCCAATGGCACAATATTGCCTACTTTGAGCTGCATCATCTTTAAATGCCTTTGTTAATCCTTTGATTTCTATAGGATCTCCTAAAGAAGTCCCTGTACCATGTGTTTCAATGTAACTTACTGTACTAGGCTTGATATGGGCCTTTTCAAGGGTTTCTGTAATAACCTGAGCTTGCGCATTAGGGCTTGGCACAGTAAATCCACTTGTTTTACCACCTGAATTAATCGCTGTAGCTTTAATGATTCCATAAATATGATCTTGATCTTCAATAGCCTTTTGTAATGGTTTTAATAATACTGCGCCCACGCCTTCTCCTGGTACATAGCCATCTCCACCTTCTCCAAAGCTTCTACAACGTCCATCTGTTGAAATAAACTTACCAAGGCTTAATAAAATATATTTATTAGGATGGATTGTGACATTCACACCGCCTACAACCACTAAGTCACTTTCTCCTCGTTTGATGCTTTCACATCCTAAGTGAAGTGCTGTAAGTGATGATGAGCACATTGTATCAATGGCCATACTTGGACCTGTGAAATCACAAAAATATGAAACTCTGTTAGCTATTGTGGCATATGATGAGCCAATAGGTACACGTTCACCTCTTACATTGCCCTCAAATAACTCATACATTCCATACATAACACCTACAAATACTCCGACCTTTTTATCACTTAAACTCTTTCTTGTATACCCAGCATCTTCCATTGCTTCCCATGTGGTTTGTAAGAACAGTCTTGTTTGAGGATCTAACATTTCTGCATCAATTGGTGGTATATTAAAGAACAATGCATCAAATGAATCAATATTATTGATAAAGCCGCCCCATTTGCCATATGTTTTGCCTACTTTATTTTTGTCCTTATCATAATACTTATGATAATCCCATCTATCCTTAGGAATTTCTGTAATACAATCTTTACCTACCTTGAGATTTTCCCAGAATTCATCTAAGTTATCTGCCATTGGATAACGTCCACTGATACCTATAATTGCAATATCTTGCTCCTCTTTATCATCTTGTATTAGTGTAGCACTTCTCTCAGCTTTTGTTTTAGAAAAACGTTTTCTTTTATAACTAACTTTTTCTTCTAATGCCTCTGGCTGTTTTGTTTCTTTGACACTAAACTTCTCTATAAGTAGTTCACTCTTACTTTCAAGGAAATACTCTACTAATTCTTCTAAGCTGTTATATTCATAAAATAATGTTTTTGAAAGTTCTCCAAACTGTTCTTCTAAAGTTCTTGTTAAACTCATGACAAGAATTGAATCAATACCATACACATCAAAGGATTCACTGACATCTATTTTTTCTTTGGCAATCTTAGTTTTTTGTGCTAATACCTCTTTCAAGTAATCTAGCGTTTTTATTCTAAGTGTTTTTTGATCAATATCATTTACATTTTCTAATTTATGTTCTGATTTTACAATTTGCTTTTTATTGGTTTGATCAAATATGTTTTGTATGATTTTTTCATTTCCGTTAAATACTAAAACTTGTGGTTTATCAAAGCGTAAGCTTGTCTCAAAAGCAACAATTCCTTCTCTTGTTTCTAGTGCCTTAATTCCGGTCTTTTTCCCCATCCACTCTAGAGATTCTTTATCTATTGCCATCCCGCCTTCTTTCCAAAATGGCCAGTTAATAGATACAGTTTTTCCATAACGTTTCCCAGCATTAACAAGTTTTTGTCTTCTAATAGCAAAGTGATCCATGAAACTATTAGCATAACAATAATCACATTGACCTATATTTCCTAACATTGAAGCTAATGAAGAGGCAACTACAAAAAATTTTAGTTTTTCATCTTTTAGGACCTCATCTAAATTTTGAGTTCCATATACCTTTGGTGCCAAAACTGCTTGAATATCTTCTATTTGTTTCTTGACAATAAGTGCATCTCTAATAACTCCTGCACATTGAAGCACACCATCTATTCTTCCGAAGCGTTCTTTAGATTTTAAAACAACTCTTTCTACATCTTCTTTCTTAGAAATATCTGCACTTATATAAAGTACCTGAGCGCCGTTTGCTTCTAATGCTTTTATCTTCTCTAAATCTTCTGCCTTAGGTGCTCTTCGACCTACTAATATAAGATTAGCTTTTACTTTTCGACTTAAATAATCTGCAAAAATTAATCCTAATCCGCCTAGTCCACCTGTGATTAAATAGCTTGCATTATTTTGTATTAAATGATTAAGCTCATTAATAGGTTGCTCTTTGACTTGTTTAATTCCCTTGATCCAGCGTTCACCTTGCATAAGACGTATATGAGCTGTCTCTTCATTTGCTGCAAATTCTTTGATTAACTGTGTAACATGACTATTTAGATTTTCTCTTCCTATTAACTCAATCACCTTATACATCAGCAATGGATTTTCTGCCTTAATCGTATTAAACAAACCTTCCATTGCTTCGTACTCTAAGATGACTTCATCTTTATCATGACAATAGACATATAATAACTTGACATGTTCTAATAACTTAAATCTTAATAATCCCTTTGTTATATTAAGTACCTTATCAATTTCTTGCTCAACATTTTTATATTGCTTATTATGTTCTGTCCAATTATAAATGATATGGTTGATATGAATGCCCCTTTGATTTAATGCTTCAAATAATTGAATATAGTCTTCTATGCATAAATGGCCTAATTGTATAAATATTATTTTCTAAGGCTTCATACTGCGTTCCACTTTTTATATGTATAATCTCTTGAACACATTTGCTCTCCATAAGAGACTGCTTTAACATATTTAAGTCATCGAATATAATAACTGTTTCTACCTTATCATTTTGCTTATTTTCTTCTAATTCCCAATAAGGCTCAAAGTACATAAGTTTATTTTCTCTAGCCTTTGCTAATTCCTTTACACTAAAGTCTGTAATATTTGCAATAAGATTTCCTTGCTCATCTACTATAGTTACATCAAAATACTTGATTCCCTTATTTTCTCTTATATATTGGGTATGAACATAAGCGTTTTCTCTAAGCTCTTTATAAATTTCTATCTTTCCAGCTGTAAAAGGAACGTATGCAGATTTGGTATCTCTTATTAATAAAGATACAGTTTGTAATGCACCGTCTAATAATCCTGGAGCCAACATATATTCATCTTGTTTTGTACTAGATTTTATATATGCGATTACTTCTTTTTCGTTATAATGTACTTTCTCTAATGTCTTAAACATTTTGCCATATACGATACCATTTTTGCTCATACTTTCATAAAGCACTTTTGGCTCTATAGATTGATTACATCTCTTTGTATACTTTAAGAACTCATTAGCTTCCTCTTGTTTCTTTAAAGCTTTATAACTTACTGTTCCCTCTGCACAAATAATATCCTCATTTTCATCTGGAATAGTTATTTCAAAATGTACTGTCTCATTGTCTTCTGGATATAAATGTATATCCACTATAGTCTTTTCACCTCGAAGCTGGATTGGATAACACCAAATAACATTCATAATACTTTTTACAGCTTTATTTCCTGATAGCTGTGCAGCAGCTCTTACCATCTCTAAAACGGCTACTCCTGGCAATAATTTTTGATTATTAATTTGATGTTCTTCAAATATCAATTCATTAGCTTCAAATACAGAACGAAAATGTTGCTCTTCAAAATCAGATATATTTTCATGTACCAGTGCATGTAATCTAAAGGTATTCTTTTTATTTTCTACTTTATTTGTTTTCTTAGTAAACCAATGCTTTTCTTTTTCGAAAGGATAAGTTGGTAATGAAACCTTTCTAATATTACATCCCTCATAAATTCTTTCCCAAGCTACTTTTTCTCCCTTTAACCAAGCATCTACTAATTGTTGTAAAATCTCATTATTAATGACTGTATTTCTCTCAGGGATACAGTTATCCATACTTTCTTTAAGACGAATAACCTTCTTGGCAATCTTAGATTCAAAAATATCTTTATTATTTGTTCCCTGACTTAAATATTCATTTAGTTTATCAAGCAGTTCTTGAGACGTACTAATTAAAATGGCTAAACGTTCCTCCATTGCCTCTCTTCCCACTTGAAGCGTATATAAAACATTTGATAAATCCATGTCTAACATATGCTCTTTAACATATTGTTGCATATTTTTGACATACACATTTAATTGTGTTTTGTTTCTTGCTGATAATAGAAATACACCCTTATGCTTTTCATTAACGATAACTTTCTTTCCAGTTGCTGGATAGCTGTTTCATCATATGACTCGATAACAGCTTGTGCATTTGTGCCGCTATATCCGAAAGCACTAACACTTGCTCTATATGGCCCATTTTGTTCCCATGGCTTTGTCTCTGTATTCACATGAAATGGTGAATCTTTAAAATCAAAATGCTCATTTAATTTAGTAACATTTAAAGTTGGCACAAGCTTTTTGTTTTGCATACATAATAAAACTTTGTGAATACTGGCCATAGCTGCAGCAGCTGAGGTATGTCCTATGCTATTTTTTACTGAACCTATTTCACAGAAGTTCTTACGATCTGTCTTTTCTTTAAAAGCTGTAGATAATGCTTCTAATTCTATAGGATCACCTAACTTAGTTCCTGTACCATGTAATTCTGCATAACTTATTGTCTCTGGATTAATATTGTAACGATCATACAAATCACGAGCTAATTGAATTTGACTTCCAAGATTAGGCGCAGTTATACCATTTGTTCTACCATCTTGATTAATATTGGAACCAATAATGACACCATATATATGATCATGATCCGCCTGTGCATCTTTTAATCTTTTTAAAACAATAGCGCCTACACTTTCTCCTGGTACAAAACCATTAGCTTCATTGTCAAATGCCTTACACTTTCCATCTGGTGACAACATGCCTGCACTACACATACCAACATACGACTCAGGATCAATATATAAGCTTACGCCTCCAACTAATGCCATCTCTATTTCACCATTTACTAATGATTGTATGGCCAAATGTGTACTTACTAATGAAGATGAACATGCTGTATCGATTGGTATAGCAGGACCTTTTAGATTTAAATAATAGGCAATACGTGCCACACCAATTGCATTACTACTGCCTGTAATACTATTGTTCTCTACACCATTTTGCTTACTTAAACCACTGTATTCACCATTAATAATGCCTAGATATACACCACATTTTTTATTATTTAAAGTGGTTCTGCTATAACCTGCATCCTCAAATGCCTTATAGCCTTCTTGTAAAAATAGGCGGTGTTGAGGATCCATGCTTTCAGCTTCTGATGGTGGGATTTCAAAAAATAAGGAATCAAAGCACTCTATATCGTCTAACATCCCCATCCATTTACAATAAAACTTGCCTTCTTTATTCTTATCTGGATCATAATACTCTTCCAAGTTCCATCTTGAATTTGGAATCTCTCTTACACCATTTATCCCCTTCTCAAGATTATTCCAATACTCCTGTATATTGCTGGCATTGGGATATCGTCCAGATATCCCAATGATTGCAATAACTTGATCATTTGCTGTATATTCTTGCGGCGTACATTCTTGCTCATTAGATTTATAATTGGAATTGAGTTTTTTAATTTCTTCTTTTGCTTGTTCTGGTGTAATTTTCTTTTCTTTTAACCCCTTTAATATATCTTTCAATTCCATTTTTCATTCCCCCTCTGATAGTCACTAATTAGTTTCTCCGTATCCGATACTTCTGCATCACCCTCGTATACTTGCCATAATAGCTGATCAATATCTATATCCTCTTTCTGCTCTATCTCTTTCTCAGCTTTTTCTTCTTGTACGTCACCTAATATTGATACAATATATTTAGCAAACTCGCTTAAATTAGAGTATTGATATATCTTTGTTGTACTTATATTCGTCTTATACTTTTTATTAATACCTCTAATCCATTCCACCCCTATAATTGAATCTAATCCTAACTCTGTAAAACCTGTGCCATAATCAATTTCTTCTACATCTACATAAAGTTCTTGCGCCAAACTATTTGCCAAATCACTTAAAATCTCTTCCATATTTACTGAAGTCTTTGTTTTAGATGGTTTTACGCTTTTAACTTCTTGTACATTAGATACTTCTGTTTTCTTAATGTTACTAGCTATATATTTGGCAAACTCAATTAAATTTGGATATTCATAAATTCTAGTAGAATTAATATTCACACCATACTTCTTATTGATATGTTTAACCCATTCTACGCCTATAATTGAATCTAAACCTAATTCCATAAAGCTCTTTTCATAATCAATATCTTCTAGATCAATATAAAGTTCCTCAGCTAAGCTACTTGCTAAATCTACAATTATTTCATCCATATTGATGCTTGGATGCTCTTCTTCTATAGCTTTAGGAGTAACCTTTTCTTCTTTTCTAACATTTTGGGTTACTTGACTAACTGATTCAATTTGACCTGCTACGTTAGATACTTTATTTAATGATTGTGCAATATACTTTGTAAACTCTAGTAAGTTTGGATATTGATATATTCTTGTTGAACTAATATTCAAACCATACTTTTTATTAATTTCACGAATCCACTCTACCCCTATAATTGAATCTAGTCCTAATTCTGTAAAGCTCTTATCAGACTCTATCTCTTCTATGTCTACATATAATTCTTTAGCTAAGCTTACTGTTAAATCTTGAAGTAACTCACTAACTTCTACACCCTTTTGAACTTCACTACGTTTTTGAGGCGCAATAGGCTTTTTACTTTCTGCTTGTACAGAATGATTTAAGGCTTCTCCTCCTAGAGGCTCTAATGTTATCAGCTCTCTTACCTCATCTGGTACATACGTTTCATTATTTAAGTATTCACTCAAATCTCTTAAAACTATTTTATTTTCTCTAGCTTGCATAGGCACTTTCTCACTCATTTGAGGTGTTACTGTTTTTTCTGAGACTGGCTTTGTGGCTACTGATTTAGGTGCTACCACTGGCTTAGGTGTTCTAACTGGCTCAGATTCTACTACTGGCTTATTTGTTATGGCTGGTTTATTCTTTGTTCTCATACCTACCCAGTGTTTCTTCTTCGCAAAAGGATATGTTGGTAAGCTCACCATATTTAATTGCTCACCAAAGAGTTCTTTAGCAGGTATTTCATGTCCTAAGCAGTAAAACTCTGCTAATGCACAAATCTTATCAAAATAAAGCTGCTCGTCATTTACACATTCATGACTTTCCCTTATTAATTCTTTTATAATCCTTTGCATTGTTGTTTGTACTGTAAAATCTCTACTTACGCTTCCCCTAAATATATTTTGTACCTTTACACTTTCCTCAGCTTGTCGTAATACCCAAACTGCTTCTTCTCTACTTCTTACAACAACTACGCAGCGTTCATTAAAATGTTTTCTACCATTTAATAAGGTGTAACTTATTTGTGCTAGATTTAATTCTTCTTTGCTCTCTTCTAACATCACGCGCATATTGTGAATACACTCTTGTAAGATTTCTGTATTTCTAGCTGAGAATGCGAATAAGTAAGCTGGCATCTCATTAATGCATTTACACGCCTCATCTCTATAGCTCTTTACAACAACATGAGCATTAGTGCCACTCATACCAAATGCACTTACAGCTGCTAATCTGGCTTTATTTGCTTCATCTTTCCAAACCTTATTTTTACGATTTAAATAAAATGGACTTTGTTCCCAGTCAATATAGTCATTTGGCTGTTCACAATGAATACTTTGTGGAATTGTTTCATATTTCATAGCTAATAGTAAACTAATTAAGCTTACTACACCTGATGCAGCTAATGCGTGTCCTATATTAGGTTTAGTAGATGTTAACGCACAATAATTTTTCTTATGTGCTACATAACCTTTAAATACTTCTGCTAATGCATTAATTTCTATTGGATCCCCTAACTTAGTTCCTGTACCATGGGTTACAATATAGCTCATATCTTCTGGATTAACATTAAATCGTTTATATACGTCCTTTAATAATTTAACTTGAGCTTCTCCACTTGGTGCTGTGATACCATTTGTTCTTCCATCATAATTAATACCACTACCTACAATGGTGCCATAGATTGGATTGCCGTCTTGTTTTGCTTTATCAAGCCTTTTAAGCACAATGACTGCTACGGCTTCTGCTGGAATCATTCCCTCTGCTCGTTTATCAAAAGCATAGCATTTACCATCTTTCCCTAGCATACCTACTTGATCCATGCAATCATAAGTTGTTGCTAAAGCCATAATATTGGCTGCTGCTACAATAGCTGTATCACATTCACCACTTCTTAAACTTAAGCACGCTTCATGTACTGCTACTAAACCTGAAGAACAAGCTGTATTAATGGCCATATTTGGTCCATCCAAATTTAAGAAATAAGCTAAACGTGCTGCTAATACGCCATTATGATTTGAGGTAATACTTCCCTCTGTACCAACTAATGCTTTATAATCTCCTTCTTCTACACCTACGAACATTCCTATTTTTTCTTCTTTTAATAATCTCTCACCATATCCAGCATCTTCTAAAGCCTTCCATGTTTCTTGTAATAATAATCTTTGTCTTGGGTCCATGGTTTCAGCTTCTCTAGGTGATATTTCGAAGAATAAGGAGTCAAACTCTGCTACCCCTGGAATAGAACCGATCTTCCTATCTTTGTTATCCTCCCACCATTGTGTACGTTCTTTGGAAACATTATGTACCACATCTTTTCCTTCAGATAATATGGCCCATAGTTCCTCTACATTACGTGAATCTGGGAATCTACCACTCATTCCTACAACAGCGATTTCTACCTGTGATGGTGCAATAAATTGTTTTTCTGGAATGCTTCGCTCTACTTTTTTAGCCTCATAAACTGTATGTGCTATAGGTTGCTCTTTCTTATTTACAGTAACTACTTTTTTCTCTTCTTCTTGATAGTATTCTTCTAACACTTTATGATATTCATTATTTAAATACTCACATAACTTCTCAATTGTTGGGTATCTATAAAAAACATCTGGATTAATTACCAATTGATATTTCTTACTTAATATATCTGAAAACTCTTCAAGGGTCATAGAATCAAATCCAAAGTCCGCTAAATTTTCATTAACTTCTATTTTACTAATAGGCAATTTTAATAGTTTACTAATAGCTTCTTTTAAATCCCATGTAATACATTGTGAAACGCTCCATCCTTTCATTTCACGTTTTCTTCCCTTACCAGGCTTTTTGATCGTTTTTTTAGTTTCTGCAATAATCACTTCATCTACCCCTTTTTTCTCTAACTGTAGAAATCTATACACCCTATCTCTTTCCCCAATTAATATAAGATGTTGAAGCCTTGTTTGAACTAATAACTTTTCAAGTAATGGGATTCCCTCTGCTGCTTCCATGAATTTTTGACCACTTGATTTAAGATACATTTTGCTACCTTGTTCATCTTGGAATCCCATTCCTTCACTCTTCCATAATGGCCAATTGACAACAACGGCTTTTCCTGTATAGCCTTCTTTTCCTACCTTGCTATTGTAGTACCTTGCATAACTCATTAAGAATCTATTGCCTACTGCATAGTCACAGTTTCCAAAATCACCAATAATCGCTGAGCTTGATGAGAAATAACAAATGAAATCTAATTGCTGTTCTTGGCATGCCTTAGTCAAAACAAGGGTGCCTTGAATCTTAGGTGCCATAGTTGCATAATACTCTTTAATGTCTTTTTCAAGTATATTTCCTTTACCTGGTAATCCAGCTGCATGTATAACACCATTTATTTTGCCAAATGCTTCTACACCTTTTTGAACGGCTTGTTGCATTTGCTCTAAATTACAAACATCAGCTTGTACATATAATACATTTGCCCCTGCCTTTTTGATTCTATCTATTCGGTCTTGATATTTTTCTTGTTTGCTACGTCCAACTAATATCAAGTTCGCATCATATGTTTCTGCTAAATGCATTGAAAAGATCATTCCAAGTCCACCAAGTCCACCAGTTAAAAGATATATACCATCGTTTTTAAACATGCTTTCTGACTTATCTTCTAACTTCACTTCCTGCTTTTTGAGCACTTTTCTAATATTATTTTCATAGTAAACATTTTCAATCTTTTCTGCGAATAACTCTTGCCATACCACTGGTAAATACTTATTCATATCTGATGCTTTAATATAAGCTGTATGAATCTTTACCTTTGGTAAAACTAATTTAGTAGAAAATGTTATGCCCATCCATGACTCTTCATAACACTGGATTAATTCATCTTCATCACCACCTACAAGTGTTACTTGTTTAACACTTGTAGCTGTTTGATGAATAGCTTGTAATATATATACAATGCTTGTTTGACTTCTAGCTTCTGCCTCATTCTCTTTGGCCCATAAATAAAGTATATTATCAAGCTCTCCTACTGCTTCTTTGATACGACTTAAAACTTGAATATGATCTTCTAATTTATCTTTATTAATACTATACTTATTGGCATCTTCTTGAGCATAAGCTTCACCTTGTGTAATCAATATAAGCCGAGTAGCTTCATTTTGCGCTTTAATATACTGAGTAATCTCACTCCAATGTGCTATATCTGCATATACGACGATATTTCGTATTTCCTTTTCTACCATTTCAAGTGTTTTCTCTTCCCAGTCTTCTTTAAATGCCATTGTTTCATATATAGCTTCTGCTCCTTTTACTTCTTTAGGACTTTCTACTTTCTTAAATCCTTCTATTTCAAATACCAACTCTTCTATATAAGCAGTTACATTTCCATCCCTATCACATAAATCTGCATCTACTACAAATACAGTCTTTCCAGCTTGTTCTTCTTGCGCTACTGTAAGGATTGCCCAAGTAATACATTCATTAATCTTGATGCTCATTTCAGTAGCTGTTTTAAGTTTTATACTTGCATTTTCTATACCATAGGCTATTTTAATTGCACTTAGGCAAGATTCTAAAATATCTACATTAATAATCGCATCTGCTCTATAAACATTGGTAGATAAGCTATCTTTTAACTTAACCATTAAACCTTCTTGACCTTGTAATATCTCTTCTATGCCTGCATATACTTTATCTACCTTGAGAGATTCTGGATATGCTTTGATTATTTCATTTAATTCTACTTGCTCTATAGTCGCTACTTCAGTAGCATTCACATAACCTATACTATTTGGATTTTCTACATTATCTTGTGCATAAACCTTAAAGTACATCTCTTGTGCTTCATCTAAGCCAAAGCCTATATGCACATCAGATACTTGACTAGATAGCTTATCATTCCAAACAATATTACGTATTTCCATTGTGCTTCTTTGTTCACCTAATGAAAGTGCCATACCTACTTGAACCATTTCAATATAAGCTAATTCTTTCATAAAACCATCTTCGAAGCATGATTCATTGCCAGTAAATATTGAGCTAAAGCGTTGCATCGTAAATTCTGATGTATTGCTATGTACTAATGGATGTAAAACTGAAGCCTGTGTATCATTAGAATGCACCTTACTACAACTTTCTTCTGCCCAATAATGCTCTCTTTCAAATGCATATGTTGGTAAATTAATAAGCTGTGGTGTATCGTTCTTAAATAATGCTTCGCTTGGCACATTATAACCCATACAATAGAATTCAGCTAATGCAGTTAATGCTGATTGATATTTCATTGAATCATTTTCCACACTATCTATTTGTTTTAATACATTTTCAATAGCTTCTTGAATAAACGCATGTCCCACAAAATCTCTAGGTACAACGCCTTCAAATAAATTAGGTAACTTCTTACCGCTATGAACTTGTTTAAGCACATTAATAGCTTCATCAATATCTCTTACTACCACGCTACAACGATGATTAAATGACATTCTACCTGTAAGTAATGTATAGCTTACTTCAGATAAATCTAAGGTTTTATTTCTTTCGAAAGTTGTAATCATATTACTAATATTGTTATAAAGTGAATCCTCTGTTTTAGCTGAAAAAACTAATAAATAATTTGACTTAGGTTCACAAACCTCTTTTACGTCATGATAGCTTTCAACTACCACATGTACATTCGTACCGCTCATACCAAATGCACTTACAGCACCTAAGCGTTTCACACCATTTGTATCAGACCAAGGTTTTAATTTTTGATTAATATAAAATGGACTTTCTTCCCAATGAATATAATCATTTACTTGCTCACAGTTAATACTTGCTGGAATAGCTTCTTTGTTTAATGCCATCACTAAGCTTATAAGACTTACTACGCCAGATGCCGCTAATGCATGACCGATGTTTGGTTTAGTAGATGTTAATGCACAGCATTTATTTGGCATGTTATATGCTTTAAATACCTCTGATAGTGCATTAATTTCTATAGGATCACCAAGTTTAGTTCCTGTACCATGTGTCACCATATAACTTATATCCTGTGGATTAATATCAAATTTTTCGTAAGTATCTTTTAAGAGTTCAATTTGTGCTTGTCCACTTGGTGCAGTAATACCATTTGTTTTGCCATCATAATTTATGCCATCAGCCACAATGCTTGCGTATATTGGATGATGATTCTCCTTAGCATAAGATAAACGTTTTAATACAACAACGGCTATAGCTTCTGCTGGAATCATACCATCCGCACGTTTATCAAAGGCATAACATTTACCTGATTTAGATAACATACCTGCTTCCTTCATAGCATCATAGCTCTCTGGTGTACTCATAATATTGGCTGCTGCTACAATGGCTGTATCACATTCACCATTTCTTAAGCTTAAACATGCTTCATGTAATGCCACAAGTCCAGATGAACATGCTGTATTAATAGCCATATTAGGTCCTTTAAGATTTAAGAAATAGGCAAGTCGCGCTGCTAATACGCCATTATGATTAGCTGTAATATTGGCATTCTTTCCTACTAATACCCTATAATCACTTTCTTCTATACCTGCAAATATACCTATCTTCTCATTCTTAAGTGCTTTTTCACCATAACCTGCATCTTCTAATGCTTTCCACATTTCTTCTAATAAAATTCTCTGTCTAGGGTCCATATTTTCAGCTTCCCTAGGTGAAATACCAAAGAATAAGGCATCAAATTCATCAATCCCTGGAATAGCGCCTACATTTCTAGAGACAATTGGTGCTTGCCACCACTCTTTACGAGATTTATCAATATCATGAATGACTTCTTTTCCTTGGCTTAAAATAGTCCATAATTCATCAACATTCCATGCATCTGGGAATCTACCACTCATACCAACAATGGCAATCTCCTCTTGAGGTTGAACACTTCTTCTAAGTGTCTTCTTATCTTTTTGTGGCATAATCTCTTTTTCTTCTTCTACTATTACAAATTCATCTTGATAGAACTCTTGCATTTTATCCGTATATTGTTTGTATAAATAATCCTTTAATCGTTCAATTGTTGGATAAGTATAAAACGTATCTGGTGTAATATTTATTTCATAGCGTTCATTAATATGGTCTGCAAATTTTAATAAGCTAATAGAATCAAATCCAAATTCACTTAAACTCTCATCTAAATCTAGCTTTTCAGTTGGTATTTTAAGCATCTTAGTAATCATATTTTTTATTTCCCATATGATACACTGCTCTATTGTGAAGCCTTTCATTTCCAAGCATCTTCCTTTACCAGTCACTTGCTTTTTCATCCGCCTTTTCTTAGGTGTAGCTACTTCTTGTAACTGCATCACATCACCACATTGTAAGTCATATATATGAAGTGTCATATTACCAGCTTCATCATATAACTTCATATCTACTGTTAATTCTGCTTCTTGATTATTAATCGTCAATATACCCCATTTACTAGGACTTAAACTTAAGATTTCAATCTTATTAATCTTCTTAATATCAACTACATGCCACTTCTTATGGTGAATTTCTTGAAGTGCCTTTAAGCCACCAACTATTATCTGAGGTGAAATAATTATATCTAAGTTATTTTCTTGTTCAAACTCTACAATCACCTGATTTGCTCCATCTGATGTCCATGTACTATGAATCTTCGGTATCGTCAGCGCCATTTTCTGACAGTCATTTACTTGAGCTTCAAGATCAGCTTTTTCTAGAGCTTCATTTCTTCTATAAACTGCTTTACCTGTACAATATACTGTCTCATCTCTAGTTAACTGCTTATCCTTACTAATTTCCCAATTCAAACTTCTTCCGCTTTCATATATTCTAGTATAAAGCTCACAAGCTTCTTCATTTGTATCCAGTCTTTCAGGGAAAGTGATATGCTCTAAAACAAGAACTTTGTCTTGTTCTTCCTTAGAAAGCATCAATGCCTTACGTGCCATCTCTAGATAAATTGACTGCATTAACTGTTCTTTAGACATCAATGTTGTTTTAAAGCATTGTTGACTCAGATTAGATACATTCTCATGAATAAATGGATGAAGTTGTCTCACACCTAAATTTGTCTCTTTTGCCTCTACCCAATATGTTTCTCTTGCAAATGGATAAGTTGGTAAACTTACCTTTTCTTGAATGCCATTAAATAGTTTTTCATAAGGCACTTCATATCCTTTACAATAATTTTCACTTAAGGTACATAATATCTTTTGATAAGCATCTACATCTAATCTGTTATTTGCTTCAATCATTTGTAACATAGACTCTTTAACTGTATCTAATGTCACAATGCCTCTTTGAACAGTGCCTTTAAATACGTTAGGTACACTCTCACTATCTATGGCTTTCTTTAATACTTCAATAGCTTCTTGCCTATTTTTCACAACGACTGCTAAACGGTGATTGAAGTGCATTCTACCTGCCATTAATGTATAACTTACACGTTCTAATTGTATGTCTTCTTTTTCTAACCAAGCTATTAAATCTTCTATACGTTGTTTTAAAGCTTCTTTCGTTTTAGCTGATAGTACCAACATGACATATGATAATTCAGGTACTGCATGACTTGCTTTATCATAGCTTTCTAGAACAACATGAGCATTTGTTCCACTCATTCCAAATGCGCTTACACCAGCTAATCGTTTCTTACCATCTTCACCTTTCCATACCTTATTGGCTCTATTAATGTAAAATGGACTTTCTTCCCAATGAATATAATCATTCACTTGCTCACAGTTAATGCTTGCTGGTATAGTCTTGGTCTTAAATGCCATAATTAAGCTTATTAAGCTAACTAAGCCTGAGGCTGCTAATGCATGTCCTATGTTTGGTTTATTTGAAGTAATTGCACAATGTGCTTTGCTAGTTTGATACTCTTTAAATGCATCTGCTAATGCATTAATTTCCATAGGATCTCCTAATTTAGTTCCTGTACCATGGGTTACAATATAACTTATATCCTCTGGATTAATATGCGCTTTTTCATAAACTTCTTTTAATAACCTTGTTTGTGATTGACCACTTGGTGCTGTAATGCCATTTGTTTTACCATCATAATTTACACCGCTACCCGCTACTGTGGCATATATATGATTGCCATCTAATTGTGCCTTTGAACCTTTCTTTAAAATGATGACTGCAATGGCTTCTGATGGAATCATGCCATTAGCACGTTTATCAAAGGCATAGCATTTACCATCCTTTCCTAACATTCCAGCTGCTTTCATACCTTTATAACCTTCTGGTGTGGTCATTAAGTTGGCTGCTGCTACAATTGCCGTATCACATTCATCATTTTGTAAGCTTAAACAAGCTTGGTGGAAAGCAACTAATCCAGATGAGCAAGCTGTATTAATTGCCATATTAGGTCCTTTTAGATTTAAGAAGTATGAAAGTCTCGCAGCTAATACGGCATTATGATTTGAAGTAATACTACTATCTGTGCCTGCTAATAATCTATAATCACCATCTTCTACACCTACGAATATACCAATCTTTTCATTCTCAAATGCTTTCTTATCATAACCAGCATCTTCTAATGCTTTCCATGTTTCCTCTAATAAAAGACGTTGTCTTGGGTCAATCTCTTCAGCATCAACCGGTGAAATTTCAAAGAATAATGGATCGAACTCGGCTACTCCTGGTATAGCCCCTACTCTTGCTTCTCTAGCTATATCTTCTTGTTGCCACCATGATTGACGGTCTCTAGGCACTTCTCCTATGACCTCTTTGCCCTCAAGCAATATATTCCAAAATTCATTAACATCTCTAGCACCTGGGAACCTACCACTTATACCTATAATCGCTACCTTTTCTCTTCTACCTGTGTTATTCATGAAGCGACTGAGGCGGAATGTATCTGTTTTTTGTTCTTTTTTATAAGACTTTTTAATCATTGCCTTAGGTGCTACTACCTTTTCTACTTCATGATTTACTTCATCTTTTACGTCTTCCGCATAAAAGGCATTCATTTTTTCTTTTTGATTTGTCATGAAATACTGGCTAAGTTTCTCAACTGTAGGATAACTATATAGCATATCTGGTGTAAATTTGATTTCGTAATAATCACTTATACTATCTGCAAATTGTCCGAGAGTTATTGAATCAAATCCAAAGTCAGCTAAATTTTCATCAATATCTAATTTTTCTTGTGGAATCTTTAGAATTTGACTAATTTGCTCTTTTAAATCCCATTGTACACAGGCTTCTATGCTAAGGCCTTGCATTTGTAACTTTCTACCTTTATTATTGCTACCATTTTTAACTTCTATATTTATGACTTTCTGCTCTTTGCTTTCTGCTTTTGCTGATTTTAAGCCTAAGAATCTATAGACACGTTCTCTTTCTCCAATGATTACAAGATGCTGATGGTGCGCTGCATTTAATAATTTTTCAAAAAGAGCTATACCCTCTGCTTCTTCCATAAATCGTTGACCACTTGTCTTTAGATACATCTTGCTACCATCTTCACTGCCAAATCCCATACCATCGCTCTTCCAAAGTGGCCAGTTAATGACTATAGCTTTAGTCTTTCTGCCTTCTCTACTTGCTTTATCATTGTAGTATTTTCCATGACTCATTAAAAATCTATTACCAACTGCATAATCACAGTTTCCAAAGTCACCTATAATTGCTGAACTAGATGAGAAATAACATATGAAATCTAAGTCTTGTGTTTGAGAAGCTGCTTCGATTGCAAGTATACCTTGAACCTTAGGTGCTATAGTTTTCTTATAATCTGCCATATCTTTAGTTAAAATACTTCCTGGATCGTCTAGTCCAGCTGCATGAATAATGCCATTAACATTTCCAAACTTCGCATTTATTAATTCAAATGCATTCTCCACTTCCTCTATCTGGCTTACATCTGCCTGAATATACATCACCTTAGGTGATATGCTTCTTAGTTCATCTAACTGAGCTTTTCTACTTCTTCTTTACTACGTCCAATTAAAGCTAATTTTGCATCATAAGTAGTCATTAAGTATTTGGCAAACATCTTACCTAAGCCACCAAGGCCACCTGTAATAATGTATACCCCTTGTTTTTTAAGCATATGCTGTACTTCATTTTCTAATTGAACTTCTCTAAGATGACATGTCTTTCGAATATTGTGGTCAAACCATACACTTTCTTCTTTTGACCTTAATTCTTTATAAAGTAAGTTGATACATTTATGCCATGATAAATCTTCATTGCGCATACATACTACATTTACCTTTACAGCTGGTAATACCATCTTGATTGAGCGTTCTATACCTATCCATGATTCAATATGACATCTTGTAATTTCATCACTATAGCCGCCTACTATGAGTAAACGCTTGGCATCTAACTTACTCTTTGCAAGTGCTTGCAAAGTATAAATAATTTCCGTCTCATCTATAGCATATTGCTTGTTATTTAATGCCCATAAATACATGATGCTATCTACCTGAGGCCACTTGTTTTGAACTGTTTCTAAGCATTGTATGTAATCTTCTTTTTTATGCGCTGCAATCTCATATTCATCTTCTGCATACTTATGATACTTTTCACCTGGTGCAACAAATATAAGTTGTATATCTTCCTCATATACCATAAGTTCATTTGAAATGTTTTGCTTATACTCTAAACTCTCTACAAATATTACTATACGCTTAACTAAGTCATTACCCATTACAGCTTCAGTCTCTTGCCACTCTTCTGTAAATGCCATTGTCTCATATATAGCACTTTCTTCAGGTACTAAAGCTTGTTTTGACTTGTCACTTACTTCTTCATTAATTGTGCACTGCATACCTATCATCTTAGTTGTTACATGCTTTTCATGATCATACCAAGTCATATTTAAATCTAAGTTTGATTGTCCTAAATTAAATTCAACTAGTACGCTATGACTACTACTTTCTTTATTAATGACAATAGACTCAATGAACTCTGTTTGCATCATTATACCTAAATATTCGCCAATACTTTGCATACATTCTTTGTACATTGTAGGCTCTATGACAACTTGTTCTTTATATCCTTGTAAAGCTTCATTTGCTTCTTGATTAAATTCAATAAAGATCTTTCCTTCTCCCTCTTGTATTTCATTGACCCATATTGTCTTATTGGCTACATTAAACTGTATATAATGACTTTGCTTTAAATCTAATACCTCATCTTCAGAATCAATCACATAACTTGTTCTTCCTTCACAACATAAGGTGTCTCCACTTTCATCTGATTGACTATAAAGTTCCCATGCAATATCTCCATCACTTTCAATATATAATTTAGTATCTAACTGATTAAATACATCTGTAACTTCTATTGGTTTGTAAATATGAATATTATGAAGTACAGCTTTGCCATCTACAGTTTCCATAGATAATTTACTAGCAATACGCGCCATTTCTAACTGTACTACAAGAGGCACTATGCTATATGCACCCTTATCTTCTAGATACGCCTGTTGTCTATCAAAATGGGTGGTAAATTTCTGTGTCATAAAATTAGAGGTATTTTCACTAATGAATGGATGAATCGTACTTTGTCTACTGCTTAATGTACCATTTTGTCTTTCTCCTTTTGGAACCCAATATACTTCTTTTGCAAAAGGATAGGTTGGTAAACTGATTTTCTGAGGTGCTGCGCCTACATACATCTTACGCCAATCTATTTTTATACCTTTTAGCCATAAGCTTATCAGTTTGTCGTACTTACGTTTAATAATCCATGTCTCAATGGCATTTTTCATGTCTTCATCATTCATAATTTTCTTTAATGAACTGCTATTTTTCTTAGCACGTCCTGTGTAAATTACATCTGCGCTTAAATCATTATTTATAAACTTGGTTAATTTCTCTTTTACTTCCGCTACATTACTTGTAGTAAATGCCAAACGATATTCCATATCTTCGCGGCCTACTTGAAGCGTATAAGCAATATTCATCAAATCTTCGTTACTGTACTTATCTATTTCATTCCTTAAATCTTGTACCTTTTGATTTAATTGCTCCTCAGTCTTAGCAGATAAGATTATCACAAATTCATCTAATTGATTTGTCTTAACTTCCTTATTATCCTCATATTCCTCAATAATAATATGGGCATTAGAGCCGCCTGCACCAAAGGCTGATATACCTGCTCTTCTTGGATATTCTACATCTTTGCCATTTTCTTTAATAATAGGCTTCTTCCAAGGCGTAAGTTCTTGTTGTACCACAAATGGTGTTTTTTCAAAATCAATATATGGATTAAGTATCTTTGAATGAATAGATGGTACAATCTCCTTGTACTTCATTTGTAAGAGTACCTTTGTGATTCCTGCTATTCCAGCTGCACTTTCACAGTGACCAATATTTGATTTGGCAGATCCTATAGCACAGAACTGCTTGTCCTTGGTATATTCACCAAATGCCTGACTTAATCCTGTAATTTCAATTGGATCCCCTAAAGAAGTTCCTGTACCATGTGCTTCTATATAACTGATTGTTCTAGGATCAATATGGGCTTCATAGAGTGCCTTACTTATAAGATTTCTCTGTGCATTTGGATTTGGTACAGTGTAACCATTTGTTCTACCGCCATGATTAATGGTTGTAGCTTTAATCACACCATAAATATGATCTCCGTCTTCTACAGCCTTTGAAAGTTTCTTGAGCATGATTGCGCCTACACCTTCTCCAGGCACATAGCCATCTCCGCCTTCTCCAAAGCTTTCGCATCGCCCCTTACTTGAAGCAAATTTTCCTTGTGAAAGCATCACATACTTATTTGGATGTACTGATACATTTACACCACCAGCTATAGCTGCTTCACATTCACCTTGTAAAATACTACGGCATGCTAAATGTACTGCTGTTAAAGATGATGAACACATTGTATCAATAGCCATACTAGGCCCATTGAAATTACAATAATACGATATTCTATTGGCTATTGAGGATGGGTTGCCTGATAATGCGATTTGGTGTCCTTTCATCTGATGCTGTGCACCATAAAGCTGATATTCTTCATACATTACGCCCACATATACACCTACGCCGCTATTACCTTTTTGTAAATTACGAACTTGCTGTGGCGTATATCCAGCATCTTCTAATGTATGATAGACACATTGCAAAAATAGTCTTTCCTGAGGCTCCATAATTTCTGCTTCTCTTGGTGCAATATTGAAGAATAATGGATCAAATTCATTAACACCATTTATGAAACCGCCCCACTTGCAATAAATACTTCCTTGCTTATTTTTATCTGGGTCAAATAATAAATCTCCATCCCAACGTTCTTTAGGAATCTCTGTAATACAATCCACACCATTTCTTAGGTTATCCCAGTATTCCTTTAAATTATCAGACTTTGGATATTTTCCTGCCATACCAACAATGGCAATATCTTCGTTTTCATTAGGTCCTATATCATAATGATTAGCTACATATCGTCTATGTCTATTACCTCTTTTAGAGCCTTTCACCTCAGATACACTTTCTTCTTTTCCCTGCATTTCTTTCACTGGTGGTGTTTTCTTAGTAGCTGCCACATTCAAGAGCTTAGATAATGTTTCTTTATGTTCCTTAAGGAAATAGCCACTTAATTCTCTGACTGTCTGATATTCAAAAAATAGTGTTTTAGGTAGTGCCCCAAATATCTCCTCTAAATGACTTGTTAATTGCATAACCATCAATGAATCAATACCATACTCTTCCATACCTGCATCACTATCTATTCTTTGAACTGGTAATTTGATATCTTGAGATAAAATACCTTTTAAATAATGTGCGACTTGTTCTATTGTGATGCCTTCCTTAGTAGTTACTTCTACTCCTTCCTCTTTCTTTGGATTAGATGCTTTATTTTCTACACTTGCTTTAATCTTTTTAAAGTCACCGGCTAAACAAATAATAGAGGCTTTGTTTAAAGACCACGCATTATAAAATGCTTCTATACCTTCCTTGGTCTCAATAGAAGTTACACCAACTGTTTGTTCTAATAACTTTTCTGTTTGCGCATCTATATGCATACCGCCATTTTTCCATAATGGCCAACTAATGGCTAGTGTTTGTCCAAAACGTTTGCTTCATTAACTAGTCTATTTCTATAACCTGCATATTGGTTCATAAAGCTATTTGCTATAGCGTAATCCACTTGTCCTGGATTTCCTAAAGTTCCTGTAACTGATGAAAATGCTACAAATAAGTCTAACCTTATATTTTGTGTTGCATATCTAAATTTACGATGCCGCTCATCTTAGGCTGTAGCACTTGTTTAAACTCATCTTTGGATTTATTAATAATGTAGCCATCTTTAATAATACCCGCACTATGAATCACACCATTTAATTTACCAAACTGCTCTATAATCCTGTTAATAGTAGCCTCTACGCTTTCCTTATTACATACATCCATTTGCCAATAGTAGATATGTGGATTGCTTTGTTTAAGCGCCATTAACTGATCTTTTACTTTTTGGTCTTCTTCTGATTTTCGTCCTGTTAATATAATTGTCGCCTGTTTTGCCCTGCTTACAATTTCATTTGCAAAGATTATGCCAAGACCACCTAAACCGCCTGTTATGAGATATACCCCTTCATCTTTCCAAGGTGCTACTTCTTTTGGTTTAATGCTTAGACTTTGCCATGTTGGTACATAACTCTTATCTGCTATGTAGCGTATATGTTGCTGCTTTAGGTCCTGGGAACAGGCCTTTAATAATCTTACTATCTCTTCATCATTTAACTGTGCATCTATTTCTATTAGTTGGGTCATTAACTTAGGATTTTCTTGCTGCGCTGTCTTTAACATACCATTTAGGCTGTCTCAATTTTGTCGCTTCCTGAATGAACTACCACTACTTGCATACATGCTTTTTGAATAGATTTATCTAATAAAATTTCTTTAATCTTATCAAATAATTGAAGACTATAAGCTTCTATAGCATGATCCGCTATTTCCCCTTGTCTATCAAGCATCATACTTTGTGATGGAACATTTGCACCTAATGCTGCATATACTTTATCTTCTATTAAATGATTGATACCACAAAATGCCACATAATAATTGGTCATTTCATTAGTTGCAGCCCTTGTTTCTAATGATTGTTCTTGCCAATTGATTGCCATTAATTGTACCTTTGCTGCTAATGAATTTTCATTTAATACACGTGATGTATAGCCCTTAATGCGTATACATACTTCACCAGCTTCATTGCATAAATCAATATCATGTTTTAATACTCTATCACTGGTACTATTATCTTTAATAACCGCCCACATGGTCTCATCAGCTGGCTTATATATTTCTAATGATTCCATTGCAAATGGTACCCTTGGTGTCTGCTGCCCCTCATCACTACTTATACCAAGTCCAATAATAGATTGTAGTGCCCCATCTAATAAGCTAGGATGTAACACATATGTCTTATTTGTATCTACTAAACTTTCTGGTATGGCTATTTTAGCAAATGCCTCTCCCTTTCCTACATATACTTCTTGGATGCTTGTATATGTTATGCCATAGTTCATCTTCATTTTTCTGAATGCATCATAACATTGCTTATTAGAAATCAGTTGTGAACATCTTGCTTTTAACTCATCAAAATTTCTAACCTCATTATTTACTTCTTGTATAACATTTGCTTTGCCTTGACTATGTATACTGTCATCTTCGGTATAGATTTCATATGAAAGTTCATTATCCTTATCTTCATATAAGGCAATGTTAACTTCTTTATTTGTATTTTGTACAGCAATAGGTTGGAACCAGCCCACATTACTTATTTTAATAGGTACAAAATTCGTTAAATCATTTGTTGTAGCTTGCTGCACTGCTGCTCTTATCATTTCTAGATAAGCCACACCTGGTAAAACTTTATTACCATTTACTACATGATCTCTTAAGAAGAACTCTTCACCATTAAAGACTGATGTATATCTTTGCTCTACAAGGTCTGAGGTATTTCTATGAAGTAATGGGTGTAATTGCTGACTGATTACTACTCCTTGAGACATTACATTTTTTGCTTCTGCCCAATACACTTCTTTTTCAAATGGATAAGTTGGTAAGCTTACTTTATAAGGTATATTACTGCCAAATAATTGTGTGCTAGAAATTTTATAACCCATACAATAAAACTTAGCTAGTGCTTCTAATGCTTCATAATACTTATTGGCTACTTGTAAATCCAATCTCTTGATTAATGCTTCTATAGACTGTGTAATCGTTTCTTGTGGTGTGAAGTCTCTCTCAACGATTCCCTTAAATCCTTTAGCTGTATCTCTGTCATTACTAAAGTCTCTTAAAGCCTTTATAGCATCTTCCTTATTTTCTACTACAAATGCACATCTATGATTAAATTGGATTCTTCCATCCATTAATGTATAGCTAATCTCTGCTAATGATTGTTCATTAGGATGGTTTTCAATTAAATCTGCAAGCTCATTTGCTTTTCTTATTAAGGCTTGCTCCGTTTTAGCAGAAAATGCTAAGAGATAAGCAGGGCACTGAATAGCTTGTACCATTTTATTTCTACTCTCACCATATTTTGAGTTACTCTTAACAACTACATGTACATTAGTACCACTCATTCCAAAGGCACTTACTGCCCCAATACGTTCTTGTTCTTCGCTATCTTCCCACTTGCTAGCCTTTGTATTAATATAAAATGGGCTATCTTCCCATTGAATATAATCATTAGGCTCTTCACAATGAATACTAGGTGGAATAATTCCTTTCTTGATAGCCATAATCAAACTAATTAAACTTACAACCCCAGACGCAGCCAGTGCATGTCCCAAATTAGATTTAGTTGAAGTGATTGCACAGAACTTTGTATCCTTGGTATATTCTTCGAATGTATCAGCTAATGCATTGATTTCAATAGGATCTCCTAATCTGGTACCTGTGCCATGTGTCACGATATAACTAATATTACGTGGTGCTATTTTGAAATTATTGTATACCTCTTTTAATAACTTGCTTTGTGCATATCTACTTGGTGCTGTAATCCCATTGGTCTTACCATCATAATTAATACCACTTCCAATAATTGTGCCATAAATAGGATTATGATCTTTCTCAGCTTTTGATAATTTCTTTAATATCACTACAGCCACTGCTTCTGCTGGCATCATACCATTTGCACGTTTATCAAAAGCATAGCAGTGTCCATCTTTAGCAATCATCCCTGATTCAATCATGCTATTATAATTATCTGGTGTAACCATTAAATTAACACCTGCAACAATGGCCGTATCACATTCGCCGTTTCTAATGCTCATGCAAGCTTCGTGAACGCCTACAAGGCTGATGAACACGCTGTATTAATGGCCATGTTTGGTCCATCTAAATTTAATAAGTATGAGATTCTAGAGGCTAATACAGCATTACTATTGGCTGTTATATTGGCTTTGTAATCTAATAAAGATTTATAATCGCCATCTTCTGTACCTACAAACATACCGATCTTTTCATCTTTGAGATTATCACTGCCATAGCCTGCATCTTCTAATGCTTTCCACGTTTCTTGTAATAGTAAGCGCTGCCTTGGATCCATGTCTTCTGCTTCTCTTGGTGATATACCAAAGAAGAGTGGATCAAATTCTGCGATACCTGGTACAACCCCTAATCGATATTTATAATTATTTTGTTTTTGATGCCACCATTCTTGACGTTCTTTAGGCATCTCTTTAATAACTTCTCTGCCCTCTTCTAAGATGCTCCATAATTCTTCAACATTATAAGCATCTGGGAATCTTCCGCTAATACCAATAATGGCAATATCCTCTGTACTTCTTCCACTACCTCTTACAATAGGTACTTGGCGAATCCTTTTACCTTTAACATCATGAGAAGTTTCTTCTACTGTGACTTCCTCAGTTTCTTCAACAGCTTCACTTTTTTCTTCTTCATGATAAAATGACTCAAGTTTTTCCTTATATTTTTTACTCAAATATTCACTTAGTTTTTCTACTGTTGGATAGGCAAAAAAGATATCTGGTGTAATCTCAAATTCATAATAATTACTCATAACATATGAAAGTTCTGTTAAGCTAATGGAATCAAATCCAAATTCATCTAAACTTACATTAAGGTAAATCTTTTCCTTAGGGACATTTAATACTTGAACAATCATATCTTTTAAATCTAATTGGATATTCTTTACAAGATCTAGACCTTTTTTCTTGGTTCTTTTAGCTTTACTTATTTTTTGAATAGGTTTCTTCTTTAACACTGGAGCTGTGGTCGTCTCATTGATTTTTAAGAATCTATAAACCCTTTCCTTTTCACCGATAATGACTAGGTGCTGCCCTGTAGGTTGTCTCAAAAATTCATCAAATAAAACAGTTCCCTGCTTTGCCTCTATAAAACATTGTCCACTAGATTTTAAATACATCTGTGTACTATTTTGGTCTGCAAATCCCATGCCTTCACTTTTCCAAAGTGGCCAGTTAATAACGTATCTTGGTTTATCTTTAAACTGCTCCGCATAACTCATTAAGAAACGATTACCTACTGAATAATCACAGTTAGCAAAATCACCTATGATTGCTGCACTTGATGAAAAATAACAAATAAAATCTAATGCTTCATCTTTACATGCTTCTTCTAGCGTTAATGTTCCCTGAATTTTTGATGCTATAATATTTTCATATTCTGTAAAATCTTTTTCTAATATATTTTTTGTACTCTCCATACCTGCAGCATGAATAATACCATTAATATGACCAAATTGTTCTTTGGTAACCCTTATAACTTCTTTCATCTGCTCAATATTACATACATCAGCTTGTAAATGAATGACCTCTGCTCCCTGCATCTGCAACTTTCTGACACGCTCATCATATATCTCTTTTTTACTACGGCTTACTAATACTAATTTAGCTTGATACTTACTAATTAAATAGTTGGAGAATATAACACCTAATCCCCCAGTACCACCTGTAATAATATAAACGCCATTTTGCTTTAATGTGCTTTTTTCATTAGGTACTAACTTCACTTCTTGAATTTTGCGCACCTGTCTAAGACCATTTTCATAGCATGCCGTTTCACTTTGTGCATTTATAGCTTCTTGCCATACCTTTTCCGCAAAGTTTGTATCTGTATTTTGGGTCTCGTCTATACATACTAAACTGAAACATGTATTAGGCATCACCATACCCATTGATTTTTGTATTCCTATCCATGACTCTACATAACAACGGGTTAATCGATCTTTATAAGTAGCAGCTATTAATAGCTTTTTAGGTTTGATTTCATTTTTATTAAGCTCCTGTATGAGAGTAAAAATTTCTCTAGAACTTGCCATATAATCATTTTTTTCTAAAGGCTCTAAATATAAAGTACCATCTATATCTGCAACTTGTTCATTTTGCAATTCAAACTTATTACCAAATACAAGTTTAGTTTCAGGAGATACTTCATTGATAAATGCTGTGAACTGATTTTGTCTTTCTGTATCTGATAAAAATACCAATAATTTCTTAAAACTAAGGCTTCCCTGTTTCAGCTTTTCTTGGCACCATTTTTCTTCAAATATCATTTCCTCATATACTTTTGCCTCTTGGACTCCTAGAGCTTCTTGTATGCATTGTAAGTCTTCTATTTGAAGTGTGACATTCCCTTCTTCATCACAAATGCCTACGTTTATATGCTGAATATCCTGACATTTTTCAACATAAATTACTCCCCAGTTCCATTCATCAACAGTTTCTACACTTAAATTACTCATTTTTAAATTCTTATTACACGCAGTGCCTAAATATTGACTGACTACTTCTATACATGCTGATAACTTAATTGGGTCAATCACTAGTTGCTTGCCATATTCCTGATTTGTATCATTTGTAGCTTTAAATTTAATTACTAATTGAGTTTCTGAGTCATCTTGATATTTATAAATCTTTTCAATACCATCTGGTAACTGTACATCAGAAATTTCTTCACATGCTGCTACTATTTGTTCCCATTGCAACGTTTTCATTGTAGGTGCTTCATAAGTTATTTTTCCTTCCCCACTTACAATAAGTTCTCTACTTGCTTTAGACTGTCCATATACTTCCCATTCGATTTCTTGATGCTCATTAGGATATAATGCAATATTTACTTGCTGTAATACTTCATCTACTAAGATTGCATCATACCAAAGAACATCTTTAATCTGAAATGGTCTAAATTCCGTTTCTTCTAATGATACTTGCGCTGCTACTCTTGCCATCTCAAGATACGTTAGTTCATTAAGCTTATGATCTTTTACATATGTAGTATTTTCCTTAAACTTACTACAAAAACATTGGCGTTTTAAATTTGATATATTCTCATGAACTAATGGGTGGATTAATTCCTTTTCTACATCTTTTTGCTGTGCAACAATCTTCTCTGGTGCCCAATATTTCTCTCTAGCAAATGGATAGGTTGGCAGACTAATAAATTCAGTTTTTATGCCCTCCTCTTCATAAAGCTGAGCCCAATCTATATCAATGCCTTTTACCCAAAGTTCTAAAACCTTTTCATACTTTTTATGAAGCATGAGATTATTAATCGCACTCTTTAATTCATCTTCTTTTCCTAGACTTACAAAAAAGTCATTTTCTTCTGCACTGTTGCCACTATATATATCAGGTCCATCTTCTTGACCTGATATATATGCTTTTAACTTCTCTTGTAACTCTTGCATTGAATTAACTAGGAATGCTGCTCTATATTCCATATGTTCACGCCCTATTTGAAGGGTGTAACAAATGTTCATTAAATCACTGTCTGTAAGTTTTTGTTTCTCAATAGCCACTTCTAAGTTTTGGACTTGTTTATATAATTGTTCTTTATTTTTAGCAGATAAAACTACTACTAATTGTGTGATCATCAAAACTCCCCATCCTCTCCCTTTTACTTTTAATTTTTGCCTTCTCTTATATACTCTCTGATAATTGCATGTGCATTAGCGCCTCCCGCTCCAAATGCTGATACACCTGCTATACGTGGATATTCTTTGCCTTCAATTATTGGTCTATTCCAATTAGAAAGTTCACGCTGTACATAGAATGGACTATTTTTGAAGTCTATTTTTGGATTTAATTCTTGGGCATGTAGTGAAGGTACTAATAATTTATGTTGCATTTGTAATACACATTTTACTACACCGACTATTCCAGCAGCCCCCTCTAGATGTCCTATATTAGATTTTGCAGAACCAATTGCACAATATTGTCTTTCCTTGGTATCATTGCTATAAGCCTGTGTAAGTCCATTTATCTCAATTGGATCTCCAAGCTCAGTTCCTGTACCATGGGCTTCTACATAACTAATTGTTCTTGCACTAATTCCTGAACGATCTAATGCCTTACGTACTACATCTCTTTGGGCATTTGGATTAGGTACCGTATAACCATTTGTCTTACCACCATGATTAACAGCTGTTCCTTGTATAACCGCATAGATATGATCGCCATCAGCAATGGCCTTATCTAATGGTTTTAATAACATAGATACCACACCTTCTCCAGGGACGAATCCATTTGCCCCCTTACCAAAGCTTTTACATCTTCCATCTATTGATAACATTCGTTTCTCACAAAATAGTACATATATAGATGGATGTGTATATATATTTACACCACCTACAAGTGACATGTCACATTCCCCACGTCTTAAGTGTTCACATGCTTCATGTAATGCGGATAATGATGATGAACACATTGTATCAATTGGTAAACTTGGTCCATGTAAATCTAAAACATAAGAAATTCTATTGGCTACAGAGCTAAATGATGTACTTAGATGTACATTTTGTCCTTGTCGCCATAAGTCTGGACTATAAAGCTCAAAACCTGTTCGTGTAATACCTATAAATACACCGACATTTCCCTTATATTTCTTACTAATTCTTTCCTTTGTATATCCTGAATCCTCTAATGTCGCCCAGCATTCTTGTAACATGAGTCGTTCTTGAGGGTCCATATTCATAGCTTCTCTTGGAGAAATCTTAAAGAATAAAGGATCAAATTCTTCAAAGCCATCAATGAATCCCCCCCATTTACAGTAGCTCCTTCTCTGCTCAATGGCTTGTTTTATATCATTTACATAGAATCCATCTAATGACCATCTCTTCTTAGGAATCTCAACAATGCTATCTTTACCAGCTTTTAAGTTCTCCCAAAACTCATTGATATTGTGTGCCTGTGGGAAGCGTCCACTTATACCAATGATGGCTATTGGCATATCTTGTGCTTGTTTATAACTCTGATTAACTTTATGCCATGCTTTCTTAACTGATGTGTCGCCTGTTTCTTATTTTGTATAGTTGCTTCTACTACTTGCTCTTTCTTAGACGTTTCCTTAGTAGTCTTCATATTAAATAACTCGAGTAACTTGTTCCTTTGTGTACTTACTAAGTACTGAGCTAATTCATTAACACTCTGATATTCAAAGAATGTGGTACTTGTAATACCATCAAATATTTTTTCAAAAGCATAAGTTAAATACTCAACAGCTATAGAATCTATACCATACTTCTCTAATCCAACATAAGTTTCAATTTGTTTATATGGGATTTTCAATGTATCTCCCACTAATTTCTTCACATAGCTTATTGTCTTTTCTAATAAAAGATTATCTATTTCACTGCTTGTTTCTAATGCGGCCTCTTCTACTAATTTTGCCTTAGGCATTATCGTTTCTACTTGAGTTACTCTAGATGCCTCTTGAGTTTTTGTGCAATATCTCATTAAATACTCTGCATATCCCCAATGGTGCGGTATTTAAGTAAAGCTTGCTGATCTACTTGACTAAACCACTGACTTAACTTATCCGTTAACTGGTCTAACATATATGAATCAATAGCATATTCTTCTAAGTCCACATCTAACTCAATTTGACTTGCTGGAATATTAATATAGCCTCCTATAATCTCTTTAAGTTGTAAGGCAATGTTTTCTCTTGCATTACAATCCTCTACACTCTCTACTTCCTCTTCCTGTAATTTGCTAGTACATTCATAAGCCATTTGACATGCCTTAGTATCCATAAATCGCTCTAACTGCTGCATCGCCTCAGTAGGCATGACTGCTTCTATTCCTGATAATGCTAATTTGGTTTTAAATGTTTCTGGCATTGCTTGTCCTATTCCAATAGTTCCCCAGTATCCCCAGTTGATTGTTTTCACTTTGCACTGCCATAAACTATCAAGATACTCTGCATAAGCATCTTCAAATACACAGCCTGTTACATAGCCAGCTTGTCCTGCAAACTTATTAATCGCTGCAATAGATGAGAAATATAAGATAAAGTCTAAAGTCTCATCTTTAAATACCCTTGCAATATAAACGCTTGTATCGACTTTAATTTGTGTAATTGTTTTATAAAGCTGCTCATCCATATGTAATACACTCTTATCTAATGCACCAACTGCTGAATGCACTACACCATTTACCCTTGGATAAATTTGCTTGATTTCTTTATAGGCAGCTTCCATTTCGTCTAAACAGGTGGCATCAGCTGAGATATAATGGATCTTTGGTCCTAATGCACTTAAGCGTGTTATCTTTTCTCTGATTTGATCATTTAACTTTCTGCGTCCTATCCATATAATTTGTGCCTGATAAGTACGAATCATATACTCGCTCCATACTTCTCCTACACCACCTGCACCGCCAATCACTACATAAACGCCATTTTTACAATAAGCTTTTCGATCACTTGTCATGTTCTCTAACTTAACTTCCTTAAATACTTTCTTATATGCCTGTTTATTACGATATGCCACTAATTCTTCCTGTGACATATTGATTGCATTATAAGAAGCATCATCAGTATCTATTACGTTTATATGCCAGTGTGGTATTTCCTTATCTATAACTTGAGCTAAGCCATGAAGCCCTGAATGTGTTGGGTTAAACCAATCGCTCTCTAATACTTTTTGTGTACTATACGTTACAATCGTTAGCTCTAATGGTTGATGATGATAACCTAACTGCATTAAGGCTTTTGTTAGTCTAAATAAGAATAATGTACCCTTTTCTTGCTGCTTAACGATTTGTGTACTTACGCTATCTCTTAAATGCTCACGACTTACAAACCATATAATATGCTGGATTGCATTGCATTTTTGTAGCTGAAGTGCTAAATCATCAATGCTACTTGTGGTATAATCTACATCCCATATCTGCATCTTTTGGCTTAGTAGATTCATAGGTATATCACATGTTTGTCCGATTACTAATGCATTTTCTAAATTAAGCTTTGTACCCTTTGTATCAATCTTTGTCCATTGTGGCATTAATAGTTTGCTAATTTTCTTATAGTTACTACTTTCCTTGATTTGCTCAAGCTTTGTATAATGATAGCCACTTAATCTCAAATAAGGTGCGCCATCTTGACCAAATAAGCTTATATTCACACTATGAGAATCTATATGATTGATGTAAATCCAAACTTCATTTGAACTTATCATGCTTATATCACATGCATCTATACTAATTGTTTTTACCTTATCCTGCTCAAAATAATTTACTAGCGCAAATGCCTGTTTTAGAATGCTTGGTTTGATTTGTAATGCCTCTTCCTGAGTATCTTGTCCTGCATATTCTACTTTTCCTAAAATGCTTGATGGCCCTTTATACACCTTGGTCATACCCAAGACTTCTGTATTGACTTCTTGCGTGCATTGTTCTTTTAACTTTGTTAAATCCTCATATCCAATCTCTTCACTAGAAACTATCTGTGCATTTCCCTGGCAATATACTTTTTGCTCTAACTGATCATATATATTAAATGCAAGCTCGTCTTCATCACTTGCCTGTAATTCTATCTGAATATCTAATGCACCATTCTTTAGCTCCAAGTCTTCTAAAACTTTTATATCTTTGATTAAAATCTGCTGATTATTATCTAGCTCATCTCTTAATGCATCCTTTACTGCGAAGTTTATCATTTCTAAATAAGCAATCATGCTATGAGATTTTTCTTGACCTATTATTTGTTGTAATACCTGATTATCTTTCTTGAATCTTGCCTTGTAACATTGTTTCATTAATGTAGATTGATTGCTATGTACTAGTGGGTGCAATTGTCTTTCTTCTCGTACCTGCTCTTTTTGTTCAAACCAATAGTTTTCTCTTAAAAATACATAGGTTGGTATATGTAAACGTCTAACAGCATACTGATCAAATAATTTATCCCCATTAATTTCATAGCCTTCACCATATAATCGTGCTAGGCGGCATAATGCTTCTTTGCAACTGTCTTCTTCTAAAGAAATTTCCTCTACTAATTGATTAATTTCTCTTTGGGTAGAAGCTTTCAAATCCATACTTTGTTTTGATTTGACTAGTGTATCCGCCTTTATACTTCTTCTATTGGTAAGCATTTCTATTGCTTGTTTCACACTGTTTGCCACAATAGCATAACGATAGGTAAAGTGCATTCTACCTTCTAATAAAGAATAACTCAAACTTGCAAGGTCAAGTGCTTCATTATCTTTCATAAAGGTTATAATATTTTCAATGTTTTGTTCTAATACCGCTTCATCCTTTGCTGAAAATACTAATAGTGCATAAGCTAGATTTGAATTTGATGTTTCTTTAGGCTGTATATAGTTTTTAGCCACAACATGGGCATTTGTACCGCTCATACCAAATGCACTTACTGCACCTATCCTTTGATTATTTGTCCATGCTTTGCGTTGTCTATTTAAATAAAATGGACTATCTTGCCATTCAATATAGGCATTAGGCTCTTCACAATTGATAGTTGGTGGGATGATTCCCTCTTTCATAGCAAGCATTAAACTAATGAAACTAACTATGCCGGATGCGGCTAAAGCATGACCTATATTAGGTTTGGTTGAAGTTAATGCACAGTATTGTCTATTATCTGTATACCCATTAAATACTTCTTTTAATGCATTTACTTCTATTGGGTCACCTAACTTCGTTCCTGTACCATGTGTCACCACATAACTTATATCTTTAGGATTAATATGATATCTTGTATATACATCTCTTAATAAATTGGCTTGTGCTATACCGCTTGGTGCTGTAATGCTATTGGTCTTACCATCGTAATTGATACCACTTCCTATAACCGTTGCATAAATTGAATGACAATCTAATTGTGCTTTTGCCTTTTTCTTTAGAACAACAACGCCTATTGCTTCAGCTGGCACCATACCTTGTGAACGATTATCAAATGCTCTACATTTTCCATCCTTTGAAATCATGCCAATCTTTTTCATATTTTCATAGCCTTTTGGCGTAATCATTAAGTTAGCTCCTGCTACAACTGCTGTATCACATTCGCCATTTCGAATGCTCTGACAAGCTTGATGAAGTGCCACAAGTCCTGATGAGCATGCTGTATTGATTGCCATAATAGGTCCTGAGAAGTTCAAAAGATAGCCTATCCTTGCTGCTAATATTCCGTTATGATTAGAAACCAAATCATTGTCTTTAGAAATATAGTCACCTTCTTCTACACCTACGAACATGCCTATCTTTTCGGTTTCTAAAAGTTTCTTATTATATCCTGCATCCTCTAATGCTTTCCATGTCTCCTGTAGTAATAAGCGTTGCTTTGGATCCATCTTTTCTGCATCTATTGGCAGAATCTCGAAGAATAATGGGTCAAATTCTGCAACACCTGGTATAACCCCTACATTATTATCTTCTGATTCATGCCACTCTTTCCTATCACTTGGCATTTTTTGAAGTACTTCTTTTCCCTGTGCTAAAATGTCCCATAAGTCTTCTATATTTCTAGCAGCAGGAAATCTTCCGCTCATACCAATTACAGCAATTTCATCGGTATCTATTAATGTATTACTATTTTCTAAGCTTTCTTCTTTTGGACTTACTATACTACTTTCTTCTTCCTCTGGTGCTTCTTTTACTTCTTTTTTATAAAACTGATTAATCTGTGACTCATATTGGCTTATTAAATACTCAGCCACTTTGTCAATGCTAGGATATGAGAAAAACATATCTGGTGTCACCCTAATGCTATAATACTCACTTAGTTCATCTGCAAACTCTGATAAACCTACAGAATCAAATCCAAATTCAGCTAATGTTTTATCCAGTTTTAACTTTTCTACAGGTACTCTTAAAATACGATTTATAATCTTCTTTAAATCTTCTATTAAACTCTCTTTTACCATATCTTTTATTACTTCTGTGATTTGCATTTTCTCTCCTTTATCTAAAGCTTTATCCCTACTTTTTGACTTGGACTCTAAAAATGTAAGTATTCTTTGTCTATCACCTACAAAAATGGTATATGACATCTCTTTTTGTCTTAATAATAAGTCAAATAATCTCATGCCTTGTTTATTCTCTAAAAATACTTGTCCACTGGATTTTAAATACATCTGGCTTGCCATTTGATCGGCATTACACATACCACCATTTCGCCACAATGGCCAATTAATCACTACTATTTTTGTGTTGCTGCCTTTGCTGTGTAACTGTTCTTTATAATACGCTCCATAATTCATCATAAAGCGATTACCAACTGCATAATCACAGCTCCCAAAATCTCCAATAATCGCAGAACACGAAGAAAAATAACAAATAAAATCTAAAGATTCGTCCTTTAAGCATTCTGTTAATGCCAATGTTCCCTTTATTTTAGGGAGTACAACTCTTTTATAATCTTCTACCGTATTATTTAATAAGTTGCCTTTTCCTTCTATGCCTGCTATATGCATGACACCATCAATATGACCAAAATTTTTCTTTCCTTCTTCTATAACTTGCCTTAGCTCCTGCACGTTACATATATCTGTCTGATCATACAAGACATTACTTGTAAGTAAGTGAGCCTTTTCTAACTTACTTTGTGCTTCTTCCTGATCTCGACGTCCTACTAATATAAGTTTTGCATCATATTTCTCAGCTAAATACCCTGCCAGTATTTGTCCTATTGCACCGAGTCCACCTATAATTACATATACGCCATGCTTCTTTAATACTGGCTGAACCTCTTCTATTATCTGTTCTTCCTTTATCACACGTACTTTTCGGCCTTCTGCTTCATATCTCACACTTTGTGCTATAGTATTATGCATTTCCTTCCACAAGATATTACTAAATTCCTCTTTATTTATTGCTACTTCTTCTATTGAAAGGACATTAAATTGCATCTTAGGCAAAATTAATTGTATCGTTCTTTCTAAAGCAATCCATGACTCAATATAGCAACGTTCTAATAGCGTTTTATATGATGCAGCTAAAATCATACGACCAATTTGTAAGCCACTATTTCCAATACTTCGCAGCATATCAATGAGTTGCGTTTCATCACTTAGTGCCTTGCCATTTGTTACATATAGTACGACATCTATATTTTTAAAGTTTTGACCTATTGCCTTAAAACTTGATTTAAACTGATCATATGCATTAGCATTTATAACATTTACTTTTTTCTGAGCTAATGCTATATATTTTTCTAATTCTTGTGATATGCCACAGTCTTCACTTACTACAAGAATTGTTTTTATATCTTTTTCTCCTAAATTTATATCCTTTAATTCCCACTTTTCTACTACACTCACTACATCAGCTACACTTGAAGTATCTGCCATAGTGTCATAGGCTAAATTCTCTTCATAGGCTATGGCTTTTTCAACATATTCTACCTTTGGCATCCAACACTTTTCTTTTTCAAAAGGATAAGTCGGCATATTAATACGCTTTGCAATAGCAAGTTTTGACCAGTCTACTTTACCGCCCCTTACATAAAAACTGGCTACTTCCTTTAATAAATCCTTGTATTTTAAACTATGTACATCCTGAATATCACCTATACTTTCATAACATATGCCTTCTTTATCTCCATCTACTGATTGTGTCATATATGTGTCTTCTATATATTCTTCTTTATTCATTAATTGTCGTAATGTCTCCATTACCTTTTCTTTACTATCTGCTACAATTGCTAGTCTTTCTTCAAAGTGTTCCCTACCAATCATTAAAGTGGTGCATATATCGCAAAGGGCAGCTTCTTCATGTTTTTCTAACCAACTTAATAATTGTCTTTCTTGCCTTTCCAATGCATCTTGTGTTTTTGCAGATAACACTAGCATATAATATCTTGCTTCGCTATTTGACTGATTGTTTCTAACCGGTGCTTCTTCTAATATCAAGTGTGCATTTGTGCCTCCGAACCCAAATGAACTTACTCCTGCTCTTCTAGGGACTGCTTTCTCATAATCATGCTGCCATTTCTTAACTTTATCTATAATATAAAAAAGGTGTATTCTCCATCTTTATCCTTGGATTTAATTCATGATAATTTAAAATTTGAGGTAAATAGCCATGCTCCATTGATAAAAGCACTTTAATGACACCTGCCACTCCCGCAGCTGCTTCTAAATGCCCTATATTCGTTTTAGTTGAGCCAATTCCACAATACTTTGTGACATCATTCGTAGGTTGCTCACTACTTGTTACCTGAAATGCCCTTGCTAATCCTTCAAATTCTATAGGATCTCCTTTAGGTGTACCTGTTCCATGTAATTCCACATAATCAATATCCTCTGCACTTAACCCTGATTTGTTCATAGCTTCAATAATTACATTTGCTTGTGCTTCTGAACTAGGATATGTTATTGTATGTGTCTTGCCACTATGATTAATTGCACTCCCCTTAATGACACCATGTATAGGGAAAGATTCTGCTATAGCCTTCTCTAATGGTGCTAATAAAATAATCCCTGCACCCTCTCCTCGAACATAGCCATCTGCACTACTATCTAATGTTTTACAACTTCCTGTTTTTGACATCATTCCCATTTGCGAAAATGAGATTTGTCTCGAAGGCGATAATATTAAATTGACACCTCCTGCTAATGCCATCTCACACTCTCCATTTATAATAGATTGGCACGCTACATGTATGGCTGATAATGAACCTGAACACGCATTATCCATGGCTAAACTAGGGCCTTTTAAATTGAAATAATATGATATTCGATTTGGAATAATCGTTGCAGCTAGACCTGTAGCATAATGTGGTTCTATTTCTCTTTCATTACGCTCTACAAGTTCCTTGAAATCAAAATTAAAAGCTGCTATAAAGACGCCTATATTTTTACCTGATACTTCTGTTTGGCAAATCCCTGCATCTTCAAAACATCCCCAGGCTAATTCCAGCATGATACGTTGCTGTGGATCCATTGCATCTGCTTCCCGATTAGATATATTAAAGAAAGTAGTATCAAATATATCAGCCTCTTCTATAAAGCCTCCCCATTTACTTACTTTCTTATCACTGTGTGCTAAATTATAATACTTCTTCCAATCCCATCTCTCTTTTGGTATTTCACTAATGCTAGATTTAGCTTCTATTAAATTGTCCCAATAACGTTCATAATTATTTGCCCCTGGAAATCTGCACCCTATTCCAATAATGGCTATATCATTATTTATCTTTTGCCCCATAATGTCCCCCTTGAAAATATATAAAATAAAGGCATCAACTCCAGTTCTCCCTTTATTAACTGATAGCTTGATGCCTTATTAATTCAAATAATATTATCAACTTCTATATTGATAATTATATTGCTTATCTTAGAAAAGCATGATGCCATAAAGGTAAATAGAATATTAAGCTATTCTAAATAATACATTTTACTTTGATAAGATAATCTTCTCTTTAGTCAATGCTTGTTTAAATACAACTACTAAAATCCACATGCTTGCTGTAACAATTAATGCTATTCTAAAGAAATACCAACTTTGAAGTGTAATTATTTGCATAACCGATAACATTGGAATACCTATAAATAATGCAAGGCCTATTAAATACGATGGTGCTATAGCTAATTCTGGTGAATTCAGCATAGACAATTGTACAGTCCATATAGATAATCCTAAAAAGAACAGCGGCATCATAATAAAGACAGTGCATATTAAAGGTATTGATATCTGATGTCTAATTATTAATCCTATTGTAAAGATGAACATTGATAAATAACTTATGAGCAACCCTGGTATAAAGATGGCCAAACTCTTCCCTAAGCAAATATCATCTGGTGTAAGTTTAGTTGATAATAATGATGACATAACACCATTTACTTTCTCCTTTGTAAATGGAGTTGTCGTAAATAATGGAATTCCTATTGTGAGCGGTATTAGACCTATTAAAAATAATATATTATCTGTTATAACGTCATTAGACGTATCGCCTACTATGTATTTAATTCCCATTGTGCTGCTACGCTTAGTATTAGGAATATTACCAGTATTAATCTAAATGCCTTCCAGTTTATAAACTCTTTAAAATCTCTTTCAAATACTACATTTGCCCGCTTAAATGCTATTTTCGACATGATAATATGATAGTCTCCTTTCTAAATCTATGACGTACACATAAGCATATACAAAGTAAGATAACCATTAATATTCCGTTGAAAATAAGAAATGCTCCTGTTCTTCCATCTATAGTTTGACGTGCAAGTAAGTTGATTCCAACAGCTGCAACACATGGTAAGAATATTGTTGCTACTACTGTTCCTCCTTCTACGCCTCCTGTTAAACTAATTAAATGCATCAATATACTTAAGCAGTAATATACGATAGGTACAGCCACATATATGCCAATCACCATAATAGGATCTCTAAATCCTGCAAAAGGTGTACCTAAATATTTATTCCCCATAAATATACTCATTAAAAATGGAATACCCTCACCTGCGATAAATCCTGGGACGAATAATGCAAGGCTTTTAGCAACTAATAGTTCCCTTTCTGTTACACGAGTAGCTAATAATGCTTCAATATTTCCCCTTGTCTTTTCTCTTGCTAATGGTACTGAAAACAACACTGTATAACTAATACCTGTTAATACAATTGCTGAACTATATGCTATGATTTCTATATAGTACGCTATATTTTCTGGGCTCTGACTACTGGCTAATGCTGCACCAAGGACTACTTTGCATCCAATAAATCCGATAGTAGCTGTGCAAATAAGTAAAATTCCAAGATATACTACAACTAATGACATCGCCTGAAAATTATTTTTTAAACTTGAGCTTACAATTGCACCTATTCTCTTCATTTTAATTATCATCCTTTCACGATGTTCAAAATACTAACTCTACTTCGTATTTCTTACAATGCTTGTATACATATCTTCTAATGATGCTTCATTTTTAATGACATTCTCTACTTCGATACCTTCTTTTGAAAGTATATTTATAATTTCTGAAATCTTAGCTTCTCCTGTAGGGGCAAATACTAAGCCTTCTTCTTCTTTGGCCTTGAATCCTAAATTAGGGATTTTCTTTAATTTATTTAGTATTTCATCTGATACATATTGACTTGTTTGTGTAATAATAATATTTTTGCCTTTTTGTTTTCTAAGTTCTTCTAACTTACCATATAACTTAATTTCACCCTTATTAAGTAATGCTACCCTATTACAGATTTTTTGTACCTCATCCATATTATGTGAGCTTAATAATATTGTCTTATTATATTTATGTACAATATCCATTAAAATGGCTCTAATATCTAATTGTGCTGAAGGGTCAACCCCTGAAGTAGGCTCATCTAAAATAAGTACTGCTGGATCATATACAAGGGCTCTTGCTAATGCTAATCGTTGTCTCATCCCCTTTGAAAATGTACCAGCTTTATCATCTGCTCTATCTTTTAAACCAACAAGTTGTAGTGTGTTTTCTATCTTTGTACGGCTTACTGGTTTTTCATAAATCTTTAAGAAATAAGCAAGATTCTCTGCTGCTGTCATTGTGTCATACAAGCCATCTCCATCAAGCACAAACCCTACATTTTTTCTAGCCATATCACTTCCTGCATCATATCCTAGAATAGTGGCTTTCCCTGAATCAGCTTGATATAGTCCAAGTAATGTTCGAATCGTTGTTGTTTTTCCTGCACCATTTGGTCCTAAGAAACCAAATATATCACCTTTTTGAACTTCAAATGATACTCCCTTTAATATCTGACGACCATTAAATGCCTTTTTGATATTATCTACTTTAATTGGACATGCCTCCATACTATCACACTCTCTTTTCTTAGTTTTATGATGCTTTTTACATCATTTTATTTAATTCCTGCTTCAATAAACTCATAAATTGTTCTTCTGATTGACTCTGATCAATAAATACATGATCACCTGCTAATGTATATAATTTATAAGAACTACTTGTTACATTTTCCCATGCATTCATATCTTCTAAGGTTACTTTCTCATCATCTAATCCATGGAATCCTACGATTGGTATATCAAATACTTCTTCTTGATTAAACTTATATCTATCTACAATGCGATAAGCTGCCATAATAAATGGTATTGTAATCTTCATAGCTTCTATAGTCTTATCTTCTTCTTGCTTTCAATATGCCAACCTGCAATAAATGCCTTACAAATCATTTCAATAGATTTTTCATCTTTTACATCTTCATATCTTGGGATATGTTCCATTCCGATGAGCTTTAATCCCTCTAATATTTTCATTAAACTTGTATTTGGCAAACTAGGTGAAGTAAAGCCTGATACTAACAGTTTCACTACCTTAAACTTACTATTCTTTGATAGGCGATAAGCCAAACGATAAGCATATAATGAACCCCAACTATGTCCAAAGGTAACACAAGGTGCATCATATAATGACTTAGATAACACTGTTTCTAATGTATCAATGACATCTTCCACATCCTCTGGTGTTCTTTCGTTCATACGCTGCACATCAAATCCTGGTAATTTAATAGGACATACATCTATTTCAGGGCCTAAGTATTCTTGCCATTTCTTGTACATATCTGCACTTCCGAATCCATAAGGGAAACAGAATATACGTAACTTAACATTTTTCTTAGGTTTATAATCATAAATCCAAGTTTCTTCATTTTGTTCTACCTGTTTTTCCTTATCATCTCTTGCTTCTCCATCTAAAATTTTAACTAGTTCTTCTCCCATCTTGGCAATGGTACCAGCACAGATCAAATCAGCAAAGGAAAACTTCGCATCTAGTGCTTGTGAAAGGGCGTTATGGAAACTTACACCCATCATAGAATCAAGTCCCATTTCATCTAATGGTTCATTAACATCTAATTCTTCTACTGGGGTACCTATAACGCTTGCCATAACTTGACGGATATATTCTGTAACAAGTATTTTCTTTTCTTCTTTATCTGCACTCTTGTACTTACTTATAAAGCTTGTATCTTTTTTATTCATATGAGATGATTGAAGGGCTTTTAGCATACCGCCTAACCTTTTTTCATCAAATTCTTTTAGTACGACTTTGCCTAGATTTAATATAACTTTTCCTGTACTATCCATTAAGCTAATCGTGCCACTTAATTCATCTTGTTTTTCATTCATATTCGTTACATTAACTTTTGCATAAAGACTGCCTTCTAAAGGACTGATATGAATTTCTAATTCCTTAACAGATGAAACCATATATCTTTTATCTGTGGACTGACCATTAATCTCAAGATAATTAAACACTTGTGAACAACTATCAATTATTCCAGGATTTAAGCCCAGTACATATTCTTGTTTTGCTTCATCCTCTGTATTAGGTCTAATCTCTATTAATCCTTCATTTTGCTCAAACCATATCCTCTTAACCCAACGTACAGAAAGTCCGAAGTTAAATCCTTTTTTCTCTAATGCACTATAAAATTGCTCATCATCACTCATTAAACTTGTCTCTTGTATAAATTCATCAATATCATTTTCTCTCATTGCCTGATTATCTTTAAGACTTAAATTACCTTGTACATGTAGATTCCAATTGCTATCTGTAGCTGATTTACCATAGAACTCTATGTCTATGCCACGCTCTCCCTGATCAGATAATACTAATAAAACTTCTTTTAGCTCATTTTCAAAGATAATGAGCGGTGACATAAATTCTAGATTTTTTATTTCATAGCACTTAGTATCATAAAACTGATTTAATACACTACTTAACATCTCGATATAATAACCTATATGTACAACACCTGAATTATCTAATAACTGTGGTAATCTTTGATGTGATAATGTAAATATGTATTGCTTCTTTTCATATGGTAAATTGATTTTCTGTCCCTTTAATACGTCTTTCGTATTCGTATTTATAAGTAAACCGTTTGCCTCTTCTACCCTTGGAGGAGTGAGCCAATACTTGGTCTTTGCAAAAGCATAGTTCGGTAAACTAATCTTCTTATATTTATAGCCCTCATAGAAAGCTTTCCAATTGATATTTACCCCTAAACAATTGCATTCTCCTATCACTTCAAGTAATCTATCTAAGCATTTTCCCTCGTCTATTACATTTATTAATGTTACACCCTCTTTAGCTCTATTCTCGTCCCTTAAAATCTGGCCTATTTGTATAATTAAACGATAGCTTGGTTGTATAAAAATTCTGCTGCCTTATCATATCGAATTGGATGTAACAAACTTTCTTTCCAAAAGCTTGTGTCTAGTTTTTGATTGTTATTTATAGCTACACCAGATGCCTGAGCGATATAACGGCATTTTGGCTTCTTGTATGTGATATCTCCTAATTCTTGTTCAAACTTACTCATATAATCTGCATAAAACTTGGAAGGCCATTTCTTACCACTTTCTTTAGTAGCATCTATGCCTTGTGCTATTATCTGATCTATATCTCTTTCCTTTCCAGATATAATACATTCATTTTCTGAATAAATTGCAGAGATACATAGATTTCCCTCCCAATTGTTTATTAAATCCATCACTTCATCTTTATTTAAGTATACTCTTGCAAATGCTACATCCTGACACTCATTTGCTATCTTATTTAGGGCTATAAATAATCTTACAGCATCTTGAAGATTAATAATTTCTGCTACAGTTGCTGCTACCAACTGTCCTACTCTTTCTCCCACTATAATTTCTGGTTTAATATTGAGTTTCTTAAATAGCATCATCATAGCGTACTGAGTCGCAAACAAACAAGCATCTGCAGCCTTTTGTGTCAGCCTTTGATTGGTAAAGAACTTGTCTTTGATTTCTATACCATGGTACTCTTCAAAATATGCGATACACTCATTAAAATATTCCTTATACTCTAAAAATGAATGATATAATTCAGAACTTATATATTGAAGACTATTTATTTCACCACCTAATATAAAAGCAAATTTAGGTTGTGTTTGATCATCTACCTTTGAGGCATATACCCTGTTATTGCAATATCTAGCAAATACATCTTTAGCTTCGCCTACAGTTTTAACCTCGTCAGCAGCCACTTCATTATTATAAATCGTTCTCTTTTGATCAATTTGTGCTAATGTTTCTCTAAAAGCCTCTAAAAGTTTTTCATGATTATCTCCCATAAATACTGCACGATGTCTATAGGTTGCATGACATGCATTGGCCACATAACTTATATCTTTTAATGATATTTGAGGTTGTAACTTTAAGAAAGCCTCATATTTCTTAATCATTTCAATAAGTGATTGTTCACTCTTTGCACTTAAGCATATTAAGCAGTTATTAAAGTGATCTCGCATATCTTGGGTGATTTCTTCCTGCTTAGCCTCTCCCATAACAATATGAGCATTAGTTCCACTAAATCCAAAAGAACTTATACCTGCTAATCTTCTTTTGTTATGACTTTCCCATACCATATGTTCTCGTGGTAAAATAGCTGGAATCTTACCTAGGTTAAGTCTAGGATTAAGCTCATTGAAATTAACTATTCTAGGTATCTCTTTATGATATAGGCTTAGTACTACCTTTATTAAACTTGCCACACCAGCTGCACTTTCGAGATGCCCTATATTTCCTTTAACTGCACCTATAATCAGTGGGGCTTCCCTTAAATTATCTTGTCCAAAGACTTCTGTAACAGCACCTATTTCTATTGGATCACCTAATGGTGTTCCTGTTCCATGTGCTTCTAGATAACTCATTTCATGAGGTGCTACACCTGCATCTTTTAATGCATCTTCCATAACCATCTTTTGCGCTTTACCATTCGGTACAGTTAACCCACTACTTGCACCATCATTATTGATGGCACCACCTTTGATCACTGCATAAACAGTATCTCCATCTCTCATGGCATCTTTTAATCTTTTTAAAACAAGAATGCCACAGCCTTCGCCTCTCCCATAACCACTGCCATTGGCATCAAATGGTTTTGATCTACCATCAGCTGAAACTGCATTCATCATACATAAATTCGAATACACTACAGGTGAAAGCATTAAGTTTACACCACCACTTATAGCTAAATCGCATTCTTTCTTCCTTAATGACTGCACTGCTAAATGGGTACTGACTAAAGATGATGAACATGCTGTATCTAATGATATAGATGGACCATTCCATCCAAAAGTATATGATATACGCCCTGCTGCAATACTGGAAGTGGTTCCTGTTCCTGTATATTGGTTAACACCCTTTTGATCTTGTGGTAACATAGCATATTCACAATTACTTGAAATACCTATAAATACGCCAGTATGACTTCCTTTTAATTCAACCGGATTTTGCCCTGAATTTTCTAGTGCTTCCCAACAAACTTCTAATAATTGTCGTTGTTGTGGATCCATAGCATTTGCTTCAGTTGGTAATATCCTAAAGAATTTGGCATCAAACTCGGATACATCTCTCTGTAAGAAATTACTTTGATACACATACATTTGCTCTAGTACACAAGCTTCTTCTCCACTATATGCACTAATATCCCAGCGCTCCTTAGGTACATCAATAACACATTCTTTTCCTTCTTTTAATAACTCCCAATATTCCTCTGGTGAATTACATCCCCCAGGAAAACGACATGCCATTCCAATTACTGCTATTTCTTCTTTATCTTCACTATGTTCCTCTTGCTTTAATTGTTCTTGTAAATTTTTAATTACGGTCAGTGCCTTTCTTAATAATTTACTTTGTTCATTTTCCATAATCCCATTTAAACTCCCTCTTTCCCCTAAGATTTAATATTTCTAACATTGATATCCTATAACATATACAACAGGTGGTAGTTTATCATTAGTTCGTACTATGTCTACTTTATATGTATAATCGTCCCCTTGAAGCGGTTGAACCATTTCTTCTAACATTTGTTTGTCATAAATTCTTACTATGGAAATAAAACTATCAAAAATCATTGTTAAAGGTGCAATGGGTATTAAATATGTAAATAGCAATCTTGCTACTACAGTTAATGGACTTCCTTTCATAACCTTTGCATACATGATCCAATAATAAATTAGCATTAATGGTAATAAAAGAATTTGAATAGGTAGTGTAATCCACGCTAATTTAGGTGGCATCAGCATAGCTTCAGAAATAACAATTCCCTGTTTATCATCCTTAGCTTTCTTTAATATAGCCTTAGCAACATCTTCTTTCATATGATGGAAACCACCAAATATAGTTCTTACACCTTGTAAATTCTTAGGTACGTTTAATGCATCTACAGAATTTTCCTCATATTTTATAACGCTTTGCATACTATTAATACGCTTAATTGCTTTACTATTAGGGAACTTATCTGTAAGCTTTATTCTTACATTAGTATTTTTTTCTTTTAATAATTTACTTAGCCTAATCCAAGCTCCACCCCCACCAGAACATAAATCAACAATCTGATTAGTCTTAGACTTTTTTGATACATCGTCTATAATTGGTATCATCGCATCAAAAGTTTGGCCCTTACTATTGATTAGCTCTAATACGTCTGTATTTAAGTTTCTTAAAAAACTTGGGAAGTACTTTAAATCCATAAATTCAAATAACTGTACTCTTTTCATTTTCTATTCCCCCTTATTTTATAAATACCTTAAGCTACTTATCGTACATTGTCATAATTTTCTCCTTTACCTCTGGTAAGTGGAATGTAATCTCATGCATCTCTAATTCTTGTTTTATTTTCTCTTGTAGTTTCTCTTTATGTTCTCTCACTAAATGTTGTTTTAAAGTAATTAAAGATATTCTTGGTTTCTCTGCAATAACCTTAGCAAGCTCTATGGCATTTTGAAGTACTTCTTTGCGAGGATATACTTCAAATGGGACTCCCCTTTTTCTAAGGTCTTCTCCATGATATGTTTTTGCAGTCATCAATAGATCCTCACCTAATACCATGCCTAGCTTCAAAGGAATTACATATGTTGCACCAAAGCCTGGTGTAAATCCATATTTCATAAAGCTTGCTGCATAAATACTTTCTTTAGATAAGATGACAAAATCTGAAAATAATCCTAAAGCTAATCCTCCACCTATAGCATGTCCTTGCATAGCTGAAATAACTGGTAGCTTACATTCTAATGGCATGCTATATACATTGGAATTGTTAGAGTTTGCATCTGTAAACTTTGCTCTTCCCTCTTGAATCGCTAATAAATCCTCTTGTGTTCCCCCTGAAGCAAAGTAACTATCATATCCAGTTAAAATAATTACTTTACAACTTAAATCTTCTTCACATTCTCGAAATGCTGCTTCTAACCCTTTAATTAATTCTGGTGTAAATGTATTTTTATGTGCTCTTTCTTGCATATAAATACATTTTATTCCTTTTTCAATCTCTCTAACTTCAACACTTTTATTATTCATTACTCCTCCCATGGATATATTCCATCCTCAACAAATCTACGAATTCTCTCTTTATTACTTTCATCCGCAAATATCTTTTTATTAGCCCTTATAGCGTCACTCTCACTATCTATGATTGTAGTATTTATCTCATTTATGTAGTGTTTATAGTTTATGATTCCAGATTTAGGTATTTTCTTTAAACGTGATATATATTTCATTAATAATAAATGACTTTTTTCTTGGTATTCATCAACTAATCCCCAGTCACACGCTTGTTTTACTGAAATTGTTTTTGTTGTGAGTGTTAAAAAATTTGCTTGTCGATACCCCATTCTTCTTATCAAAAACGGTAATACCATGGCTGGAAAAAGTCCAAATAACATTTCTGATAAACTAAATGTCGCCGTTGTATCAGCAATTACAATATCACTTGCTGCTACAAAACCTAAACCACCTGCATTGGCCTTTCCTCGTACGTGAGCTATTGTAATGAATGATCCAGTCGCTAGTTTTGTCCATAACCTGTATAACTTTTCTGGTTGATTTTTTTGCTTCTTATCTTTAAAATCTGCACCAAAACAAAATACTTCATCAGCCCCCTCTAATACCAATATACTGATTTCATTCTCATACATTTCAATAATCCTATAACATTCTTCAACTAATATGTCATTGATTGTATTATTGGCTTGAGGTCGATTAAACTTTAAAAAACACACTTTGTCTTGTTTTTTAACTTCTATAGTCTGTAACTCCACTTACCCGCCCCCTATACCCCAGATTATCTTTATATAACTTTTATAATATTTTACAACTTTTTGTAATTTACATCAATATAATATTTATAAAATTACGA
>NZ_BBCG01000021.1 GCF_001311925.1 Cellulosilyticum ruminicola JCM 14822
TTCTCCTCATTTCCTACATCTATATACTTTCTTTATCCTTCTCCTCATTTCCTACATCTAATATACTTTCTTTATCCTTCTCCTCATTTCCTACATCTAATATACTTTCTTTATCCTTCTCCTCATTTCCTACATCTAATATACTTCTTTATCTTCTTGCTCTCTAGGCTCATTAGACTCACTTTGTAAATATATACATTCTTCATCACGCGATACTATACAGTACTTTTTAGCAGGTGAATAAACATTAATAAAATATCCCTTCTCTTTTAAATTTATTTCTTCATCCATATCTATTTCCTTGATTATTAACCTTACTCTTTTATTTAATTCACTTACATCAATGGATGTCACATAATCTATATCCCTTGATTCTGCCATCCTTTCAATAGAAATAATAACTGCTTGGCTTTCTAAAACCGTATTCTTATCTAACTTAATAGGTGCAATATATTCCTTACCTGCAGTTTCTCCCTGATAGACAATCACTTGTCCTCCCCCTATTTTCAGGAGTCCTTCTTTTCCCGTATAATATCTGCCACTCCCAATAGCCCTACAGTCTCGCCCAGCCTTTACAACCACATGTCCTCCATTAATCTCTATATTAGGCACTGTACTCTTCATACCTCCCCCTATAGCTGCACCACCACTTTCTAAAACTTCACAATAAACATCTCCACCAGTAATAGTAATATGCTTCATACCATAATCTTGAGTTCCTGCTATACTTCCAATAACTGCTCCGATTCCTTTTGTATAAGCCTGTATACTTCCGCCTTTAATATATAACTTTCCACCAATTCCCTCCATTGTGCACCTATAGCACTGGCAAATTCTCCTCCTTCTACTAATAAACTCCCGGTACTCTCCTCCGAAATAGTTAAATCGCCATATTTTGTAACCAATATGCATGTTTGTTTTCTACCTCCCATAACACTATTAGTTCCCTTAAGTGTCAATGTTGCACTTCCATGAATCTCTATACCACCAACATCCTTTTGTTTAGAAACATCTATATTCACATCTTGCATAATAATTTCTACATCTCTCACCGCATTTTCAACTATAATTCTATAAGGAGTACTTGTGGTCGTACATATTACATAATATTGTCCTGATGTTGTAACTTCTAGATTTCTTTCTGCCAAATTAAAATATACCTTATATCCTTTAACATCTTCTTGATTTTTTTCTCCTCCTGTGCTTTCTATATTCTTTCCTTCTATAGTTAATTGTCCTAAGCCGCCTAAAAAAAATCCTATAACTAATATCATCAAACTCACAAACCTTCTCTTATACGTAGCCATTTCCTTCTCCTTTTTCTTAGCATTTTTCTAAGTGTTGCCACTTATAATATTTTCATTCAGTATTTATTCTGTACATTTTCCATATAGCATGTCTCTAAATAAGTTTATGCCTCTTTTATATTCTTTAACACAAAAGAGGCATAAAACCAATTTAGGGTTTATGCCTCTATAACTTCATATATTATTGTAATCTTTCTTCAATGAAAGCAGCAAGTTCTTGCGCTTCTTTTTCAATAACAGCTTGATCTTTACCTTCAATCATAACACGTACAAGTGGTTCTGTACCTGATGGTCTAATGAGTACACGACCTTCACCTTTGAATTTTTCTTCTAAGGCAGCAATTCTTTCTTGAATTTCTAAGTCTTCGATATATGCATGTTTATTTTCATTTTTAACATGTGCATTTATGAGTACTTGTGGGAAGATTTGCATACATTGTTTAAGTTCAGATAATGGTTTACCTGTTTTCTTCATAACATATAATAATTGGATTGCTGTAATAAGTCCATCACCAGTTGTATTATAGTCTAAGAAAATCACATGCCCTGATTGTTCACCACCAAGGTTATAACCATGTTTAAGCATTTTTTCAAGCACGTAACGGTCACCAACTCTTGTTTGAATAAGATTGATATCTTTTTCTTTACTCATAACTGTGAAACCTAAGTTGCTCATAACTGTTGCAACAATTGTATCACGTTTTAAAATGCCTCTTTCTTTCATATCTAAACCAACGATACTAAGAATTTGGTCACCATCAATCATTTCACCATTTTCATCAACTGCAAGACATCTATCCGCATCGCCGTCAAAAGCGATACCTACTTCTGCTTTACGTCCTACCACTTGACTTTGAAGATCTTTCATATGTGTTGAGCCACAAAGTTTATTGATATTTACACCATTTGGTTTATGATGAATCACTTCAACATCTGCACCTAAACGTGCTAATGCGATAGGTGCCACTTCTGAAGCTGCACCATTTGCACAGTCAATAAGTACTTTAAGACCATTTAAGTCACCAGGAATTGTATTACATACATAATCAATATATTTATCAATTACTGAATGATCCATATCCCATGTTCCAATTTCTTCACCTGTTGGCGCTGGAATATTATCACTTCTTGTTAAAATAAGGTTTTCGATTTCTTCTTCTAATTCATCACGTAATTTGTATCCTTCACTATTGAAGAATTTGATTCCATTAAACTCTAACGGATTATGTGAAGCAGAAATCATAACACCTGCATCTGCACCTAATTCTCTTGTTAAATATGCTACTGCTGGTGTAGGTACAACGCCAACTGAAATCGCTTTAGCACCTACTGAACAAATACCAGCTACAAGTGCAGCTTCTAACATTGTTCCTGAAATTCTTGTATCTCTAGCCACAATAATTTTGGGTTGTTTTTTAGTTTCTTTTGTTAAAACGTACGCACCTGCTTGACCTACTTGATAAGCAAGCTTACCTGTAAGTTCTGTATTAGCAACGCCACGTACACCATCTGTTCCAAATAATTTACCCATTAAAAAACTCCTCACTTTCTCTTTGAGGTATAGTATAGTCTATCCCATTTATTATAAACCGATTTTACTATTCTTACAATAATTTAATTCTCACAAAGCATAGCAGCACCAACTATTCCAGCTTCACTTCCTAATGCTGCCACTTGAATCTCTGTCATCATTTTTCCACCAAAAACCATATTTTTTAATTTCTTTCTCAGTGGAAAAATCAAACTCTCTTTTTGTCTGGAAACACCCCCTCCTATTAATATAATTTCCGGCTTAAAAGCATTAATAATATTATTTAATCCTATAGCTAAATACGTAATATATTGATCTAACAATTTAACTGCTACTTCATCACCCTGTTTCGCCGCATCAAAAGGCACTTTGGCATTCATCTTATCCAAATTCCCCTTTACCATCTTATTCATTATTGAATCAGGATATTTTTCAGCTATCTCCCTTGCCATATTAGTAAAGCCTAAAGCCGAACCATACACTTCAAAGCACCCCTTATTACCACAAGTACAGGGCTTACCATCTTTCACAATAATTTGATGCCCCAGTTCTCCTCCTCCCGGCTGACATCCACTAAATAATCTGCCATCTATGACAATCCCACTTCCTACACCCGTTCCTAGTGTAATCACAATTGCACTATTATATCCTTTAGCTCTTCCTGCTTTTACTTCTCCTAATGCTGCACAATCAGCATCATTAGCCACTTCTATTAATATTCTCTTGCCTAAATTCCCTAACTTTCTCCTTATATAACTTACGATATCAAAGTCTCTTACTGCAATATTATTAGAATACACTATCCGACCCTTTTTACGGTCAATCGTTCCTGGCGCCCCAATACCAATCCCTACTAAATTCATATCATCTAAATTATACTTTTCTATGATGCTCATACACAACCTTATAATGTCATCACTAATTCTTCTAATCCCCCGTTCTCTGCACGTGGGTTTTTGTACTTTTTCTATAATATTCCCCTTTTCATCTACAAGCCCTACCACGATGTTTGTTCCGCCTAAATCCACACCAATATAAAACATGTAGTTTCTCCCTTCGTCTTTTATTTTTAAGTAAATTATATCAAATTATGAATATTTTATCTTTATTTTTTATATTTTTTGTTATTAAAATAAAAATACAGGTTATTATTTATCAATGTCATTAAATAAATAGAATGATTTATATTATACAATGCAGTTATATGTAAAAGATTATATATTTTTCTTCCATCTTTTCCAGAATGAATTGAATTTAGAACATCAGAATTAGTTAGAATTTTTACATCAAAGTATAGGCATATCTTCATTAAAGTTAGCCATAAGTTTACTTGAAAAGCCATCAGTAACAGGTGTTTCATGCAATAAGCTTGGATAAATAGGTGCACATCCGACTCCTATCATAATTAAACCAATTAAAATCAAAGTATTATTAAATGATAAGATTAAAATAACTACTAACCAAAAATCCTGTTGTTGATTCGACGCTGTAATATGCAAAGAAAGTTATTAAGTGCTACATCTACACTTCCCGCACCTAATCCATACGGTATTCCCCCTATGCATAGTTACCAATACTGATTTGAAAATGAAAATCCTAATAATGCTGCTATCATCCCCACACTTATAGCAGTTACTTTACCTATTCCTAATTTACGAATTATCTTATCACTAAATAAACTAGATACAATTGTCCCACTAGCAATAATCATACTAATAATGGCCACAGATGATATAGATACACCTATCTCATCATACATAGATGGCCAAGCAGAGCCTAATATAGAATCAGGTAGCCCTAAACTTATAAATGCAATGTAAATCACAACTAGTAATATTGAAGTCATATATTATCTCCTTTTCCTGTTTTATCATTACGATTGTATAAATATTTATTCCACACTTCAATATTCTCATATATTAATTCATAAAAAATGAGCTGTTAATAATACAACAACTCATTTTTATCATTACTTATTCATAATTTCTAAGTTCTTCTTAATAAGTTCACATCTTTGCACTACGCACTCTACACTTCTAAGTGGGTCTCCTGGTGTATTAAATGCATAATCTAATAATTTATCTACAGTAGTCGTTGCTACATGTAGCCTTGTATCTGAAGACGCATAATAAATATATACATCTCCATTTTCTCTAGCAATGGCACCATTTATAAAAGTTACATTACTTACGTCTCCTACACGTTCCTCACCATATGGTGCAATAAAGTATCCAGATGGTTCTGCAATACATTGCGTTGGATCTTCAAGGGATGTTACAAATACATAAGTAACATATCGAAGTCCTGCTGCTGTATTTCGTACGCCATGAGCAATATGAAGCCAGCCTTTATCTGTTTTTATAGGTACTGCTCCTGCTCCATTTTTAACTTCTGTAATTGTATGATATTTTCTTGTATTAATAATTACTTCTTTTTCTTTAATATAGGCATTTGTAATATCCTCACAAAGTCCAAAGCCTATTCCTCCACCACTTCCTGCATCAATGAAACCATCTTGTGGTCTTGTATAAAAAGCATATTTACCATCTACAAATTCAGGGTGAAGGACTACATTTCTCTGTTGCTCTGCCTGTGTTCTAAGATTAGGAAGTCTCTCCCACTTCTTAAGATCTTTTGTACGCACAATGCCAGCTTGAGCCACAGCCGCAGATAAATCTGCATTATTAGAATCCTTGCTTTCAGAGCAGAATACACCATAAATATAGCCGTCTTCATGTTTTGTAAGTCTCATATCATACACATTTGTTTCTTCTTTACATGTATCTTCAAGTAAAATAGGGTAATCCCAAAATCTAAAGTTATCAATACCATTAGGACTTTCTGCTACAGCAAAGAAAGATTTCCTATCATATCCTTCTACTCTAGCAACTACATAAAACTTCCCTTCAAGTTCTATAGCTCCCGCATTAAATACCGCATTAATGCCAAGTCTCTCCATGAAATATGGATTTGTCTTTGGATTTAAATCATAACGCCAAAATAAAGGCGCATGTTCTCTTGTAAGTACTGGATAAGTATAGCGATCATAAATGCCGTTATACTCATCTGAAACTACATTTTTACGTGTAATGAGCTGCTCATATTTTGCAAGTTCTCTTTCGTAGTTTTCCTTAAACATTTTTGTTCCTCCTTATAATCTCCATACACATACGACCATTATGATATGGACATTTCCAAGGTTCCACTATTGGACTTGGTAACACAGGTTTGCCCTCCTTATCTACTTGCCAATGCCATTCTGAATCATCTCGTAAGTCAATAATATATTTCTTTATAAATTCCCATTCTCTCTCTGCTAGGACTAAAAACTCTCTATCTCCCGTTTTTTCATAGGCATTAGTAAATCCTATGACAGTCTCTGCTTGCACCCACCATATTCTTGTAGTATCAATATACTCTCCAATACGTTCATTATTAAGGGCACCATCTATAAATGCTTCCTCTTTAATCTTATAAGCTATATCCACTGTAAAAACCTTGGTAGATTCTATAATCTCTTTATCTCCTAAGACTTCAGCCGCCCTATCTAACAGCCATGCAGCTTCTATATCATGCCCATAAGAATGCATATCTACAATGGTATTCATCTTACGGTCAAAAAATACTTCTAATAAATGTTTATCTCGATTATATACTTTTTTAGCAAATACGATGAGTAAATCTCTAAGTTTCTCCCCTACTGCTTTATGATGACTTACACGATAAAGCTCCGTATAAGCCTCTAAAATATGTAAAAGTACATTCATTGTCTTTTCTGCATAAATTCCTTTAGAACATAAATACTCATCATCTGAAAGTATATTTTCCTCAAGAGGTGACCATTCCCTCGTAAATGCTTCTAAATAACCATATTCATCTCTTGCAACTGTCTCTATCTTTTCAAAGATGCTCATAGCCATCTCCAACGCTTCTTGATCTTTAGCCGCCTCATAATAAGTCGATAATGCATAAATTGCAAAGGCTTGATTATAAGTATGTTTCATATCTTCTACCACATTACCTTTATAATCCATCATCCAATACACACCACCATATTCCCTATCTAAACAGTGGTTTTTGAAAAATACATAGGCCCACTTTGCATATTCTAGGTCTTCAGTATTTTTCATTGTTAAATATAAGTTTGAAAAATACCACATGATTCTCGAATTCAAAATGCCCCCTTTTACTGCCTCTTTATCTAACTCAAGCTCTTCACTCATATAGCCGTAGAACCCACCATTTTCTACATCTTTGAGTTTCTTCCAAAAAGGATTAATTTTATAAAGTAAATGGCCTTTAATTTCTTGTACCATTTGTGGACTATTAATCATTTTCACACACTCCCCTACAACTTCTCTCAAATTCCTCAACTTATTATTTGATACCAATTTGATCATCATCACCTATCATATTGCTATGTTCTTTCACATAATTTACGATAGTATCAATTGTTGTAAATGCTAGTCCTACGTAACTATCTGCTGCGCCATAGTAAATTGCAATTCTACCTGTGTCTGCATCTTGAAGTGTTGCACATGGGAATACTACATTATTTACGAAACCTCTTTCTTCGTACCATTCTTCTGGTGTTAATACAAAGTGCTGGCAACGATATTTTACTTTAGATGGTTCATCAATATCTAAGATTGCTGCACCCATGCTATATACATAACCTTGGCAAGTACCGGCTACACCATGATAAAACAATAGCCATCCTTCACTTGTTTCGATAGGCGCTGCACCTCCACCAATTTTAAGAGATTCCCACCAGTTACTATATCCTCTTGTCATAACGTGTCTGTGTCTACCCCAAAATTCCATATCTGGACTTTCACTTAAGAAAATATCTCCAAATGGTGTATGACCGCTATCACTAGGTCTAGAAAGAAGCATGAAATTACCATTAATCTTTCTTGGGAAAAGTACACCGTTTCTGTTAAATGGAATAAATGGATTCTCAATTCTTACAAATGTCTTAAAGTCAGTTGTTTTAGCCATACCAAGTGCTGCACCATAGAAGTCTGTACACCAGATGATGTAATATGTGTCTTCAACTTTTACAAGTCTTGGATCATAAGCATAACCAGGCATAAAAGATTTACCTTCTTTATCAACAAATTGAATTTTTTCTTCTTCATATGTCCAGTGAATTGCATCTTCACTATAACCTAAATATAAATAAGATACCCCAGATAAAGTTTCCCCTCTAAATACACCAATAAATTTTCCTTCATAAGGTACTACAGCACTATTGAAAATACGTGCTACTCCTTTGAGTGGATTTCTAAGAATAATAGGATTTTCACTATAACGCCATACAGGTGTTTCTAGGCCTTCTGGACGATCTTGCCATGGAATATTAGGTAATGAATTTGTAAACATTTTAATTTCTGACATATGTAACTCTCCTTTATAGCTCTATATTTTTTTATTTATCTATTTATAATTGCTCATGTTGCCATTATAAGCTGTTTCATTAAGCCTTAGATACAAGTAATCCCAGTACTGTAAACGTATCTGTTTCTTTGCCCTCCTTAAGCTTAATTTCAATGATATGCTCTTTACATTCTTCCTCTTCAAGAAGCATAAAAACTTCAGCATAATCTCCCCAACCATTTGTAAAAGAACTATCTACTTCTAGCTTTTTATCATAATCTATAGTAATCTCAGCAATCCCCATTTGCTCTCCTACATTTTTTCTATAAAGTAGATGAATATTTTTAGCTGCCACTTTGCAAACAAGTGCTTTATTATTTTCACACTGCTCTGCCTTCCAGCCTGCACATAAAGATTTAAATCCATCATCACAAGGATAAAAACTTCCTGTATAAAGTGGTTTATAATTATTGCGATTTAAAATAATGCCATCACTATATTTTTTACTAAACAATACTTCCTCTGGCATCTCATAATGATAGCCAGCAGGTACTTTATTTTTAGCTGCTACCTCAAATAAGTTAGCAAGTAAATCAGCTACTATTTTATGTCCTCTATCATTAGGATGAACTTCATCTGTTTCTATATCCTGCCATGTATATTCCCCTACTGCCATGCCTTCTAAAATCTCTTGTCTATAATTAATCATAGGTACTTTATAATGATGACCTATTTGAGTTTGCTGTGCATAAGCACTTGTTCCATCTTCAAGTGTCATCATAAGTTCAATAATTGCCGTCTCAGGTAAATGTTCTATAATCCCTCTTATGACACTTTCATAAGACTTTTTGCTACCATCTGTAGGTGGTACATCATTTGCCGCAAATTCTACAACGATAATGTCTGGCTTATATTGTAGTAAGTCCTCCACCATACGGTGTACCCCAATAAGTGAACCTGTTGCGCCAATACCAGCATTAATATATTTCACCTTTGTAGGTGTCAAAAACTCTTTAAGCCAATTATAAGTTCTCACTGCATAGGCATTCTCCGGTACAGATGGATTACAGCCCTGTGTAATTGACCCCCCTAAGAAACCAATTGTAATCGATTGTCCATTTCTTGCCTTTTGCAAAACTAAACTTAACTTCTCTGTATAATCATAATAATGATATTTCATTCATTTTCCCTCCCATCTTATTTAACAGATCCAGAAGTAAAACCATTATAAATATACTTTTGTAAGAATAAAAATGCTAAGAATGTTGGTATAACAACGATCATAATACATGCGCAAATAACTTCCCATTTAGCTGAATATGGCCCCTTAAATTTAAAGAGTGCTGTTGAAAGCACATTGAGCTTCGTATTTGGCATATATAAAAATGGTGTATAAAAGTCATTATAAATACCAACGCCTTTGATAATAACCACTGTTGCAATAGCCGGTTTTAAAAGTGGTAAAATAACTTTTCGGTAAATTGTAAAGTAGGATGCGCCCTCTATCATAGCTGCTTCATCCATAGAAATTGAAATGTTGTCCATAAACTGCAAGAAAATATAAATTGAAATAATATCTGTGCCCATATAAAGCAAGATTGGTGCAAATCTGGTGTTATAAACACCTAAAGCATTAATCACTTGAAAAGTCGCAACTTGTGTTGTAACCCCTGGTATTAATGTTGCAAGTAAGAAGGCCCCTAAGATGACATTTTTAAATCTAAAATTAAAGCGATGTAAAACATAAGCAAGCATTGTACCAATAAAAATAACACCAGCTAATGAAACCCCCATTATAATTACTGTATTAACAAAACCTGTTAACATCTTGCCTTTTATAAAAGCTTCTATATAATTACTGAAGTTAAAGAAACTTTTCGGAAGTGCTAAAGCACTAGTTTTCTTAAATTCCTCTGAATCCTTAAATGCTGCAAAAAATACAACAGCTATGGGAATAAGTGCTACTAATGACGCAATAATAAGTGAAACATATTTTAATATACTAAAAAACATATCTTTAACTGTTAAATGCCTTCTTCTAATCATACATTTCAGCCTCCTCTTCCTTAAAGAATACATTTTGAATAATTGCAATCACTACAACAATCATTAACAAAACAATACCCATAGCTGAACCTAGTCCAACTTTCTTAAATTGAAATGCTGTTTCAATGGTTTGAATAACAAATGTTTTAGAACCATTTGCCCCTTGAAGCATGACATATGGAATTTCAAATACAGCAAGTGCGCCATTAATAGCAAGTAATAAATTAAGTTGTACAATACGTTTGATACTTGGCATAATAATATATTTAAACTGCTGCCACCTGCTAGCACCATCTAACTCAGCTGCTTCATAGATTTCATCAGAGATGGATTGAATTGCGCCAATGAACATAATAAGGTTATTCCCCATATAACGCCATATAGATACCCCTGCCATAGAATAGTTAATAATTTTTGCATTACCTAGCCATTTCTGAATCAGACTTCCAAGACCTATCTTAGTTAAAATAATATCTAAAGTTCCCCCTTGTTTTAAGCAATATAAAAAGATAAATCCAATAGCAACACCATTTATTAAATAAGGGAAAAATAAAAAGCCTTTAAATAAATTTTGATATCTTACGCCTGAAGTTAATATGGTTGCAAAATATAAAGCTAATGCCAATTGCACAAATGAACCTACAAAGTAGTAAATAGAGACTTTAAACACCTCAAAATACTCTGGTTTAGTAAAGATTGTGACGTAATTTTGAAATCCTACAAATTCTTTATTTGGCGCTGTACCATTCCAGCTCGTTAAACCATAGTAAAACATACTCCCTAATGGAATAAATGAAAACAAAATTAGAAGTACTAATGGAATACATGTAAATGTTATAATCGTTATATTTTTTTCCCTTTGCCTTTGCTTTTTATAATCAACAACTTTTTTGCTTTTAACAGTTGCAATTATACTCATTCTCTCTCCCCCTATCCTCTTTAATCTAAAATATATTTTTTGTCTCGCTACAATGTCATAGTTTATATTTATATTTTGATTACAAGATCTGTATACGTGTACAATGTCTTATCTTTTAAGAACGACAGTCCTTTTATAAGAAAGATTTAAAACTTCCTTCTTATAAAAGAACTACCTGTTATTAATTATTTTTTTTCTTTAATTCAGCTCTACTTGCTGCCCAATCTGCATTCATTTGATTACAGATTTCATCATATGTTTCACTTCTATTACCAAGTGCAGCTTCAACCATAGTAAGTTTCCATTTTGGCTGCCATGTACCAACTTCTGAACCATTATCAATGTTGTCGAATAAATCTTCTTCCCCTGCTGGTGCTGGTGTAACCGAAATGAATTGTACCCCTGCATCTTCGAAAGTTTTTAAGGCTTCTGGATAGTCTGCATCTATTTGTGTTGGAATGCCATCTTCATGTTGTGCATATCCTGATTTTTCTACCATCCACCATAAGAAAGCTAATGCTGCTTCTGGACATTTTGTATTTTTATTAATACAGTATGCAAAGTCTGAAGCAATCTCAGCATATTGTTTGCCATCTGGTGCTGTAATAGGAAATGGCATATAACCAATATCATCTGGATTTGCAGCTAATGCTTTGACTTGTGAAACAGCCCACTCACCAAGTACCATGGTAGCAATTTGTCCATCTGCAATCATTTGTTTAGATGATTCCCAGTCTGTTGACATAGGATCATCTTCTACTAATCCTTGCTTAACTAAATCATACATTAACTTATAAATTTCATAATGTACTGTTCCCTGAGCAAATGGTGCATTATCATGTGACATATTAATAAGTACTTTTGGGTCACCATATGCACATCTATTTGCCTCCCATTGTGTAAGTGTCCATTGTGCAACATAGTTTGTATAATAAGGAATTGCATCCGTATTATCTTTGATTTTTTGCATAGCTGCTAAAAATTCATCTGGTGTCTTAGGAATATCTGTAATACCTGCTGCTTCAAATACCTTTTTGTTATAAAGTACACCTGGAGCTGTAAGCATCGAAGCGATACCATAAACGTCACCCTCAAATGATTTTCCCTGTACATCTCTATAACTTTGACTTAATTCATCTACTGTACCTAATGGTAAGAAGAAATTAGAGTATTCATTTTTATTAACATCAGGAAGCATTAATACATCCCCATATTCTGTTGTACTCATACGTACTTTAATGTCATCCTGATAATTTGTAATTCCCTCTACATTTACTTTTACATTTGGATATTCTTTATTAAATTCAGTAATATACTCTTGGATTAAAGTATCTGTAAGATCCGTTCTATGCGTAATAAAGTTAATTTCACCAGTTACATCTTCTGGATTCATATCTTTAATATCTACAGATTCCTTTCCTTCCGCTGCCCCTTCAGCCATTTTGCTTGATGTTTCATTACTTTTTGCATTTGAGCCACATCCAACAAATGTAGTCATTGCCATTGTTACGCCTAAAGCTAATGATAGTACCTTTTTTAACTTCATATGTATCCCTCCCAATATATATATTTATACCGTCATCCCTTCTAGCCTTATTCTAGATTTAAGTAATAAATCTAATTTTAAGTAATTTTTAAATTTCTGAATTTATTATAAAATATCAACCAAAATAAATCAATGCTTATTTATTATTTTATATATTTTATAGCATTTTACCTAATAGACTTTATCTTAGTCTTTACATTATATCCAGTACTTTAATCTTAGAAAGTTTTTACTTTATATGTTTACTTAACTTTAGTCTATATTTCATCATTTCATTGATTTACTTTATTAAACTAAAAAGAGATACTTACTCACCTTGAGCAGCATCTCTTTTACTTAACTTATTAGACTATTTTTCATTTATTATCTAATATCTTTTACAGAATCTCTATAAATAATATTACTTGTAACAATTCTTCTTCCTATTTTTTTATTATCTCCTGTTATCTTATTTAAAATACTTGTGACAGCTACTTCTGCCATTTCTTCATCATTAATTGAAACAGTTGTAAGTGCTGGACTAATAAAGTTAGAGAACATATAATTATCAAAACCTACTATGGAAATATCATCCGGTACACTAAATCCCATTTCTTTTAATCTATTAATAAATATATATGCCACTTCATCACAGTTACATACAAAAGCAGTTGGCATATCCTGTGGCAGTTCAAATTCTATATATAATCCATCTTCATCACGATCACAAATAGCATATTCATCTCTTAAAGGTATCTTATGTTCTATTAGTGATTTACAATAACCTAGATAGCGGTCTAATATACTGCTTGTCGCATATATATCTCCTATAAACCCTATTTTCTTATGTCCCATATTAATTAAATGGTTTGTCAGCATATATGCACTATAAAAACTATCATTAATAATACTATCATATTTAGCATCCTGATTGTAAAAGTCTAATAACATCATAGGTATGCCTGTTTCATACAATACATCTATATATTCATTATCCATTTGCCCTAATAAAATAATACCATCTACTTTATTGCCACTTATTATTTTAGGTAAATGACTTTTATAGTTACGATCTAACAACTCTAATATCCCAAAGCTATTGTGCTTTTTAAGGCTACTTGTAATGTTCTGATATACTTTCCAGTAGAATGAATTACCTGTCTCATTCATAAAATGATTAGGTACTAAGATTCCAATATTGTAATATGTTTCTTTTCCATCTTCCTTACTATTCCCATTATAAACATAGCCCATTTGATGTGCCATTTCTATAATCTGTTCTCTTACACTTTGGCTGACTCCCTCTTTATTGCTTAATGCTTTAGAAACGGTTACAGTACTTACATTTAAGACTTTGCCTATATCTGACATTGTTACACTTTTCTTCATTATACTCACACTCCTGAGGCCCATTATTTTCGACTTCTCATATATCTATTATATAGCTTCTTTCATCCGCTTAATTTCGTATAATAATATATTATTATAACTTTACTTTATTTTCAATCTCTCATCAAGTAAATATAATACAAAAAAAAACGGTTATTTTAATGCTTAAAATCATTAAAGTAACCGTTTTTTAGTTTTCTTCTTCTGTTTTACCGTTATTTTCTGGCTGTGAAATTTCTGACTGAGCTGCTGCCTCTGTTGTTTCAGATGTTTCTTCTGGATTAGGATTTTCCACTTCTTCTTGAGTCTTGTCTTTTGTAATCTTTATCTCTAAATCTACAGAGTCATTTAACACCTTAAACTTATCTGTAACTTGTAATTTTAACGGCAATGTATATTCCCCTTCATCATAGCCAGCTAAATTTAAGCTGCCTTTTAACTGATGTGCAATTTGAGCTGCATTATAAGCTAGAATCTCATCTGCTGTAGCTGAAATACCTACTTGAATTTCACTAGATAATATCTCATAATTAAATCCGTTATCCGGATCTTGTACATCAATATTTAATAATGAAACTGGCACATTATAAATATAATTATTTTTTTATCAATTTGTACTGTTACATTAACTGCCTTAGCACTGCTTGTGGTAATACCATCTGGCAAATTAAGTTTTGCAGATACAGTGCTCGTTTCTACAAATTGACTTATATCTATAGACTCTAATGTAATTTCATTAATTTTATCTACCACTTCAGCTTTACCTACAATTGTAAGCACCTGCGGCTCGCACTGAGTTCCTTTGTATACATAACCTTCTTGTGCCTTACCAATTACACGCACCTTAAGTGGTACACGTTTAAATTTCCCAATAAGTAATCTTACTTCTACCGTTTGTGGTGAAGTTACAAGCCCTGTAATTTCTTCACCCTTACTATTATAAATAGTTACTGGTAAACGTTGTACTAAACTCTCTTCTGAAAATGCACTACCATCAATATTTACTACTGCTGTAGCCACTTCACTAATAGCCGATCTTGCACCCTTAATCTCAATAGTTGTTGGATTAAGTACAGGATCTGCTAAAAGTTCATAATCCTTTGTAGTGCCTTCTGCAATTTTATAACTTATACTAGTTGTCATAGATGCTTCACGCTCAAGTACAATACTTGTATATTGAGCTTTCTTCTCTGTTACAGTAATTGAATGGCCATCTAATATAATATCAACAGTATAATTAGCTATACACTGTACTGAATCTTGCGTTAAATCACTTAAATATTGATTAAGATTAAGCGTTGCAGTAATTGCATTTTCATTATAAACCTTATCAATTTCTAATCTAGGTCCTCTAATTGTAACAGAAAACATTTGATTTTTAATTTCTTCTTCATTCTTTAGCACATAACCTTGTGCTTCTAATGCATCTAACCCTTTAATTGTAACAGAAATATTTTTAATAGTTTGTGGCTGTGTAGGATTTTGCGTATTAATAACAAATAGCCATAATGTCATTGCTAATAATAACGATAATATTCTCCATGAAAGGTCTTCCCTTGATATCTTATTCATCTTTGACCCTTCCTTTCCACATCGCACGTTTACGATCGAGTATTTTTTTCTCATTACGTTTTTTCTTACGTGTTGAAAGTAATATTTTTCTAATCATATCTGCATCTAAATTTCGTCTAATCTTACCATTTCTAACATATGAAATCACACCATTTTCTTCAGATACAACGATAACAATAGCATCTGTCACTTCTGAAATCCCAATAGCTGCACGATGTCTTGTCCCTAAATCCAAACTTACATCCATACTATCTGTAAGTGGTAAAAAACATGTAGCTGCTGATATTCTGCTATTCTTTATAATAACTGCACCATCATGTAGTGGTGTATTTTTTTCAAATATATTGATAAGCAATTGACTCGTTAATACCCCATCTATGCTTATCCCTGTACGTTCTACATCACCTAACCTTGTTTCCTGCTCTATTACCATTAGTGCGCCAGTTTTATATTTTGCCATATGCAAAGATGCTCTCACAATGCCTTCAATTGCTTCATCTGTCATACCATCTTGTTCGTTGTCCGTTATATTAAACATAGTAGCAAACATATTGCCTCGTCCGATTTGCTCAAGTGCACGTCTTAATTCTGGTTGAAATACAACTAATAATGTCATTGCACCAAAGGTAATTGTATTAGAAATTACCCACCAAAGTGTATGCAGCTGAAAAACATAAGCGACAATTGCTACTACTAGAACAACTACTACCCCTTTAAACAATGCCCATGTTCTTGTGTCTTTGATCCATTTAAGCACAATATATATTAGATAGGCAACTACTAATACATCTATTATATCTCGAATGCCAATATGTGGAATGCCTATATACGGTATTTTACTAATCGCTTCTTTTATTACATCCACTGGCCAAAACTCCTTTATCATTTATTTATAATTTATTATAGCATGTTTTATACTTCTCGTGTATTGAAGCACTAAAATATTTTTTATTTTTTATTTTTTATTTTTGTTAATCCATACACATTATTTAAACAACTTCAAAATAAAAGATACAAACCTTAATTAAAGGCTTGTATCTTTATTTTCCTCTTTCATATTATATGGTATATGATTATTTTTATTCGTTTTACCGTTATAAACACGTTTTACTTTTCTCTTAGTAGTTGTTAAATAAATTTTAGGAACTACTTTAACATAGTAATAGTTTTCATCATCCTCAAAATTTAATATTTCTGAGCGTTCATAATCTAACACTTTAGAAAAGAATTCTATTACTATAGTTATAAGTGCATATTCCACTGTTGTAATGAGCATAATTGACAGACTTATATCTATCTTTAAAAATAATATTGCTAAACTAAAACCTATCATATTCATAATAGCCCCCATACCAATTGCAATATATGGGGCATAATCTACTGCTAATCTTCTAATAAAGTAAACAGTATTAAAAACTACAAAAAATATAATCATAACGCAAAGCATTTTTTGATCAAGTATAACTGTGTCCAGTTTAATTGTCGTCAAATTTTTTGCTGCTTCCACTAACGCATCTTTTCCTACACCAGTTATCACAACTGCTTCTGCTAAATTAGGAATCAAAAACCATATAAATACACCTAATAGAATGCCTATAAGACCTACATATCCTCCTAATAAAGCTACAACAATTGGTATTAAATTTTCCATATGCACCGAAAAAGCAACTAATGTTACAATAATAAGCAAACTTTCTTTAGGAAATAGTCGCATAAATAATATATATATCACAATTAAAAATATAAACAAAATAGCTGCTAATATAGGGTTAAGTGTCAAAACATAAAGCGGAACTAAAACAACTGTACCTAATAATATCCCCTTATCATTGAGAACTACACCTATTAAACTTATAAATAATACTAAAACTGGGTTAGTAAATGCCCCCTCATAACTAATTTTAGATATAAACATATTTATAATAATATATATCATAATGAACTTTAAGATTGGCCCTGCAATATAATCATATTGTTTGTACATCTTAATCACATTTTGTCTTATCATTAATAGGTTTTCAAGAATCCTCATTTAACTCCTCCTTTTTATCTTCATAAGCATCTAATTCTCTTAAGGTTTTACGATATATCTTTAATCTTTCTTTAGACCTTTTATATGCTTTTGTATGTACCCATGAAGATACAAGTGTATAAATAACAAGTCCACTAACCCATGGAAGAATATATGGGTTCACATATACATCCATAAGTTGTTCTAATGATTCTGGTATAATAAGCTGTGTTGTTAAAATTTTAATTGCACCTACGCTCATAAAAAATAATATTATTAAACTAAAATATATTCTTGTTATAAAGTTTTTAGTATATATATAATCCTCAAGGAAATATTTACAACGTTCCCTATCTATATTGCCATGCTTTTTATTATACATCTCAAGTTTTGTCATAAGAATAATTTTATTTTGATCTACCAAAAAGATTCACATCCTTTATTCTTCATCTAATCCTGCCTCTGTATATTTACCTGATGCATTCCAAAATAGCCATTCATTCACCCCTGCATCATATGTACCCTGAATCTGGCTCCTAATTTGTTCTTCTCCATAAAATTGATATGGTTTCATTCCTGCTAAGGTAAAATCCTGTAACCATGGTCTAATTTTAGCCTTGCGCTCTATCCTAGGATTCTCTAAAATCTTATCCTGTGCAAGTTCCATAGACTTTAATATTATATCATAACATTGTATATGTGGATACTGTATTCCGAATGTTCCGTCTGCATAGTGAGAAGGATAAATCATAGGACAAATATAGTCTAAATGCTTACAGAGCTCTTTAAAATCCTGACCTACATTTTCACCATCTATCTTACTCATTATAATTGTTCCAAAAACATCGGCTGATACACTTACACCATACTCTTCAAGCTGTTTACTTATAAAGGTCACAAATTCTGTAATCACCTCAGATTTCGTTTTATTAGGAGGTAATTGTACGATTTCTTCGTCCATTGATTCATGAAACCTAATATAGTCAAATTGTATTTCCTTAAATCCTATTTTAATAGCTTCTTTACAGACTTCTAATATATAATCCCAATTCTCCTGATTATAAGGGTCAAGCCATCTATCCCCAGATTTTAATTCATACACCCTACCATCTAACTTCTTAACTGCCAAGTTAGGGAAATGTTTTGTTGCTACATTATCTTTAAAAGTCACAATACGTGCAATAGGGTAAATATCTTCCTCATATAATCGCTTCATTACGCCACCGATATTTTCAATAGGAGGATCAGCCAACACACATCCCATATTAACAAGTTTCTCATTATCAGATGTAAAAGTTAAATAACCCTGATCATTTTTTACATCAATTACAAAACTATTTACATCTGTACGTTTTGCCATAGCAATATATTCTTCGTAGTTATCAATCTTACTAGCAGGAATATAAATCCCCTTTACTTCTTGCTTCTGTTTATATAAACCATAGGCCACCTTATTTCCGTCTATATATACAGATTCAGCACTTATTTCCTTTTTCAATCTTAATGCCTTTAAGTCATCTCCCAAGTTTCCATTACCTACGATGCCAAGACAAATCACACCCATGCCAATAATAAACAATAGTATCTCTTTAAGCCAATTTTTTCTCTTTTTATAATAGTAGTAACTATTCAATGGCTGTATTTTATACCTTTTCATTTGTAAGCACCCCTAAATATATTATCTTTATTATATCATAGTAAAAATTAATATTCGATTATATATATATATTACAATATTTTTCCATTTAAATATATACAATTACAGAATTTTCTTTTTTTTATGCATGGACATGATTATATAAATATATTATTTCTCATTATATATCTCCAACAAAAAGTGTGATACACATAAGCTACATCACACTTTTTCAATTATTATTTTTCTTTATTTAGTAAATAACCAAACCCTGAACCAACTAAACCACCTAAAATATGTGTAAGATTAGAAATGTTATCTTGAATAAAAATACCCTTATATATTTGTTGTCCTATATAAATTATTGCCACAAGAATAAAAGTAAGCGGTATCTTACCTTCTTTAACACTTGTAAATGAAGCAAGTAATATAAAAGCAAATATAACACCACTTGCTCCTAATAAGTGTATATGTGGAAAACAAATAAAACTGCAAACACCTGTCATAAATGCAGTAGCTAAGATAACAGCAAGAATATTAATCGAACCATACTTTTCTTCAAGCAAAGGTCCTATTACAAGCAACATCATAATGTTACTAAATAAATGTTCCCAACCAGCATGACCAACCACATGTCCGAAAAATCGAATATATGTTAATGGATTTACTAAGGGTGCTCTATAAACACTAAATAACATATTTGTTGAAGCACCTCTTGTAAGCTTATCTAGAATTAATACAATAAAACATGAAATTGTAAACCCTAGCACAACTGGTGAATTGAATGATAGTCTTAATTTACTTTCCTTTACGTTTATAGCTCTTCCTCCTTATATCTCAAATATATATATATATAATTATATCACATTTTCATTTCAAAAAATAAAAAAAGACCCGTATTTACGGGTCTTCCTATATTATTTCTCTACTGGTTTCATTGTTGGGAATAATAATACGTCTCTGATTGATGCTGAATTTGTAAGTAACATTACAAGTCTATCTACACCAATTCCAAGTCCACCTGTTGGTGGTAAACCGTATTCAAGAGCTGTTAAGAAGTCTTCATCGATTAAGCAAGCTTCATCATCTCCAGCTTCACGAAGCTCTTCTTGACGTTTGAAACGGCTTCTTTGATCGATTGGATCATTTAATTCTGAGAATGCATTTGCATGTTCACGACCAACGATGAAAAGCTCGAATCTTTCTGTGTAATCTGGATCTAATGGTTTACGTTTTGCAAGTGGAGAAATTTCAACTGGGTGTTCTGTAATAAATGTTGGTTGAATAAGTTTTTCTTCAACGAATTCTTCGAAGAATAAGTTTAAAATATCACCTTTCATGTGGTGTTCTTCAAATGCTACATTTTTCTCTTTAGCAATAGCTCTTGCTTCTTCTAAAGTTTCAATAGCTCTGAAGTCTACACCTGTGTATTCTTTAACAGCGTCTACCATTGAAATTCTCTTAAATGGTTTTTCAAGATCAATTGTTACACCATCATATTCAACGATACCTGTACCATTAACTTCCATAGATGCATTTCTGATAAGTGCTTCTGTGATGTCCATCATATCGTGGAAATCAGCATATGCTTGGTATAATTCCATAATTGTGAATTCTGGGTTATGTCTAATTGACATTCCTTCGTTACGAAATACTCTACCGATTTCGTATACTCTATCGAATCCACCAACGATAAGACGTTTTAATTTAAGTTCTGGAGCGATACGCATGTACATATCAATATCTAATGCATTATGATGAGTTACGAATGGACGAGCAGCTGCACCACCAGCAATATCATGAAGTACTGGTGTTTCTACTTCTACGAAGTTTTGTTTATCTAAGTAGTTTCTCATTGAACGAATGATTGCGCTACGTTTTAAGAATGTTTCTTTAACTTCTGGATTTACAATAAGGTCTACGTAACGTTGACGATATCTCATTTCAACGTCTTTAAGACCGTGATATTTTTCAGGTAAGATTTGTAAGCTTTTTGATAAAAGTGTTACTTCTTTTGCACGAACAGAAATTTCACCTTTTTGAGTTCTAAAGATATAACCTGTAATACCTACGATATCACCAATATCATATTTTTTGAAATCAACATAATCATCTTCACCAATCTCATCTTTTCTTACATAAGATTGAATACGACCTTCTTGGTCTTGGATTGTGATGAAAGATGCTTTACCCATATCACGTTTTGCCATGATACGACCTGCTACAGAAAGCTTAGTTCTTTCTGACATTTCATGTTCTTCAAGTGTACCAGTAGCTTCTAAAGCTTCGAAAACTTTCTTAGCTGTCTCGCTATGTGCTGTTACATTAAATTTAGTTTGTTTGAAAGGGTCTTTTCCTTTTTCTTGAAGAGTAGCAAGTTTATCATATCTTACTTTGATTAATTCACTAACATTTTCTTGTACTTGATTTTGATCAGACAAAACTGATTCCTCCTTTGTGCTTTACGCTATCTTAGTTTGTAATGTCTAAGATTTTATATTTATCTACACCATCAGTAGTATCAACGTCAATTTCATCCCCAACTTTGTGGTTAAGTAATGCCATACCTACTGGTGATTCATTAGAAATCTTACCATTTACTGGGTCAGCTTCTGTTGAACCAACGATAAGATATTCAATTTCTTCTTCAAAAGTATAATCATAAAGTTTAACTCTATAACCAGGTTTAACAACCTCAACTTTTTCTTCATTTTCAATAACGATTGCATTTTTAAGCATTGTTTCAAGTTCTACGATTCTAACTTCAATTTCTGCTTGTTCTTCTTTTGCTGCATCGTATTCTGCATTTTCAGAAAGGTCACCTTGAGCTCTTGCTTCTTTTAACTTTTCAGCAACGTCGTTACGTCTAACTGTTTTTAAGTTCTCAAGTTCTCCTTCTAATGTTTTAATCCCCTCATATGTGAGTAATACTTTTTTGCCAGCCATATCTGTACTCCCTTTCTTAGCCTACTACTATATTTTATATTTTCGTTTTGTATAATTAGTGTAATAATAGTACATTTTTTAATTCAACAATTATACCGTAATTACCTCTGTTTTGTCAACTTTAGAGCAGTTTTTCACTTACTTTATAATATATGATAATATCTGCCCTGTGTATATAGGTTACCATGATTTTAAATCTCTATACACAAAGCTTTTATAAGTACAAGTAAGTATTACTAATAACTTATCTGTACCTATTCTTTATCCTAGTATCCTTTATAATAATTCTTTAAGTCTTGCATCGCAATACTCTAACATACGTTTAACGTCATCATAAGTTTCTACTGATGTAAGTGAACGTCTAAGATCTGTTGCTCCATGTAAGCCTTTTACATACGATGTAAGGTGTGTGCGCATTTCACGAATACCCACATATTCACCTTTATATTCTACTAACATTTTAGCATGTCGTAAAATAACTTCTGCACGTTCTTCAAAAGTAGGCTCTGGCAATAACTCACCTGTTTCTAAATAGTGTACAGTTCTTTTAAAAATCCAAGGATTTCCTTGAGCGCCTCTTGCAATAAGTACTGCATCACATCCTGTTTGATCAATCATACGTTTTGCATCTTCAGGCTTTCTAATATCACCATTTCCGATAAGTGGAATGCTAATATTTTGTTTTACTTCTTTAATGATATCCCAGTCAGCAACTCCACTATAAAATTGCTCTCTTGTTCTACCATGAAGTGCAATGGCGCTTGCACCTGCCTGCTCAATAATTTTAGCTACTTGTACTGCATTAATGTTGCTATCATCAAAACCTTTTCTAATTTTAATTGTTAAAGGCTTTGTTAATGCATTTGCTACCGCATATACTATTTCACCTATTAATTCCGGATTTTTAAGTAGTGCTGAACCTTCTCCATTTTTAGTAATTTTAGGTGCAGGACAACCCATATTAATATCAATGAAATCTACAGCGCTTTGTTCTACTTGTTTTGCCATCTCGCTTAAAATTTTAGGATCACTCCCAAATAGTTGTGCACCAATTGGGTGCTCTATTTCATCAATTGATAATAATTGATTTGTTTTACCATTTTCATAAAGTAAGCCTTTTGCACTTACCATTTCAGTGGTCATCATCCCACAACCAAATTCTTTACAAATTATCCTAAACGGTAAATCTGTAATGCCGGCCATAGGGGCTAAAAAGACGTTATTAGCCGTTTCTACACTGCCAAATTTCATTTTTATATCATCCTATCTATTCTTTTCGTAAATTAACGCAAGTCCTTTTAAGGTTAATAAACCATCATATTTTTGAATTACATCAGTGCCATCTTGAATAACTTTCGCAAGTCCACCTGTTGCAATAACTTTAAGATTATCACAGCCCATAGCTTCCTTAGTTTTATTAACAATATATTCAACTTGCCCTATATATCCATATATAAGACCTGACTGCATACTTGTCACTGTATTTTTGCAATCTAAAATACCTTTTGTACTTTTGATTTCCATATGTGGAAGCTGTGCTGCTCTCTGCCATAAAGCATCTGCACAAATTCTAATTCCTGGTGTAATAAGACCACCAATGAACTCACCTTTGGCATTAACAATATCATAAGTAGTAGATGTACCAAAGTCAATGGCCATACAAGGTCCACCATACATTTCATAGGCAGCTACACAGTTTACAATTCGGTCTGCTCCTACTTCTCTTGGGTTATCTGTCTTAACTGCAAGTCCAGTCTTCACACCTGGTCCTACAATAAGTGGTTTATGATGAAGATATTTTTTAATACTGTTATTTACAGAGTACATAATATCAGGTACTACAGAAGACATGATAACAGCTGTAATATCATTTATATGAATTTTTTTCTCTCTTAACATCTCAACCATCATAATACCATATTCATCAGATGTACGTGGCGTTTGTGTTGTAAGCCTAAAACTTGTAATTAAGTCTAAACCTTTCATAACCCCTATTACTATATTAGTATTCCCTATATCTATGGCTAATAACATTTTTCTACCTCTTTTCATTTCTTCTTATGTTATTGTAACAGGTTCAAAGAAAGCAGGGCTAGATTAAGAATATTACTTTTAACCTTGCACCTGCTTACAATTACTTAAAATAACATTTTACTTTATCTAATATAGCATCGCCAAGCGCATGCTTTGACATTTGCCCTGTTTCTGTAATCTGTCCATTTGCTTCGATAATTGTAGCGATATTTGTGTCGCCCTTAAATCCTGCACCTTGTTGTGCAATATTATTTGCAACTATAAAATCTAAATGCTTCTTTGCAATCTTCTGCATTGCATATTCTACCACATTATCCGTTTCTGCCGCAAATCCTACGAGTACTTGATGCGATTTTATTTCACCAAGACTTTGTAAAATATCTGGATTTCTTACAAGTTCTAATGTCATATCATCTAAACCAGTCTTTTTCACTTTATGCTGGCTTTCTACCCTAGGTCTATAATCTGCAACTGCAGCAGCTTTTATAACTGCATCTGACCAGTTAAAATATTCATGTACAACTTCATACATATCTCTCGCGCTTTTTACAGTTACTACCTTAACACCTTCTGGTGCTGGAATTTGTACTGGTCCTGAAACTAAAACTACTTCTGCTCCTCTTTTAACAGCAGATTCAGCAATCGCATAACCTTGTTTACCTGATGAGTGGTTTGTAATATATCTAAATGGATCAATCGCCTCTACTGTTGGTCCTGCTGTTACAAGAATATGTCTACCTTTTAAATCTTGTGAAATCTCTTCTTTCACTAAAGATTCTTCTATTGTTTTTTCTACAAATGCTACTATTTCATCTGGAGATGCAAGTTTTCCAGAACCCACATCACCGCAAGCTAACATTCCCGATACTGGTTCTATAAATAAATATCCTTTTGATTTTAAATACGCTATATTTTCTTGTACAATCTCATTTTCATACATAGCTGTATTCATAGCTGGTGCTATCACAACTGGGCATTTAGCAGCCATTACCGTTGTTGTAAGCATATCATCTGCAATACCATGAGCAATTTTGCCAATTACATTAGCTGTTGCTGGTGCAATCAGCATAATATCTGCTTTTTTCGCTAAAGAAATATGCTCAACTTCCCATTTATGTGGTCTTTCAAAAGTATCTGTTACAACATAATTATTTGAAATAGTTTGAAATGCCATCGGCTGTACAAACTCACAAGCATTTTTCGTCATTATTGTATTCATTTCATAGCCTAACTTTCTAAGTTTGCTTTCTACATCTAGTATTTTGTAGACCGCAATTCCTCCTGTTACGCCAATTAAAACATGTTTTTTCATCTATGCTCTTCCTTTATTTACACGGGCTGTATTTAATCTAAAAATCATATTAAGTGGCTTACATAACGCTGGTACAATAATAGCTGCACCAATTGCTTCTGGTACGCCATTTGTTCCTACAATTGCCATAATTGCACCAAATAGTGCACTAAAAGGAATTTCTTTTGCAGCCGCATATTGATTACCAAATAATACATATATACTTCCCATTACTAAAATCGTATTTGTTAAAGCCCCCACTAAACCAGCTACACTGTATGCTATCACCTTAGTCTTATCAAATTTGCAAACAAGCTTATAACTATAATAAGCTGTTACACCAATAAGTATACGAGGTACAATAGCCACGAATAAACTTGTAAGATTACCACTATTGTCACCTACTGTTATAAATGGTGAAAATACAAAAGAGGTAACTCCCGGTTGTACTGTGTTCATCACAATTGACATGATTCCAAATGACAATCCTAAAATCATTCCCTCCGTAGGACCTAATAAAACAGCTCCTATAATAACAGGAATATGTAAAATGGTTGCCTTTATAAACGGAAGTGGTATAAGTCCTATATTAGCCATAGTAAGAACTACTTGAATGGCTATAAGTACACCCAATAAAGTCAATGTTTTTGTGTTTCTAGTCTTATTCATTTTTTCCTCCTAGCTGTCGCTCAAATTAAGATAGGTACTTATAATTAGCCCCTCTCTTGATGCAACGCTTATTTTTAACAGCATAAATTATATCATAATATTCCAAACTAGTATACAATTATACTTTAATTACACCATATCTCCCTACATGATTTTTATTAATCTTCTAATAAAACTTGTACAAATTGACGATATTCTTCACCGTGTTTTTGGACTACTGCTTCAATAATTTCAGATGATATTTTTTTCTCGCTTTGAAGCAAAAGTACATCTCTCATAATCATACCGTTTGGTGTATGATAAATCATATACCACATTTTAATAGATTTAAATGTCTCAGCTTCTTCTTGTTGAAGCTTTTTAATCTCGAGACTTGCGCCAATATCATCATAAAACATTGGATCTTGTTGCATTTCTTCAATGAAAAGTTCACCATTATCATAAAATCCAATAGAGATAATGCAGTTAGTCTTTTCTGCAATTACTCCTAACTTTGCACGAAGTGTTTCCACGATACTTTCTGGTAAATCCTTATATTGTTCATTTAGATAATATTTGTGCACATATGGTGACACTGATATTAATACATGCTTTTCCATTTTAAATTCTCCTCTTGTCTTTCCTAAATTATATTTATACAGTCTTACTTATTATAATATATTCATCCTTTATTTGCTTGTAATTTTTTCCTATGCATCTTTCTTATATTTTATACATAACCATAAATACCTCGTACAGATACTTCACCTGTAAAAATACGTTTTTCTTCGCCTTCCTCATTTTTAACTACAAGGCTTCCATCTGCTAATACATCTACTGGCTCAGCAATATACTCTTGTATACTATCTATTATTTTTACCTTATCAGCAAGTGTTATACAATATGTTTTATATGCAGGTAAAATTGGCTCTAGTGTAATATCAGTTTTATATGCCATATAATATGATTCAAATTTATCAAAGAACACACTAATAATATTCCCTCTTTGATATTCTTTTCCTCCTTCAATTTTTAGAGAAGTTGCATGAGGTAAATTCTCAGAAAACTCCATTTGATTTACATTGACACCTATTCCTACAACTACATAATTCACACAGTCAATTTCTGCACTCATTTCAGTCAAAATGCCACATACCTTTTTCCCATTTACAACAATATCATTAGGCCACTTGATTCTAGCATCTAACCCTGTAACTTCTCTAATTGCTTCACACATTGCAAGTCCTACAATAAGTGTGATTTGACTAGCTTTGTCTGGTTTAATTTGTGGACGTAGTAAAATACTCATAAAAATATTGACACCACTTGGTGACTCCCATACTCTTCCTAATCTTCCTTTGCCAGCAGTTTGCTTATCCGCAATAACAATGGTGCCTTCTGCCTCTCCCTTGCGAGCTAACTTCTTAACAATTTCATTTGTAGAATCAATCTCACTAAAATAGTTTATATTTTTTCCTAAACACTGAGTTTTTATAATAGATTGCACTTCTTCTTTTGTAATAATATTAGGTACTTCCATAAGCTTATATCCTTTCTTAGTACTCGATTCAATCATATAACCTTCTTCTTTAAGTTTATTTATGATTTTCCAAATACTAGCCCTAGTTACACCTAATTTTTTACTAATTTGTTCTCCTGATACATACTCTTTTTGCTCTTTTAAGTATTTTAAAACCTTTTCCTTCATCCTCGCATCTCCCCATAGTTTAAAATTTACTTATTTAATTACTTAAATCTATTAAGCACATTACTTGACGAATTTATAATAAAAGAAAAAGCCGAAAATAATTTTCGGCTTTTTGACTTTTATTATTTTAACTATACTTCATCTGAGTTTTCAAAAGTATTATCGATACTTTAGATTCAAGAACTTTACCTTCTTTTTCTACCTCCTCTATAGATTCGAAAATATTAAATTCTGCAATATTTTCCTCATCTATTTCTTCACCCTTCATAATCTTTCTAAACTCTTGACCTGTAAGTTTTTCTTTTTTCATTAAGATTTGTGAAGCTTTATGAAGTACATCCATATGATCTTGTAAAAGTTTTTTAGCCTGTTCATAACACTCTTCAATGATTTCACTTACTACTGTATCAATTTCAGTAGCTAAAGCTTCACCATAGTTACGTGTATGATTATAATCTCTACCTAAGAATGGTTCTGAATGTTCATCACCATATTTAATAGGTCCAAGACGGCTCATACCATATGTTGTAACCATATCTCTTGCAAGTTGTGTTGCACGTTGAATATCATTAGAAGCACCTGTTGTAATATCATCTAATACTAATTCTTCTGCTGCACGACCACCTAAGAATACAATGATATGTTGTAGCATTTTTTTCTTAGTATAGAAATTATCTTCTCCATTAAGCTGCATTGTGTATCCACCTGCACGGCCAACTGGAATAATAGAAATTGTATGAACTGGTTCCATCTCATCTAATAACTCACTTGTAAGCGCATGCCCAACTTCATGGTATGCTGTAAGTTTTCTTTCAGCATCTGTGATAATATGGCTTTTCTTTTCTGTACCCATTGTAATTTTAATGAGTGCTTTTTGTACTTCTTCCATATCAATTGCACGTTTATTATGACGCGCGGTAAGAAGTGCTGATTCATTCATAAGGTTTGCAAGATCTGCACCTGTAAAACCTGATGTTGTTTTTGCAATAACATCAATATCAATATCTTCACTAAGTGGTTTACCTTTTGAATGTACTTTTAAAATAGCTTTACGACCTGTGATATCTGGTCTATCTACTGTTACTTGTCTATCAAACGTCCTGGTCTAAGAAGCGCAGGGTCAAGTACGTCAGCACGGTTTGTAGCCGCCATAACGATAACCCCTCCATTTGCTCCGAAACCATCCATCTCAACTAAGAGTTGGTTAAGTGTTTGTTCTCTTTCATCATGTCCACCGCCAAGTCCAGCGCCACGTTTACGTCCTACAGCATCGATTTCATCAATGAATACTATACAAGGTGCATTCTTCTTAGCTTGCTCGAATAAATCTCTTACACGAGAAGCCCCTACACCAACGAACATTTCTACGAAATCTGAACCTGAAATGCTAAAGAATGGTACACCTGCTTCACCTGCAATAGCTTTTGCTAAAAGTGTTTTACCTGTACCAGGAGGTCCTACTAAAAGAATCCCTTTTGGAATCTTAGCCCCTACTTGTACATAACGGTTTTGATTTTTAAGGAAATCTACAATTTCTGCAACCTCTTCTTTTTCTTCATCTAAACCAGCTACATCTTTAAATGTAACATTTCCTTTATCATCAATTGTCATCTTCGCACGACTTTTACCAAATGACATAATTCGGCCTCCGCCGCCTCCGCCACCTTGCATTTGTTGTACAAAGAATACCATAATGAAAATAAACATTCCTACGATAAGTACGATTTGTAAAATTGGTAACCACATATTTGCTTGTACTGCACGGGTTACAAATGTAAATTGTGTTCTTACCTCTGGTGATAAGCTTAAATAATAAGTACTAAATGCATTTTGAGGTGCTTCAACAGTTGATTTATTATTTTCTTTATCGACTACAATAAATTCTCCTAAATCACCATCTGATACAACTTGTTCAATGCTTTTTATTTGCCCATTTTCAATAGCTGTTAACATTTCGCTATAAGACATAGTCTTAGTTGTGCTATTTATATCTCTACTTGTGCTATAGAAAATAAACATCATCAACACTAATAATAATAATAAATATATATAAGTGCCTTTAAATTTTTTCTTCACTCGTAAATTCCTCCTTTCTCTTCCCCTCTTTTATATTTAACCTCTATTTACAGCAATATAAGGAAGATTTCTATAATATTGTTTATAGTCAAGTCCATAACCAATTACAAATTCGTTTCCAATTGGAAAACCAACATAATCAACACGAACCTCTGTAACGCGTTCTTCTTTTTTATCAAGTAATGTACATAATTTAATACTTTCAGCACCCCTTTCTTGAAGCATTTTTTGAATACAACTTAATGTTCTACCTGAATCAATAATATCTTCTACGATTAAGACATTTTTACCAATAATAGGTTCATCTAAATCTTTTAATACTTTCACAACCCCACTGCTTTTGTATTCGTCTCCATAGCTAGATACTACCATAAACTCCATTTTTAATGGTACATCAATATGTTTTACAAGGTCTGTCATGAACATAACTCCACCTTTTAGAATACATAAAACAATAATTTCTTTACCTGCATAATCTTTTGAGATTTGAGCTCCTAATTCTTTAATACGAGCTTGTAATTGTTCCTCTGAAATAAGTGTATCTAAGTTTAACATAATTCCTCCTATTAATTCCTGTAAGTTATTCTAATCTGTAAAATTTGTGTCGTTTCTTCAGTAATATAATAATCTGTGTTTAATCTTCCTGCCACAACCCACACGATTTCATCTCCTGTTGCAATAAGTGGTATACTGTCTCTTTTTGCTTTTGGAATCTTATCATCTGTAAACAACTTTTTAAGCTTTTTGCTTCCACTTCCTAGTCTTATATAATCATAAGGGTGTCTAGTCCTAATACAAAAGTCACTTTTCATTTTACCATAATCAATATATTTAGTATACATGTTTTCACTTTTTTGATGAATTCTTTCATTTGCTAGAATTCTTAACTCTATTTCCAAATTTGCTTCTTTTATATAATGTTTTCCAAGGCTAAGAGGATAACAATAAGTGTGTGGTAATGTTTCAATCTTCCTAAATATGAGTGTATTATATTCTCTTTCTACCACTGTTTCATATGGCATATGCACCTCTTTACCACTTTGACCATTTATAAGCTTTAATACTGTATCTATATGCTTAGATGTAATGTTCTTGCTTTTGCCTGTCAACTTAAAGAGTGTCAGATAAATAATACGCTTTTGCATATAACTATGATAAACACTTAGCTTCTCTACATCTAATTCAATCCTCTTCATCTCAAAATCATTATTTATATTGCTACAATCCTTAAATAGAAGCTCTGTATGTTCTCTTAAAAAGTTTTCTTCTTCTCTATACAACTCGCTATGTTGACCTAATGTTTTGATAACACCTGGACTTATTTCTTTCTCAATATACGGAATGCATTTGAGTCTAATTTTATTCCTTGTATAAATCGGTAGAAAGTTAGTATGATCATCTTTGTAAAACAATGTATAGTATCTGCAATACTCTTCTATTTCGGCTCTTGTAAGACATAATAACGGCCTTATAATTTCTCCTCTTTTAGGAGAAATACCACCTAGTCCTTTAATATCTGTACCTCTTATGAAGCGCATAATTAATGTTTCAGCTTGATCATTCATATTATGTGCTGTTGCTATTTTACCATTTTGATTTAATAAAGATATAAAGAAATTATATCTTTCCTCTCGGCCAGCTTCTTCTTCTGAAAGTTGCTTTTTTTTAGCTAAGTCTTTAATATTACAATCTTGTCTATAAAATGGAACTTGCCACTTTCTGCACACTTCTTCTACATAGGCTGCATCTCCTTCAGCTTCTTCTCTTATCCCATGATTCACATGTGCTACTTTTATATGAATCCCATACTCTTCTCTATGAGTATATAGATAATGAAACAGCATCATAGAATCAGCACCGCCAGATACGCCTATGACTATGTCATCTCCTGTTTGTAAAAGCTTATGCTGCTTAATATATTGTTGGAGTTTATACTCTATCTTTTTATTAGACATCTTTTGTCTCCTTTATAGCCTAGCCATTTTAAGTGGCTCATCTTTAGTATAGCCATATTTTATATCTTAATAGACTTATCCTATAAATTTGTATTAGTAAATGTTTACTCATCAATCTCATATTTTATAACATTTTATCCTACATTAATAAATATTAATTTTATTACTTATGCATAATTTATTTTTGGCTATCTATTATACTATAAATCAATCTTAATCCAAATTTCAATATTTCTTCTTTTAGAATAATATTCTTAAGCCTAATAAATATAGCTTATCATATCAATTGTCTTATTATACTGATTTCATTGTTAACAAAATAACTTACCCTTTTAAAAATTGCCACTTTTATCAAGAAATATTCAGATTTAATTTTATAGACTCTCAAAATATATAAAGGCCACAGTAAAGTTAGGACACTTTAACTTTACTACAGCCTATATATATTTCCTGTTATGCTGCATTAAAAATCAAATTCTAAATCATCATCAAATCCAATAGAATTTCTTTGCTCTTCACAACCCATATCTCTTATTTTAATATCCGGATTATAAATAACCATTTCGTAAACGGTAAATCATAAGTACTGGATATTAAAAATGCCACCCGTCTTGGATGGCACATTTGTTATTGTTCTGTTTTTAGACATTCTTTTGGTAGTGTTTTTGACCATGGCAATAATTCATCTATAAAATCTAAATTTGTGTCATCTTGATGTTTTGACAGCTCAATCAGTAAGTGTTCAAAGTAGTGGTATGCTTTCAACTGATTCGCTTTAGCTGTTTCCTCAATACTATAGATGATTGCACTAGCTTTTGTACCATTGATCGTATCGATTAAATGCCAGTTAGCCTTGCCTATACAGAAGCTTCGTATAGATTGTTCAGCAGCATTATTATCTACCGGAACATTTCCATTCTCTAAAAAGGCTCTGAGATATTGCTCCTGATTGATACAGTAAGTAAATCCTTTTCCTGTTGCAGATTTCTCAGGTACTTTATGTTGATTAGCTTTTACACATGCAAAGAAAGCATCTACTAGTGGCTTGACACTGAGCTAACGCCTGTTCACTCTTTCCTCAAGAGAAAGGTCTTTAAGTTCTTCTTCAATCTTATAGATGGCACTGATCTGTTGAAGTGCTGCATCATACATTTTTCCTATACGATAGACCCACATATAGCTTTTGGCTCCTGCAGAACGTCCATCTTTATTAACAAACACTGCCTAGAGATATTGACTTCTGCGCGTTTAAACTGTTGCTCTAAACGATAAATCGGAATGGCGTTTACATACTTTGCATTCATGATTGCAGCTGCTAATGATGATGTCACAATACTATTACGTAAAAGATCTGCAGGACGATCAGCACGTACAATCGTTTCATTATCTTTTCCAGCATAAACAGATACATGATGTTCTTCAACCTCAAAAACAGCTGGATGGAAGGTAAGGCACTTGTATACTTCTTTGGGAAGTTCTTTCCAGTTATCTTTACCAAAAATCTGTGTAAGCTGTTCATCTATAAATTTCTCTATATTGCACAAAACTTATAATGATCTTGTAGGTATAACCTTTGGAATTATTTTTTCTGTTCAATAGCCAATCCTTGCTAAGCCATTGAAATTACTCGGGCGTAATACTTAATACATCATTTTCCGTTCTAGGCCATTGAAAACGTCCAGCCTCTAAACGTTTGTAAAGAAGTAAAAAGCCATCTTCCTCTCATAATAAACACTTAATGCGATCAGCTCGCTTGCCACAAAACATAAACAGGATGTGTGGCTTGAATGGATCTAAGTTTATTAAAGTTCTATATCATTGTCTCAAAAAACTACTAGTTTTCGAGGTACGAACTATTTACCGCTTCCCTTTAATTAATTGAATTTGACTTTTTTTAACAAAATTATCATTTTTTAATTCAGTTTAGCTATTTTAACCTTTTCATTTTCCTCAAATATCCTCTATATGTTAAATTTAAGAGCTTAATTGTATATCTATCAAGGGAAAATTAGAGTCTTAACGTTTTTTCATCTATTAAATATTTATTATGTTCACCTAACTTCTATATATCTTAGAACTTTAAACATTTTTCCTGTTTCCATACCCTTGCAACTAGAATAGTCATATCATCCTGATCTCCTCCACCCAAGAGGTCTACACATCTTTGCATCAGATTCTTAGCCATATATTCTGGATTGTGACTTTCCATTTCAAGTATAAACTGCTTAAAGGTATCTTCTTTACCCACAAAATCATTTTTACTTTCTAGCATACCATCTGTTACCATAATGATAATATCACCATCTTGAAGTTGCTTGTTATACACTTCCACATCAATATGCTCCAATATACCAAGTGGTAATGAATCTGAACGAATAGTAATCACTTCATTACCTCTTAAAATAAAACTAGAAGCGGCTCCCATCTTAAGGAATTCTGCTACACCTGTATACTCATCAACTACGGTTACATCCATAGTCGAAAAACTTTCTATATCAGATTTCAAAACTAGCATTGAGTTAATCATTTGAACAGCTAATGGTCTTTCAAATCCTGAAGCCATAAGGTCTTCAAAAAGTTCCATAGTTGCCGTGCTTTCTGCTTGTGCTTCTACACCACTGCCCATTCCATCAGCCAAAGCTAATAAATATTTGCCATCTACTATTTGTCTATAACTGAATACATCTCCAGAAACCTCTTCTTTCGGTCTCATAATCGCACTAGCTATAATGGCAAATTGCTTTTGAAGGCGTATTTTAAAGTAGCAATAGCCTTTAGGCTGTGCATATTCGAATTTCTCTATTTCAACCTTTTCCTCTAAAGTCTCACTTATAAACTTTATAAGTCTTTCTTTTAGATCCTTATCTACACGGTAATCTATAAAAAGATGAATGCACCTAATATGTCCTTTATTTTCTAATACAATAGCATCTTGTACACTGATTCCTTTACTATGTAAATGCTCTTTAATGCATTTTTCTGCTTCTCTATTAAAATTCATATCATTTTTCACTGTATTTGATAGTTTCTGCAAGCTACTTGACACTGCCTCAAATTGACTGCCAATTAGATTACGCATTTCTACTAAACGATTTTTCCAAATCATATTACGTTTAAATATTTCCAAATTAAAACTTAATGTAAAAGCAAAGTTTTCTGGATTAATACATGCTTTAGCAAAACGCTCTGGTATATCTGCTAAAGTCAATGTTCCCTTCTTTTCTATTAGATTAATCATCTCATAACCATTTTTATAAGTTGCTTGTAAATAATCTTTCCAACAGAAATTACGCATGGCACAATCTATACACATCTTTTCTCCTGTAGATTCAATAATATACTTAATATCATTTTCATCTAATACAAGTTTCTTATCTACAATCTTATCAAAAGACTTACTCAAGTTACTAAAAGCCTTTGCGTAATCATCTACTTGAGCAATCATTGCATCTTGTAGTCTATAAAAATATTGCTCATCTTTATTACTTTCTACATTACTAAACCACTCTGCGAGTCCAAAATATTTCCTAGGAATAATTAAACTTATTACACCTGCACTTAAATAGGCACCCATAATACTTAAATCTACTTGTCCATTATTAAACAGACTAAATCCTAAAAACAAACCTAATCCCATGGCAATAGTAACACCTAATCGCCCAAGTACAGAAAATAAACTTCCAACAAAAGCACCAATGGCATAAATAACCACAAATTCAGGTGAAATATATCCTATACATACAAGTAAAATGCTAAGCACTAATGTAAGCGTAGTTCCCGTATGAATACTCCCTAGGTAAGTTGCTGCAATCATAATGACAAAGATCATAACATCTCTAAAGAAAATGCGACCAATCATAGGAGCTTGTACATAGAAGTCTACTGTCCCACCTAATAAACACGCTATTAAGAAAATCATACTAATGCTCTCTTTATCTGTGAGTTTGCTACATCTTCCTGTATAAATAATCTCTGTACTATAGCTCAAAATCACTACGATTCCTATACCCGCAGCTCCTTCTATTGCCGCTAGCAAAACATTATATACAGTTGGTCCAACAATTATGACGGCGATTAAATTAATAATAAATATACAAAACCCCGTAATAATACTTTGATTTTGCCTATTAAACTCTGCCTTTCCAATTCCCATACATCCTCTGATACTTCCCAAAAGTATAATCATCAAAATATACTTTACAGTAACAGTTTGATCAAGCCCTAATAATATAAGTCCTAATAGCCCTATAGCTACCCCCCAGCGTCTTAGATTTTTGTCAAAAAATAATGCACCAATATAGCAAATGACTAAAGTATAAAACTCATTAAATACAACTACATGACTAATAAGAAAAACACCTATACATAATATTATGCTTGTCCATTTTATTTGTTTTAGGACTTCTAATAATGATACTTTTTCTTCTTTTGTACTTATCACACTATATCTCCCCCTTATATTATTCTTATTATACAGAGGAAGTGTAATTAATTTTGTAAATATATGGTAATTATATTTAAAAATTTTCCGACAGATTATATACTATACAAAAGCTTATTTCCTATTTATTTCTCGTTTTTCCTAGTATATATCATAATAACACTCATACTGTTCTTATTCTTTTGCTATTAATGTCTTTTTAAAATTAAGTTTCATAAGCGTTAACTTATAAATAAAATTTTCCAGTAATAAATTCAATAAAAATGGGAAAACTCTATAGTCTAATAGTACTCAGATTAGGAGATTTCCCATGCATATCGCAAGATTAGTATCTAGATTTTTTAAACTTTTTATACTATCTTTTATAGAAAAAGTTGCAAAAGCAGTGTCTTTAGGACTTTTAGATGCAACAACTATTTCATTACCAAATCAAGTTACAGATGATTATACTGGTATGGGTGATCGCAATGCAAAATCAGCTTTAAAAATACAAACACTTTATAGTGCGGTTCATCATTCTATTACTGACTTTGAAATTACCTCAGGGGTTACCCATGACACAAATGTTTTGCTATAATTCTTAGATTACTAACATCAGCAAAGAAATCCTTAATACATCTATTATTACAGAGCTTTATCGTATAAGATGACAAATAGAAGTACTTTTTTAAGGTTCTAAAAAGCACCCTTTCCCTAGATAAAATACATGTAGATAAAACTAAATATGTAGAAGCAATTCTTTATGGGAAACTTCTAGGAGCATTACTTACAATGCCACTTTATGATGGTATAGATTAAACCATGCTTAAGAATCAAGGGAGATGCGTAAGCATCCAAAGATTTTACACATTACTGCTTGTAGATTTATATCAGTTTTATACACTAAAAAGAATCACACTACATACTTACGAGACGTTTTCTAACTTAATTTATAGGATTAGGAAGGTTGGCTTTGCATAAAAAACGTTTAAGACAAACCACCTATTCTAAAATAGAAGGTTATTTAGACCAACTTATTGTTGCTGGAAAAACTTAGTCTTAAGTTAACGACTATGAGTTTTAGTATTATGTTTCGTAATTAAGTAATAATATATGTATAATTTAGACTTATCGAAATATGGCATTTTTTTGTTGTAGAAAAACACTAATAGGAGTAGAATTATAGGTAATAAAACTATGTAAATAAGGGGGGTGAAATAGCAAATGATAGCAGTACGTAAATTGAAGATTATGGTTTTGTGTGATGATGAAAGCAAGAAAAATGAGCAATATAAGTTTTTAAGAGATAGCCAATATGCTCAATATTTAGGGTTAAATAGAGCAATGTCATTTTTAGCAAAAGAATATTTGAGTGGAGATAAAGAGCGATTTAAAGAGGCCAAGAAAAAGTTAACTAATACGTGTGAGTGTTATCAAAATATAAATTTTGGGACAGGTATTGACAGTAAATCACAGATTACTCAAAAAGTAAAAAAGGATTTGCAAGCAGATATAAAAAATGGATTAGCTAGAGGAGAACGAAGTATTCGTAATTATAGAAGGACATTTCCATTAATTACTAGAGGTAGAGATTTAAAGTTTTCTTACAATGGTGATGAGATTATTATTAAATGGGTAAATAAAATCTATTTTAAAGTGCTAATAGGAAGAAAGGATAAAAACTATTTAGAGCTGATGCATACACTAGAAAAAATTATTAATGGTGAGTATAAGGTATGTACATCTTCAATTCAAATTGATAAGAAACTCATATTAAATTTAACTTTAGAGATTCCAGATAAAGTTAAGAAAGAATTTCAGGAGAATAGAGTGCTCGGCGTAGATTTGGGGATTAAATTTCCAGCATATGCTTGTGTTAGTGATAATACTTATGTAAGACGTAGTTTTGGTAGCATTGATGAATTTTTAAAGGTAAGAATACAATTTGATAAAAGAAGAAAACGTATACAACAACAGCTTCAAAATGTAAAAGGAGGAAAAGGAAGAAAGGACAAATTACAAGCATTAGATAGAATGAGAGATTGTGAAAGAAAATGGGTAAGAAATTATAATCATGCCTTATCAAAAAGAATTATCGACTTTGCTTTTAGAAATAAATGTGGAATTATTCACTTAGAAAAACTTGAAAAAGATGGATTTAAAAATAAGCTATTAAGAAATTGGAGTTATTATGAACTACAAGATATGATAGGTTATAAGGCTGAAAGAGAAGGCATAGTGGTTAAGTATGTAGAACCAGCATATACATCACAGACATGTAGTAAATGTGGATATGTTGATAGAGAAAATAGACCTTCTCAAGAGCATTTCTTATGTAAGGAGTGTGGGTTTGAAATTAATGCAGATCATAATGCCGCTATTAATATTGCAAGAAGTAATAAAGTGATTGTAGATAAATAAAAATAGAATATAAATTATTTTATGTCCAGATTTAGTGGGGCAAGAGTGAGGGCGTAGGTTAAAAGTGTAAGGCTAATAGCAACTACATTCTACGACACTCGCTAAACGGTAAAAACTCTAGCCTAATATTCTCAAGAGATTACGTGGCTAGACATATCACATTAAAAATTGCAGTGAGGCTATTGATTATAAAAAGTAGTACAACAGTATGTAGGACAAGGGATAGAATGGGTTTTATAGTGGAATTATAAAAACGCTATTGGAGGTTCACTGCAAAATGAAGCAACATATCAAAAGAAAAGCTTTGATAGATAAGGCCTAATGTGTGGGGTTATATATTAACTAAGTGATATGTAAAGAAGGGCTACTGACGGGTGGCTTGATAATATGGCTAATAGTTATATATTAACTAAGTGATATGTAAAGTGGTTATAACTCATGCTAATACTCATTGCACTCATAACAGTTATATATTAACTAAGTGATATGTAAAGTTCCTTGATCCATAACCTCTGCAAAGTCTAAATTATCGTTATATATTAACTAAGTGATATGTAAAGTCTTTGTAGGAGCGAACCCCATATACTTGCACAAATGAGTTATATATTAACTAAGTGATATGTAAAGGATTTTACAGAGGACTATGTAGGAATAAACACATTTACGTTATATATTAACTAAGTGATATGTAAAGTTGTGTATGGGTAATAGTATTGAATGCAATAAATGTAAGTTATATATTAACTAAGTGATATGTAAAGTAGTAAATATGTAAGTTTGGATGCACTTATAGATGCGTTATATATTAACTAAGTGATATGTAAAGATATAAGTAAAACATTTGGCAAGGAACACATGGACGGTTATATATTAACTAAGTGATATGTAAAGTTAAAAATTGTACCGGACTATAGTTACCAGTTTCCATGTTATATATTAACTAAGTGATATGTAAAGTGATTTTATTGAAACTTCCCAAGTGATTCTTTCCAGCTAGTTATATATTAACTAAGTGATATGTAAAGTATAGTATAGATACATTTTCTATGCTATCACCTAAAGTTATATATTAACTAAGTGATATGTAAAGAGAAAAAGTGATGCAAGTAATGTATGTAGGCTTATAAGTTATATATTAACTAAGTGATATGTAAAGCTTACGTTATTGTTCTTAGCTGTATTGTATGCTTGATTGTTATATATTAACTAAGTGATATGTAAAGATTACTTCAGTAAGCACAATTGAATTACCTGCTAGTTAGTTATATATTAACTAAGTGATATGTAAAGGCGTGTGATGTTATCTTGCTAGGGCCTACAAAGGAAATACAATAGCATGAAAGTCTATTACCTCAAACAAAACAGTACCTATAGTTAAAGCGATTACAGTGGCGATAAGCCTTCTTATAGCAATTTGGCATGAAACTCTTTTGGTATCTTGTATGCTTAATATAGTGATAATCCCTGCTGAAGCACTAAATGCAAGTCCCATTATTTCAGCTAAGACCATTGCTACTGCTGCACCCACCCAAGTTTTAACTGTTCTAAAACCAATTACATTTTTCAATTCATCTCAGTTCTTTTTCTTTTTATCGTTCCACATTGTAACACAATTTTCATAGCCAACAAAAGGCCAGAGTACATTAATATACCCTGGCCCTTTATAATTATTTTACAATTTCAATTGCTTTACTACTTCCAACCCAAAGAACATTTGCACCAAGTTTCTCTGATATATAACGAATAGGAACTAATGTTCTTGAATCTTTAATCTTCATGCCATCTTCACTGTTTACTGTAACAACTTGTCCATCTAAATAAATTTGAACTTGTTTTTTCTTACTATCCCATTTCACCTCAGCGTTAAGCTTCTCTGCTATAAATCTTACTGGCACCATGGTACTGCCATTAATAATTTGAGGTGCAATGTCATTTGTAACACTCTGATCATTTACATTGGAAGTCTTATCTCCAATTGTCATATTAATTTTAAGAAGTTCCTTAGCTTCTACCAAAACATAATTACCTGCTTTCGCTACTCTAGCTGTAAATATCTTTGTCTCTGCATTATAACTACCGCCTAATTTCACTGTACTTACTTTGCCCTCTTTATTCACTTCATATCGCACAAGTGTTAGCCTGCTTGGATTAATGTTTGAGACTTTTGATAAATCAAAGCTTACTATAGCAGGTTCTGTGAAACTTGTTACTACTTCATCAGTATTTACTTTAATTTCTGCACTTACACTTCTATCTCCTACAAGTTTAAGTGCATCTGCCTCACTAAATGCTTCTTGTACATTTTTGTAATCTGCTTCGTTAGCATTTGTTACTTGGACTGTTAAAGCTTTTTCTTTATGAGTTACTTCATTTAATAAAGTTTGATTCATTGTAAAAGTTAGTTTTTCTGCTTTGAATGCTGCATCTAATCGATTTGTAATTAAGTTCACTACAGCTTCTTTATTAAGTGCTATCTTTTGATCTGCATTTACTGTAAATACAGGCGCTTTATTTTCTTTAATAGCTGTTTCAATATCTTTGTTGTAGTCACTTGTTACAACACTCACTTTACTGCCTGAACCTTTAGAGCCACTTGAACTATTTGGTTTATTTGTATTTTCAGAACCAGTTGTGCCACCTGATATATTAGTGCCAATTTCATTTCCAATTGTAATTACTGTTGGATTTGGATTTCCTGTAAAGATTGTTCCTACACCTTCTGCTGCATAAGATGTAAGTTTTAAGTAATCGCCCATATCAATGCTACCATCTGCTGCAATAGTAGGTATTACTGTTTCTAAACTTGTGAACCAATTATCTTCTACTTTATCCCCTTTATTATTTACGCCATTTAAATAATTAGTAGTACTTGCAAGACTGCTTTGTTCTCTTAAATTAATTGCATCATTTTGTGTACCTTTATATGAAATAAAGTTATTTAATCCCCATGTTGTTTTACTTGCATTTGTGTTAAATTCAAGATTTTTACCGCCATTATTAAATGAAATAACATGGTTTACAAGACAGCTTGGGTTACTGTTACTAAATACACCATTTTTACCATTTCCAAAAGAAATACTATCTCTTAAGACATGGGCAACTGGCATACTTTCACCACCAAGTTTAAAACCATTACCTTCACCATTAAGACTGCCATATGTTAACTTACCATTTGCATAAGCGACACATTTTTCAATAAGCACTTCACCAATAACGCCCGTTGTTGACTTAGCGTATAAATCCCAACCATCATCAATATTATGATGTGAAATACAATAGCGGAATATATTCCCTTCACCTACTGTAAGTTTAGCTGCAAATCCATCTGCATCATTAGCTTGTGCATCACAGCTATTATACACTTCACAGCTTTGAACTAAGTTATTCTTTGGCCATAACACTTTATCATCTAAGTGACTGCCACTAATTTGTACACCTGTATTTCCAGTATCATGTACAGTTAACTTTTCTACTGTATTTGAGTTACCAGTAATATGTACACCCACTCCGCCTGCATTTTTAATCTCCATATCATATACATGCCAGTAATCGCCAGCTAATGCAATACCTACACCGTTGCATTCTTTAAAGTCTAAAACAGCTCTTTCATTTGGACTAGACATCAATACAATTGGTTTATCTATAGTTCCATTATGCCCTCGATTTACTGTAATTGTTTGATTCAAGTTATATGTACCACCTAAAAGAACGATTTCTTGACCTGGCTGAGCATAGTTTACAGCTGTAAAAAGATCCAAAGGACTTGCTTTAGTGCCCTCATTATTTGATGTTCCATTTGGTGCAACATAAATCGCATTGGCTTCTGTCCCAAATGCTTTATAGTTAATTTCAAATTCACATTGAATAGCTTCATAAGATGTTAAATCTTCATATTCTCCTAACAAACCATTTTGTTCTTCTTTTACAGCTGGTGTATAAACTGCTGTAAATTTATTTTGGCCTTTATGGAGTTTTAAGTTTGTTACACCTCTAAATGCATTTGCATCCGCTTTTGTTGGATCAATGGCAATATCTTTAGCAACTACTTTTCCTTCACTATCTAAAACATCAATTTTTCCTATATAATTTGATTTAAACCCTACTTCAAAATCTGAAGTACCACTTGTTGTTGAACTATTAAGCATAAATACTGGTTCTTTATAAGCCATAGGTCTTTCTTGCTTTGGTTCATCTTCTTCTGGAGTAATTGTTGTAAAGTTTATATCTTTAGCTGTTACAGTAATCTTACGACTTGCACATATGCCTACATAATATTTGTCTTTTTCTTGTTTTAATAATAAATCTGGTTCATAACAAATCACTTCATCTGATTTTTCACCTGTTTGATTATTAATCATAGAAGCATGGAAACCTGTATTGCTTTTTCTAAGTGTTAATGTATATTCTTCTCCATCTTCAAAGCGAGGTGGATTGGCATTTTTAACTGTACCATCCTCATTATAGGTCTTATAGTCTTTTTTGAAATTCCAATCAAACGGTACTGTATCAATCGTTTTTCTGCTACTACTTGAAACTGTATTCTTACCTGTATAACCCGTTACAAAATATCCGCCTGGTGCTCCCATAATGCTGCTTACTGCCCCATCTACAGTGCGGCTATATTTTCTAAACATGGCCCCTGCAGAATTAAAATAACGCGCTGATGAATCACCTGCTTTAAGCGAATCAATAGCCATTACACCAAATCCAGATTGATTATCTTTTTTAGCCGAATCATCTACATGGAAAGTTGCTGTAAGCGTAAAGTTTTCTGTTTTTGGATCAATTTCTGTGTAGTAATAAAGGAACCCATCTTCACTATCTGCCAGTTTACCTCCAGAACCATTTCCTACTTCTACAGCTCTTATTGTCACAGAACCATCTGGGTTTTCATCAATATATCCAGATGCCCCAGAGCCAACTATAGCTGACATAAAACGTTCTTCTTGATTGGCTAATATTTTGTTTATTTCTTTAACAACCATTTCACCATCTTGATTATAGGCTTCAACTTTTACACTGTATTTGGTACCCGGTATAAGATTTAAAATACTACATGTTGATTTTCCTGTTTCTTCAACTAACTCATAGTCTGCGCCGCCCTCTTCTTTAATATATACTTTATAGGAAACAGCACTTCTTACATCATCCCAATCTACATTTAAAGAAGCATTTTTTCCGGTTTTAACATTCGTAAAGTTAATTTCACCTAAAGGAATTTTAATCATTTCTGTTTTTGCATCACTTGAAATAGCTTCTTTTGCCCCTTCTCTAATGGCATCACATACTACTGTATATTCTCCGCTCTTACCGGGTTCAAAACTTACAGTTGCCTTACCATCTTCTAATGAATCTATTACTTGAGTAGCTTGTAACTTTTCATCTGCATAAAGTTTAACCCACAGTTTATCTGTAACTTTATCTGCAATTTTTCCCGCAACTGTTACATCTACTTTTGCCTTATCGACTTCATTATTTATGATTTCCACTACTTCAGGTTTTTCAATGCCTTCAGTAGTAACTTCCTTTGTTTCACCTTCTACAATACTTGCATAATATAAATTGACACTCTTAGGAGAATAAATATAATATGTACCACCTTCTTCTAAAGAAGCAGTTTGAGCTGGAAGTTTTTTGTCCTTATCAGAAATATTTGAGCTACCTAAGGCTATCATCCTAGCAACTTCATTTCCTTCTGCATCATAAATGCAAATAGGTCTATCATCATTACCACTACTTAGGGCATATAAAGTAACATAAGCCGGTCCCTCTACACTAAACGCTAAGCTTCGGAATGTTTTATCTCCTGCCCCTCCAAGTTTAACGCGTTTTGTTAAGCTTTGATGATATTCACTCATTTGCTCATTATCATCAATTGTAACCGTTTTCTCTGATGTTGCTTTAAGAACAAATTCTCCACATTGTAAGTCTGATTTTAAAGCATTATCTTTTTCTAATTTACTTGCGTTAAATACCTTTACCTTTCCCTCTTGCACTTCTATTTGGCTGCTACTTGTTGTTTGAGCCACTATTTTATTAATGTACATTGCCTCAGTATTTTCTGCACTTCTTTCATCTATTACACTTGCTGAAAGTGGCATACTCCCTACAATCATTGCTGTTCCAAGTACACCTGCTACTTTTTTCTCATACTTTTGCTCATGCTATTTCCTCCTTAAGTCAATCTTACTTTCATAATTTATTTATGCTTGCTTCGATTTTCACTACTTAACTACAGAACTTTTACATCTTATTTTAATTTATTGGCTAATATAATTCATAATTTAACTTCTTTAAATTATATAATAATTTTTATAATTCAAAACACTTTTTATAATTATATTTAATATTTATTAAATTTATTGTTTTTTTATTTCAATTTCTAAACCTTTTCATAATAAACACCAAATTTAAATTTTATATTTTATATAAAATTCTTTTTATATCTTTATGTAATTTTATCATATATCAAATTCCATTTTTATCTCTATTCATTTTTGAAAAAAAATTATAACATAACAAAAGGCCCTGTCATTTGACAGGACCTTCTTAAAGTGGTCGCTATAGGGCTCGAACCTATGACCCCCTGCTTGTAAGGCAGGTGCTCTCCCAGCTGAGCTAAGCGACCATATAGTAGCGGAAGAGGGATTTGAACCCCCGACACCACGGGTATGAACCGTGTGCTCTAGCCAACTGAGCTATTCCGCCATATTATTCATTTTCATTCCGTGCTTCAAGCACATATATATTATATCCTGTTACTTGTCATAATGCAAGTACTTTTTTATTTTTTTACAAGTTTTTTATTTTTATGTCACTCAAATTTTTCCTTGTATGAGTTTTAGAGTTTTATCTCATACTAAGTTTGTAACATAAGACCTTATAAATAATAACCTTCATACATTGAATGTTTATTTATATACCGTTTTATGTTATCTGTCATACTTTAGCGATTCCTCACCCTATTAAGTGGTAATATATCAAATTCCTTGGATAACTTCCTAAGAAATCTTATAGTACCATGCGGCATTATTATCTCAAAGAATAAATGAGGTCACCCATTCCATGTGACCTCATTTATTCTTTGAAAGCAGACTTTTAAAAAAGTCCCTTCTCCTCTAAATACTTAATAAGTCTTTTATTATAGATTTCAAATTCCTGTGCACTTTTCTCACGATCTCCAGGAATTGTTGGTGAATACACTATGTATTCTTTGAGTACCTCTAACTTTTCTTCTTTTCCATTTTCATAAATACGCCCATGTAAATGACCCCTTGTTGAATTAATTGCATAATACTCTAAATAATTTCCTTTATCATTATTCCCTACAACCCACTTAATACGCCAATTATTACAATCTGCAATAGTCCTTCTGTTACCCACAAATAACTCTTTATCTTCAATAGTAATTTGCCAAGGTGCAAAAATTCTCTCAAATAAGTTTTTAATTTCTTGCATAAAATATACCTCCAATCTCAATACCACCTTTTCCTATAATTTACTATTAGTATACGTACTACCCGTCCATATTTATGATTTTTATTTATTTTTCTATCTTGTTCACAAAACATGTTCTATTTTCTATACAACATGCATAAACACCATTGCATAATATAACTAAAAACACAATCTCACAATTACTTAAAATACATCCTATACCCCACTTTAATACATGTTATACTAGATTCATCACTCGCTACCCTAGCTTCACTACATTTCTATACCACTTCATCGGAAGATATTACTTCCATACTATAATTAGTCATAAAAAAATAATGAGAGTCTCAAGCTTAGACTCTCATTATTTCTTCTATTTATTTACCACAGCAGTCTTTGTATTTTTTACCACTGCCACATGGACAATCATCATTCTGCCGATTTTTTCTTTTTTAACGACTGGTTTTGCTCCTAAGCTTTCATCTGTATGGTTTATAGCTACTGGCTCTGCAACTCTTTCACGCTTAAGTTCTTTATCACTTACTTTTCTAATATGGTAAAGTGCTTTAACTGTTTCTTCTTGAATGTTGTGTACCATTTCTTCGAAGATATCAAAACTTAAGAAACGATATTCTACAAGTGGATCTCTTTGACCATATGCTTGAAGATTAATACCTTGTTTCATTTGATCCATATTATCTAAATGATCCATCCATTTTTGATCGATTACTTTAAGAAGGATTACACGTTCAATTTCACGAAGTTCATCGCCAAATTCTGCTTCTTTTTCATCATAGATTTTATCTGCTGCCGCATTTAAATCTTCTTTTAATTTTTCTACTGTAAGTCTTTCTTGTTCTTCTTTTGTATAACTTATATTTTCAATTGGAATGATTGAACGAAGATGTTCCATCATACTTGTTAAATTCCATTCTTCAGCGTATTCAATACCATTAGTTGCATTGTCTACTACATTAGAGATAACTTCTTTTGCCATATCTCTAATTTTGCCACCAAGATTTTCATTTTTAAGAACTTTGTAACGTTCACCATAAATGATTTCTCTTTGTTCATTCATGATTTTATCGTATTCTAGCAAGTGTTTACGTACACCGTAGTTATTTCCTTCAACTTTTGTTTGAGCTCTTTCAATAGCTTTTGTAAGTATTCTATGTTCAATTGGTTCATCATCTGGAAGACCAATTGCATCGAACATTTTAAGTGTACTTTCAGGTGTAAAGAGTCTCATTAAGTCATCTTCAAGTGCAAGATAGAATCTTGATTCCCCTGGGTCTCCTTGACGTCCTGAACGTCCACGAAGCTGATTATCGATACGTCTTGATTCATGACGTTCTGTACCAATGATTTTAAGACCGCCTAATTCTTGTACGCCTTCTTCAAGTTTAATATCAGTACCACGACCAGCCATGTTTGTAGCAATTGTTACTGCACCTTTTTTACCTGCAAGTGCGATAATTTCAGCTTCTTGTGCATGGTATTTCGCATTAAGTACTTGGTGTTTTACACCTTCTCTTTTAAGTAATTTACTTAAAAGTTCTGATGTATCAATTGTAACTGTACCAACTAATACTGGTTGTCCTTTTGCATTAGATTCTTTGATATCTTCAATAACAGCTTTGAATTTAGCAGCTTCTGTTTTGTATACCACATCTGCATGGTCAATACGTTGAACTGGTCTATTTGTAGGAATTACGATAACATCCATTCCATAAATATCTCTAAACTCAGACTCTTCTGTTTGAGCTGTACCTGTCATACCTGCTTTTTTAGCATATTTGTTGAAGTAGTTTTGGAAAGTAATTGTTGCAAGTGTTTGACTTTCTTTACGTACTTCTACGCCTTCTTTAGCTTCAATCGCTTGGTGGAGACCATCAGAATAACGACGTCCATCCATTAAACGACCTGTGAATTCATCTACGATTACGATTTCACCTTTTTCATCTACGATATAATCTTTTTCTCTGTGCATTAAGCTATGTGCTTTAAGTGCAATATTAATATGGTGTTGGATTTCCATATTTTCTGGATCAGCTAAGTTTTCAAGTCCAAAGTATTGTTCTGCTTTTCTAATACCATCTTGTGTTAAAGTAACAGTTTTTTGTTTTTCATCTACTACGTAATCGCCCTCTTCTTCGATTTCTTCACGCATTAATGTAGACATAGCTGTTTCTTCCCCAAGAAGTCTACCTTTTGTTAAACGGCGAGCAAAAATATCTGCTGCTTTGTACAGATGAGTTGATTTAGACCCTTGTCCTGAAATAATAAGAGGTGTACGCGCCTCATCAATAAGAACAGAATCAACCTCATCGATTACAGCATATGAAAGTTCTCTTTGTACCATTTCTTCAGCATAAAGCACCATATTATCACGAAGGTAATCAAAACCAAACTCATTATTTGTACCATAAGTAATATCGCAGTTGTAGGCTTCTCTTCTTGTTGCATTATCCATTTGGCTTAAGATACAACCAACTGTAAGTCCAAGCCATCTATAGAGTTCACCCATTTCCTCAGCATCACGTTGTGCAAGATAATCATTAACTGTTACTACGTGTACACCATTGCCTGAAAGTGCGTTAAGGTAAACTGGCAATGTTTCTGTTAAAGTTTTACCTTCCCCTGTTCTCATCTCTGCAATACGCCCATTATGCAGCACAATACCACCCATAATTTGTACGCGGAAATGTTTTTTACCAAGCACACGCCATGCACCTTCTCTACATACAGCGTAAGCTTCTGGTAGAATATCATCTAATGTTTCACCATTTGCAAGACGATTTTTGAATTCTTGTGTTTTTGCTTGAAGCTGTGCATCTGTAAGTTTTGTCATGGCTTCATCATAAGACTCAACTTTTTGTACGATTGGTTCAATTCTTTTGAGTTCTCTTTCTGAGTGAGTCCCAAAAATTCTATCGATTAGTTTCAAATTTTTCACCCTCTTTTATATATTTAAATGCATTTATGCCTAGCTCTGTTTAGCTCTAAATTTATATTATAAAAATGTTGTAAATTTATAATAAATGTTAGCTCTAAGTATACCAAATATTATACATTTTTACAACCTGACTACCTAGCCAATTATAGCCATTCTATTATATTTAAAATTCTATTATTTTTCAATTGTTTCAGATAGTTTTTGGAACATGCTACTTTTTATAACATAACAGGCTCCTTATTTCTATATATTATGGATATTCCTATTAAATATGGCAAAAATAATTCCTATGTAAATTAAAATTATTTAACTCATATTTAATAGGTGGTGACCTCTTTGCGTAAACTCTTACATTTTCTTAAACCCTATACCGTACTTATTGTCATAACTTGCTTACTACTTTTATGTCAAACAATCGGTAACCTCTCTTTGCCTAGGTTCTTGTCTAATATTATTGATAACGGCATCACTGCTGGCAATATGAATTATATCTTACGTATCGGTGTCTATATGATTTTTGCAGCAATTCTCACTTCTGCTGTAGGAATGGGCGCAATGTATACCTCATCTAAAGTAGCCATGTCCGTAGGCAGAGATCTTAGACATGCTCTTTTTGAAAAGATAGAAAGCTTCTCTTTAGGTGAATTTAATAATCTCGGTACTTCTTCACTTATTACAAGGACTACCAATGATGTATATCAAGTGCAGCAGTTAGTCGTTATGTCCTTAAGGCTTATGATTATCGCACCACTTATGGCTATAGGCGGCATTGTAATGGCTATTTCTACAAACGCCAGTTTATCTCTTACACTTCTTGTCTCTGTGCCCGTTTTAGCTCTTGTTATCTTTGTCATAGGCCGCAAGACAGTGCCCCTTTATAATCAAATTCAAACAAAACTTGATAAAGTAAACTTAATTTTACGTGAAAACCTAACTGGTATCCGCGTTATTCGTGCCTTTAATAAAACCAAATATGAAGAAGAACGCTTTAAAGAAGCCAGCCTTGACTTAACCAATAATGCCATTGGTGTTAATAAACTTATGGCAATCTTAATGCCTGGTATTATGATTGTCTTAAACCTCACAACTGTAGCTATTTTATGGTTTGGTAGCAGGAAAGTCAGCAATGGCTTATTAGAAGTAGGTTCCCTTATAGCTTTTATTCAATATGTCATGCAGATTATGTTTTCCCTTGTTATGCTCACCATGATTTTTGTACTCATTCCAAGAGCCTTAGCTTCTGCTAATCGTATCTCTGAAGTTCTAGGTATTTTAAACAGCATAACAGACAAGGTAGCTCCTTCTGATATCTCTACGCCTTCATCACTTACTCGCGCCCATCTTCGTTTTGAAGATGTTTCCTTTACTTACCCTGGAAGCCAAAAACCTATTTTAAGTCATATTTCTTTTGATGTAGGTCCTGGTGAAACTTTAGCCATTATTGGTGGAACTGGTTCAGGTAAAAGTACACTCCTTAATCTAATTCCTAGGTTTTATGATATTACCTCTGGGCGCATTTTAATAGATAGCTTAGATATTAAAGACTATTCTCTTACAGATTTAAGAAAAAAAATAGGCTATGTGCCTCAAAAGAATTTCTTATTTAGCGGCTCTGTCGCAAGTAATTTAGCTTTTGGTAAAGAAAATGCTACAGAAGATGAATTGACTAAAGCATTAACAACTGCTCAAGGTATCGACTTTGTCTCAAGTATGCCAGAAGGCACCCATAGTCCTATTACTCAAGGTGGTACCAATGTATCTGGTGGTCAAAGGCAACGCCTTGCTATTGCAAGAGCCCTTATGAAAAATGCAGAGTTTTATCTTTTTGACGATAGCTTTTCTGCCCTTGACTTCAAAACAGACTCACAGCTTCGCAAAGCTCTTGCTGCTGATGTAACCAATTCTGCTGTAATCATTGTTGGGCAACGTATTACCTCTATTATGCATGCTAATACCATTTTAGTCCTAGATGATCATACAATTGTTGGCAAGGGAACACATAAAGAACTTCTTAAAAATTGTAAGACTTATAGAGAGATTGCAGAATCTCAACTTTCTAAAAAAGAGCTAGAAGGAGGTCATGCCTTATGATGAAGTCTGGTAATAAATCTCATGGCAGCGTTGCTAAAGCTAAAGATTTTAAGGGCTCCTTATTACGTCTTTTAAGCTATCTTGGCCCTAAAAGCAAACAACTTTTTGCAGTTATTCTTTTAAATATTATTAGTACAATCTTTTCAGTTATTGCACCTAAATTCGTAGGACGTGTGACAACATTCCTTTTTGCAGGTGTAGCTACTGGTACCTTTGATTTTAATAGCATTATAAACACCTTGCTTTGGCTTACTGCCTTTTATATTTTAAGTGCACTTTTCTCTTACTTTGCCCAATACGTTATGGCGGATGTAGCCCAACAAACCGTGTTTAATTTAAGAAAAGAAGTAGATCACAAACTTAGTAAACTGCCACTTAAATATATTGACGGACATTCTACAGGAGATTTACTAAGCCGTGTTACCAATGATATTGATAATATTAGTACCACACTGCAACAAAGCTTAACACAGATTATTACTTCCGTTATTACTATTATTGGCGTTATTGTAATGATGCTCACTATTAATCCTGTGCTTACTTTAATCGTACTCATTACTTTACCATTAGGCGCTGTATTAAGCCGTCCTATTATCAAACGTTCTCAAAGCTACTTTTTAAACCAGCAAACACAGCTAGGACTTCTTAATGGACATGTGGAAGAAGCTTATACAGGGCATACAGTTATCAAAGCCTTTAATCAAGAAAATCAAAGCATGCGTAAATTCACTGAACTTAACGACTCTCTTTATGAAGTCAGTGTCAAAGCCCAATTTGTTTCAGGACTTATTATGCCTATTATGAGCCTTGCAAGTAATTTAGGTTATGTTTTCATTGCTGTACTTGGGGGACAATATGTTATAAGTGGCAAGATTTCTGTAGGGGATATCCAAGCCTTTATCCAATATACAAGACAATTTATGCAACCTATTAATCAAGTTGCTAACATCGCCAACATTCTTCAATCAACTGTAGCTTCTGCTGAACGTGTCTTTGAAATACTCGATGCAGAAAATGAAGTTCCTGAAGAGGTCGCTCCTGACTCTATCTCAAATCCTAAAGGACAAGTTAGCTTCGATCATGTTAAATTTGGCTATGATCCAAATAAACCACTTATGCAAAACATTTCTTTCATAGCTCATGCTGGACAAACAGTAGCTGTAGTAGGACCTACTGGAGCAGGTAAAACCACCCTTATTAATCTACTCATGCGCTTTTATGAAATTCAAGATGGCAGCATTAATATAGATGGTATAGATATTACTAAACTTAGACGTGGTGATTTACGTAACCTATTTGGTATGGTACTTCAAGATACTTGGCTCTTTAAAGGCAGCATCAAAGATAATATTGGTTACTCCAAAGAAAATGCTAGTTTAGAAGAAATCAAAGCAGCTGCTAAAGCTGCTTTTGCGGATCAGTTTATTGAAACATTGCCAGATGGTTATGATACTTTAATTAACGAAGAAGGTTCTAATATCTCACAAGGGCAAAAGCAGCTCCTCACAATTGCCCGTGCCATATTAGCTAATCCTACTATCCTTATCTTAGATGAAGCTACTAGCAATGTAGATACACGTACAGAAGGACATATTCAAAAGGCTATGAATCGTCTTATGGAAGGGCGCACTAGTTTCGTCATTGCCCATAGACTCTCTACAATCAAAAATGCGGATATGATTTTAGTTATGAAGCAAGGCACTATTATAGAAAAAGGTACACATGAAGAATTGCTTGCCGAAAGCGGTCTTTATGCAAACCTTTATAATAGCCAATTTGCTTAAATGATATTTTTTATATTTTAGGACATCAAAAAAGGCTGTAGCACTTTTATGCTACAGCCTTACATTTCTTATTCTTCATCAAGCACTGGCTCGATTAATCCGTATGTACCATTTTTTCTCTTGTAAACTACATTTACTTCTTCTGTCTCTGCATCTAAGTATACGAAGAAATTGTGTCCTACAAGTTCCATTTGAAGTACAGCTTCTTCTGCATCCATTGGTTTGATTGCAAATTTCTTTTTACGATTAATTTTAAGTTCTGCAGAATCATTTTCTTCTACTTCTTCACGAAGGAAGTCTGGTGTAAATTGGCTAATACCATTTCTATGTTTATTTTTTAATTTATGTTTGAATTTGTTAACTTGTTTCTCGATAACAGCTACTGCATCATCCATAATGTTATACATATTTTTGCCTTCTACTTCAGCTCTTAATACAGTTCCATTAAATGGAATTGTAATTTCAATAATATGACTAAGTTTTTCTACAATAAGAGTTACTTGGGCTTCAACACTATCATTAAAGTATTTATCAAGTTTTTCTAATTTTTCTACAACTGCACTTTCTAATGCATCTGTAACTTCAATATTTTTTCCGATAATATTGTATTTCATATGTATCTCTCCTTTCAACCACTCGCCATCACTTACCTATCTATCTACAATGCTGTAAGTGTAACCCAGTGGCTCCCTGTTGCTTAAATACTGCTTTTACTTCTTCTAAAGTAACTGGGTATATTATATATATTCGACGTCTTTTGTAATTTTCCTTCTTTTATATTTAAAAATATTTTTTATTTTATTTGAGATAATTTCATAATTTTTATCCCTTGATTTTACAATGTTTATATTGCATATAAAAAACAGCCTCCCCCGATTCGATATACATTTTAAGCAAATAATCCACATCGAAAGGAGTAAACTGTTAAATATGTATCGGCAACAATCTTTAATTACTTTAGACGAATTTTACGAATTGAAACCCTTACTAAACTTGAGGCTATATTGACTTTTATTGATTTTACATTTTTTCTTAAAA
>NZ_BBCG01000022.1 GCF_001311925.1 Cellulosilyticum ruminicola JCM 14822
CTTATCACTTAAAGTGATTTAATGAATCGACTGGTTTATATGATTACTATTTTGTTTTCAAAGTTCATTTATTTTTGTTAGCTACGTTGTCCGCCGCTGACTTGTATAATATTACACCATTCTCTTACACTCGTCAACACTTTTTATCGACTTTTTTCATTTTATTCTTCCATTATATACTACTTATAGCTTACACCCCTTCTCCTACTTACCTTTCAGCTTATTATGTTAATTATTTTATAGATACATATTTAAGATAATATAAGTCATTATCATACTAAATATGCCTTTTCCATTCAAAAGAGCATAGTAATACATACTTTTCAACGCATTACATCTACTATACTCCTCTATCTTTCTTATTACTTTTTATTTTCTTGTACCTTAATTACTTTCTTCTTATATTAAAATGTTATACTTCTCTATTATTTCTTTTCCTTTTTAGTAGAATTAGATTTACTATTACCTTTATCTGGCATACTACTTCCCCTATTCATAAAATAGATTAGCCATTTATGGCTAATCTATTTTATGAATCATTTTATTTTTTTATGCTTTCCTTAATCACTTCATTTTTCATATGTGCAAGAAAACACATTTATTTTTCTAGAATGTGTAAAATGGTGCTACAACTTATTCGGCTGCTCACTTAGAAAATGAAAGTTTAGAAGTTATTAAACCTTTTAGCAAAAAAGGCTTAAACGTCAAATATATTTACTCCTTCTTATCTCATGTTCCTCTAAATAAAATGGCTCAGCCAAAAGATATTGCAAATGCTGTATTATACTTTGCCAGCGATGAATCTTTTTTTGCAACAGGTCTTATTCATAACATGGCAGGTGGTCACGGTTTTGGAACACCTCAATACAGTGACTTCATAAGAGCTAATGCTGATAAAACTAAAATCGAATAATAATAAATAATATATGCAAAAAACCTCAAGTTCTAAATAAAGAACTTAAGGTTTTCTAAATAAAAGAGCGCGAGACGGGACTCGAACCCGCGACCCTCTCCTTGGCAAGGAGATGCTCTACCAACTGAGCCACTCGCGCATAAATCTGGCAACCACTTACTTTCCCAGGCCGTCTCCAGCCAAGTATCATCAGCCGCTTAGGTCTTAACCGACGTGTTCGGGATGGGAACGGGTGTGTCCCCTAAGCGCATCATCACCAGAAAATATTCCGTTGTTTTAACGACATGTTTTATTTTACACTAGCTTCTTACCTATGTCAACATATTTTTAAATTTCAATATTAAATCAAGAACTTCATTACTAACTTATTCTACTTACTGATTAATATCGTTTACTTTGTGTTATACTAAAATTGTATTAATATTCTATTAGAAGAAAGGGGTATTACATATGCCATTTATTAATTCAAAAATCAGTTGTCAGGTTACTCCTGAAAAACAAGAAGTATTAAAAACCGCTTTAGGTCAAATCATCTCTACTATTCCTGGGAAGTCTGAAACTTTTCTTATGGTAGGTTTTGAGGATAATTATGATTTATTCTTCGGTGGTAACAAACTTGACAAAGGTGCTTTTGTAGAAGTCAAGATCTTCGGTTCTACTACTGATGACGTCCTTAGCAAACTTACTCAACAAATCTGTAGTTTATATGAAAAAGAATTAGGACTTGCACCAAATAAAGTTTATATAACTTATGACTTCCTAAATCACTGGGGTTGGAATGGAGCTAATTTTTAGTTTCTTCTATATAAATATAAAAATAAAAAGAACCATTGGTGTATTGATTGTACTCACTAATGGTTCTTTTATATATACTCTATAATTTTAAGGTTACCTGTTCCATTATGTCTGTATTGACATCTTCAACCATTCCACTGTCACAAGCTTTAGCAATGGCTGGATCAATTGGTAATTTGGCTAGTACTTCGAGGCCATATTGTTTAGCAGTCTCTTCAATATGACTCTCACCAAAAATCTTATGTTCTTTATCACAGTCTGGACATTTAAAGTAGCTATAGTTTTCAATCAATCCAAGAATAGGTACATTTAACATGTTCGCCATCTTAACGGCTTTTCCAACAATCATTGAAACTAAATCTTGAGGTGAAGTTACAATTACAATGCCATCCAATGGGATAGATTGAAATACAGTAAGTGGTACATCTCCTGTACCTGGAGGCATATCTACAAACATGTAGTCTACATCTTTCCAAATAACCTCTTGCCAAAATTGTTTAACAGTACCCGCAATAACAGGTCCACGCCACACAACTGGGTCTGTTGGATTTTCTAAAAGAAGGTTAATAGACATAATATCAATACCCGTCTTTGTTGTAACTGGTAATAAGCCTTGTTCATTGGCATAAGCCTTTTCTGTAATTCCAAATGCTTTTGGAATAGATGGCCCTGTAATATCTGCATCTAATACTGCTGTATGATAACCCTTTTTATTCATTACTACTGCAAGTATTGATGTAACACTTGATTTACCAACGCCACCTTTTCCACTTACGACACCTATTACCTTTTTAATAGAACTAAGTGCATGTGGTTGTATTAAAAGACTTTTTGGATCCTTTCTTGAAGAACAATCTTTACTACAACTCCCACAACTGCTTTGACAATTTTCACTCATCTCTTTCTCTCCTCTGACGAATATTTTATTCGTACCGTTTATTTGTAATGAAGTATAAATCTAAGATTTTAAAATTACGTGCTGTATATTCTTATCATCAGGGGGTCTTTCTACTAAGATCTGTAGTATTTAAAACTCTTCTTTAAAATAATCATCTGTCTAAGCTCTGAACTGATATAGATTTGTTATAGTGTAATCGTTAATTGGTTGGGCTTTTAATAGTGCTCTTATCTTAAACTATGTTTATCTTTACTAAGTTCTTAAACAACATCTCTTAGTTGGTTTTAATTATCCTTAAATTTACACTCACTACAAACTTTGTCCTGGCCACATCTTGTATGAGAAATCTCGTAGTTTCCACCCTCTATGACCAAACATTTGCCTTGAACTAATGCTTCTGCCACCTTATGTCTTGCTGCATATAAGATACGCTGAAATGTACCTCTAGATACTGACATACGTTTTGCAGCTGCATCTTGATCTAAACTTTCAAAATCAATAAGCCTTAGACTCTCTAATTCTTCCACTTGTAAAATAATGCGCTCATCAGAAGAACATTCCGGATTAAACACTTTATTGATTGGTTCAACACAAACTCTTCTATTTTTAGTTATGCGAGGCATTTACTGCCACCTCCTACACCCACGAAACAGGCATATGCACATTACATTTAGCAGTATAATGTGCATATGCCCATTTGTCAACTATGTTATTTACACTCTATTATATCTCTTTTCTCCTCCTTTAATACACCGATTTTCACTTTATGGTCAATCACATTTCCTATTCCCTGTAATTGATTCTGCACTGTAAATTCATCTTTAATCTCTTCATAAATTAATATAATGAATGCTATCTTCTTACCTAGCATTTTTTCACCTCTCAAAAATATATACTAGATTTTTATAAAGTACCCTATATTGTTGAAGATAAGTTTAAAATAGCTTGATACTATTTGAAGGCGTAACTAATTTAGCAATTCTCACTAAATATGGAGAGATAACGGAAAATATTGACTTGTTTATTTCTTCGTGATAAAATACCTAACAGTATTAGATATAAACACTATTACATATTTAGGAAAGGAGATTACGAATGGATTATGAAAAATATTTCGATGAAATTTTAAAACTCCTATATGACCTTCATTCGCATCATCAAGCTAATGATATACCTATAAGTGCAAAAGGAGAGGTCTTTTTACTTTTAACCTTAGCGCATCGTGGAGGTTATGCTCTTCCTGGAGAATTAGCTAAAGATATTAATGTAAGCACAGCGCGAATCGCTGCTATCTTAAAAAGTATAGAGAAAAAGGGATTAATCAAACGTGAAATAGATGCAAATGATCGTCGTAAAATTCTTGTAACAATTACTCCAGCGGGGCAATCCTTTGCTGATGCAAGAAAAGAGGATATCTTCATCTTTTGGAAAAAGTTTATGGATTTTATAGGTGAAGAAGATGTTTTACATAGTATCCGTATCTTAAAAAAAGTCCATTCTTTCGTTCATACTACAGATATTTGTCCTATTAAATTTAATGCATAGGCCTTATAACTTCGTAAAATAAGCTATTAATTAAGCTTTTGCTTATTAACTTTTTATATACAGATTATTGATTACATAGGAGGAAACAATGAAAAAATTAGCACCAGCCTTATTTATATGCATGGCAATTATTTTAAGTAGTTGTGGCGCTAGCAATACGGAGACTTCTTCAAATACTGAAACAGTTGCCACAACAGAAGATAGACCTATTGCTGTAAGTGTACAAAACGTAAAATCAGGAAATATCGTTAAAGCAAATACCTTTAGTGGCCGTACTAAATCTTCTGGAGATACCTCTGTTACTGCAGAAACTGTAGGTAAAATCCAAAAGGTTCATGTCTCTACTGGACAAAGAGTTCAAAAAGGTGATGTCCTACTCACAATTGATGCTACAGATTTAAACAAAAGCATCGAACAAGCTAAAGTGTCTTTAGAAACTGCACAGCGTTCTTATGAAAGTGCTATCGGTGGTAGTGTTTCAAGTCAAATTAATCAACTTGAAAACGCTGTAACAAATGCACAGATTGGTTATGATGAAGCAAAACGTAATTATGATATGTACAAAGAATTATATGATGCTGAAACAATTACAGAAGATCAGTTCAAAAAAATCGAACTTGCACTCCTTCAATCTGAACAAGGTTTACAAGCAGCACAAAGTACTTTAGACATTACAAAAAATCAAGTAATTCCAGAATCACAAAAGCTTGCAAAACAAAATGTCTCTCAAGCACAAGTAGCTTATGATACAGCCAAAAGCAACTTAAGCAAACTTATAATCACTGCTCCTGTAAGTGGAACAATTACAACTTCTAACTTTAAAGACGGAGAAATGATTGCTCAAAGTGCACCTGCCTTCGTTATTTCTAACTTAGGAACTTTAAAAGTTGAATTACAAGTTACAGAAACTGATGTCATTAAATTCAAAGTAGGCAACTCATTAGCTGTCACAATCTCAGATACAGATGTTAAAGGAACTGTAGCTGAGGTAAGCAAAGTTCCAAATACTCAAACAGGACTTTATACTGTTGATATTACTGTTGATAATAGCAACAATAAATTTTTAGCAGGTATGGCTGCTGAAGCTAAACTTATAGATAAACAAAGTAATGAAACTTTAATTATTGCTAGAAATGCAATCTTCGAAGAAGATGGTCAAAAATACGTTTATGTATGTAAAGATAATCACGCTGTAAAAACAGCTGTAGAAACTGGACTTACTAATGTTGATACAGTAGAAATCACAAGTGGTATTAATTCTGGTGACAGTGTTGTTATTGAAGGGCTCTCTCTTATTGAAGATGGTACTTTCTTATATCCTGTAGAAAAAAAGGAGGCTTAATTTATGAATTTAACTAAAGTCTCTGTAAAACGCCCACTTACAATGATTATGGTATTTTGTATTATCGTTGTATTTGGGACTCTGGGATATCTTAAAATGCCAGTTAACCTCATGCCAGATATTGATATGCCAGTAGCCACAATTATGACTACTTGGAGTGGTGCTGGACCTTCAGATATCGAAGAGCAAGTAACTGATGTCATTGCTGAATCCGTATCTGCTATCGGTGGGGTGGATACCGTTATTTCTATTTCAACGGAAAGTATGTCGGCAGTTATGATGCAATTTGATTTCGGTACAGAAATGTCTGAAATCATGAGTACAATTCGTGACAAAGTAGACAGCGTACAAAGCAGATTACCAGACGACGCGAAACGCCCTACTATTTCTCAAGTAGATATTAACGCTGCTGCTATCGGTACTTTAGTACTTACAAGTAAATTAGATAGCAATAGTACTATGACTTATGCTGAAGACACTGTACAAGCTCGCCTAGAACAAATTTCAGGGGTAACATCTGCTGATATTCGTGGGGGACAGGTTTATAAAGTGACTGTAGATGTAGACCCTACATTATTAACTCGTTACGGAGTGACAATGGATACAGTGGCAACTGTTCTTAGTAGTGCCAATATGACTTATCCATTTGGTACATTATCTGAAGGGCAAGATCAATTTACAATTCGTAGCTTCGAAGAGTTAACTTCTGTAGATGAAATCGAAACACTTCAAATCGTTACAAACACAGGTAAAACAATTAACTTAAGCGAAGTTGCCAAAGTTACATATGACGTAGCCAAATCAGAATCCCTTTATCGTTACAATGGCGAAAGCAGTTTACTTATTGATATTAATAAACAACAATCATCAAATACTGTACAACTTATGAAAAAGGTTTATAAAGTAATTGATGAATTAAACGAACAAAATCCTGAATACCAATTAGTCCTTTCTTATGATGAAAGTGATTATATTAATGAATCTATGAATAGTGTATGGTCAACTTTATTCTTAAGTGCTGGCATCGCTTTCTTAGTTATATTAGTATTTCTTAGAAGTTTCAAAGCTTCTTTCATCGTTGCTTTAGCTATTCCACTTTCAATCATTGGTGCTATTGCAGCTATGTATTTCTCTGGTCAAACATTAAACCTTATCTCTGTAAGTGGCTTAATGCTGGGGGTAGGGATGGTAGTAGATAACTCCATTGTAGTTATTGAAAACATCTTTAAGAAACGTGAAGAAAATATTGATCTTGAAACAGCTTCTATTATAGGAACAACAAGTGTATCAGGAGCGATTATCGCTTCTACACTTACAACAGTGGCTGTATTCTTACCTATGATTTTCACAGATGGTATGATTCGTATGATGTTCACATCACTTTCACTATCTATCATCTACTCGCTCCTCTTCTCTGTATTTGTAGCAATCACACTTGTACCAGCTATCTTTAATAAAATGAAAGTAGGTGGCAGTGGAATTTCTAAGCCTTCATTTATCTTTAGTAAATTCCAAAATGCTTATGAAAGACTTTTAAGACTAGCTCTTAATCATAGATTTATAACTATTTTATTAGCTATCGTTCTTTTAGCTTCTTCATTTGGTTTGGTAGGACAAATCGGAACAGATCTTATGCCAAGTGCAGATAAAGGGGTTATGACTGTAAGCATCGAACTTCCTAAAGGCTTAGATGTGCAATCCAGTGATTACTACATCGCCATGGCTGAAGAGAAATTATTAGATATAAAAGAAATCACTTCTATGACAACATCATTTACAAAAGAAGTGTCTCTTATGGGTAATCCAAACACAGCAACTATTGCTTTAAAACTTACTTCAAAAAAGGAACGTGAAGAAGGCATTAAACAAATCGCTGATAGAGTTCGTGACATTCTTGCTACTGTACCTGACTGCACAATCTCTATTTCTATCGATGATAGTATGATGATGTCTAGTAGTGGATTCTCTGTAGAAGTTTCTGGTCCTGACCTTGATGTATTAGAGACCATTTCTATAGATGTAGCCAATGCACTTAAACCTATTGAAAGCTTCTTGGATGTTACAACAAGTATTGCTGATACATCTGAAGAAATCAGATTACATATTGATCAAAAACGTGCTACTGAATGGGGCGTAAGTGTAGCAAGCGTTAATTCTCTTGTACGTATGGCTCTTGAAGGAAGTGATGTTACAACTGCCCGAATCGACAGTTCTACAGTTGACGTTCATTTACAACTTAAAGATGGCACAGTAAATGGGTTAGATGATTTAGAAAGACTTACAGTGAAATCTTCTAAAACAGGCCAAGAGATTCCTCTTAGCGCGTTTACAACATTTGAAAAACATATTGCAGCTAAGACACTTAGAAAAACTGATGGACAGTACATCGTAACAGTTTCTGCCACTCTCGCTGATGGTGTAGATTCTGGTACTGCTCAAAAACTTGCAAATGAAGCCATTGCAAAACTTACACTTCCTAGAGATTATGAAGTAGGTCAAGGTGCACAAACAGAAATGATGATGGAATCATTCCAAAGTTTAGCCCTCGCTCTCGTTATGGCGATTTTACTTGTTTACATGGTTATGGTTGCTCAATTTGAATCATTCAAGAAACCATTTATCATCATGTTCTCTCTACCATTTGGATTTGTAGGGGTTGTGGTTTCATTATTAGCATTTGGCTGTTCACTTAGTATCCCTTCATTCATCGGTGTAATCTTACTTGTAGGTATTGTAGTAAATAATGGTATCGTACTTATTGACTACATTGAACAACTTCGCAAAGAAACAGATATGTCACTTATGGAATGTATCGCAAAAGGTGCTGCCAGCCGTTTAAGACCAGTACTTATGACAACACTCACTACAGTACTTGCTATGCTTCCTATGGCCCTTGGTATCGGAGAAGGTGCTGAAACAATGCAGCCTATGGGAGTTGTAGTAGCTGGTGGTTTAACAATCAGTACACTCGTTACATTAGTTTTAATTCCTACAATCTACTTAATATTTGAAAGACGTGGGGATTTAAAAGCTCAAAAATAATCTATACTATAAACAAAAATAACTTAGGTAATATATTCTCCATATGTATTGCTTAAATCTAATCGAGGTGACTTATGAAACTCCTAACTAAATTAATAACTGCAATCAGTTTAAGTACATTAGTATGTACGCCTTTATTCGCAAGTACAAATATTACTATAACGCCAGCTCCTAACACTTCTGTTGCCACTAGTGTTGCTACTATAGATGAAACAACTGGATTACCTATCTTAACTTTAGAAGAATCTATTAAAGGTGCACTTTCTAAAAACAATAGCTTAGCTCTTAATTCACAACAACATACACTTCTCCAAGAACAAATGAATTCTATGGATGATATTGGAGCTTATAAATACCAACAAATTTATATCTCTTATAATCAAAACGTTCAACAACGTGAATTCTTAAAAGATAAAGTTACTGCAGATATTACAAAACGCTATAATTCTATCATTTTAATTGGTGAAGAAATCAAAAACATTGAAGCTAATATTGCTCTAAAAAAAGAAGCAATTAAAGTTTTAGAAATACAAAAGAAAGCAGGAATGGCAATATCACTTCAAATCGATGCAGCCAACCTAGAGCTCAAAAATTTAGAAGCTAATAAACTAGCTAAAGAAGAAACACTTAAAAGTGAAAAAGAAGCCTTCTTAATGCTTACAAATAAAGATTTAAATAAATATGCTTTAGAAAACAGCATAAGTTTCGAACCTTTTAGACTTGAAAATCCAAAAGCTTACTTCCAAACAAATGCAGACAAATATCTTAAGTATCAAAATGAATTAGCTGTTCTTCAAAGCGATAATATCTTTGAAAACTTCATAAACCCAGTGACAGGTTCAGCTTATGCTCCAACTTATGCAGAATACTTAAGCGCAAAATACTCTGCAAGCTCTGCTACACTTAATGTAAAAGACAGCAAAGATACATTAGTGCAAAATCTATTATCAAGCTATGCTAGTCTTCTTAATATGGAAGAACAAATCAATACACTTGAATCACAAAAAGCTTTAATAGAAAAACAATTAGCCACTGCTGCTGTTCAACGTAAAGTTGGTATGATGACTAAACTTGAGTATGAACAACAAGCCATTAAACTTGATGACCTGTCCTTCAACTTGGTTTCGCTTATAAATAGTTATAACTTATTGGTTCAAACTTTACAGAAACCTTGGAGCTAGTCGGTATATAAGGTGAAAGTGCTATCACTCACTTTTTCAAAACATTACTTATATAAAAAAGGAAGGTTTACAACACTTTTGTAAATCTTCCTTTTTCTCTTTATCTAAAGAATCCGCTACTCCTCTAAGTATGCTTTTCGGCCCCTTGTAATACTTTTTAAAATAAATGAATTTTTTATTATTTTATATACCTACTAAGTTAGTAGTAAACAAGGTTTTTATAACTTTCAACATTTTTCTTCAATAGCAACAAGTCCTACTTCTCCTGCTTTGACATATCCTGTGTCTTTAACAATAACCTTTTCATAATCTTTAAGGTTGGTAAATACTACAGAAGTCACTACAGAGGGAATTTTAGTTTTAACCTTTGGTAAGTCTATAGTAAATAAGGCTTCTCCTATTTCTACGATTTGATCAACTTGTACATTACATATGAAACCTTCTCCTTTTAAAGTCGCCGCTTCTACACCAATGTGCACGAGAACTTTTCTTTGAGCGGGTGTTTCAATGGTTAAGGCATGCCTTGTAGGGGCAATTTCCATAATTCGCCCTTTAACAGGTGAATTTATGTTACCTTCATTAGGTTCTACGGCGAAGCCTTCTCCTTTGAGCTGTTCTGCATAAATAGGATCTGGTACATCTGATAAGTACATAAGTGTTCCTGAAACAGGCATAGCAATGACTTCATCCGCTTCTCTCTCTTCTTCTTTTGGCCCTAATGGTGTAATGCCCTCAGCAACCTCATCTTTTTTAATAGGTTCTGTCATTACTCTTGTAACATGTTTATCCTCTATCTTACCACTTCTTATAACTTTATAAATAAATATAATAGCTATAATCGCTATAATTGCTATAAATACTATAGTAATCCAACTTGTAGACGATACTATATCACTTGATGCCGCACCCATAACTATACTAGCACTTTTATTTAGCATCTCTTTTCTCCTTTCATACTTATATCCTAGTATTTTTTATTATCCTTACATATTTAAAATATTCTAATTTTCATTGTGCATCTTTTATTTTTAATATAAAATAATCTTAAGTTTATGCATTTTTTTTAGAAGGAGTCCTCAAATGAAAAAATTTAAGACATTATTATTTAGCTTACTTATAGGAACATTTGCAATTTCTATAATAGGATGCAGTCAACCATCTTCTAATCTAGCTACTTCCACTGAAAACACTACTGCTAAAAATACATTGGCAAACCTTCAAAAACTTGAATTGCCTACAGATGTTAACTTAAAAACCTTTACGATTAAAAACGGTTTATATTCTATAGATTTACCAGAAACCTGGGTCCAAGATACTGAAAACACGGATTTATTAATTGTAGATGATGCATCTGGACATTTAACTGCTATGGTAGATTACTATCCTATTTCTACTGTATCCAAAGAAATGCAAGGCAACAATCTAGATGCTTTCATTAAACTTTATGAAAAGAAAGGGATTCCAAAACTCCTTTCAATGGCAGATGCTAGTGAACTTATTACACTAGAAACTGATAACCTTCTAGAGGCTAAAGCCTATGAATTAACTGTGAATGTGGATGAAAATACAACCAATAAAGCTTACTTTGTTTATGCACAGACAAACGATTTCTTCTACTCTATTAGTATTAGTGGAGACGAATCAACTTATACAGAAAATATTGAAGCTCTTAAATATATTCCACTTACCTTAAAAGAATATTAATAAATTCAACAAAAAAGTATGGTAAAAATGACATTTTCACCATACTTTTTTAGTTTTATTATATTCATTTTTATCTATTCCATGATACAAATAAATCACTTTTTTGCAATAACTCATAGAACTTTTTGATATAAGGTGTTAAGTAGATTTTGCCTATAATCCCAAATACAATAGTATAAATTGTAAATATTAAAAGTATAATTACACTCTTATAAAGATTTACTGATACAAAATCTACCTGCAGCTCTCTAAAACTTCCTACCACATAAATAAATGGCATCACTGTATTAATTCTAAAAAATATATCTGGGATAATCTGCAATGGAAATACCCCACCTAATAAAAATAGCTGCAAAATAGATATAAAGTAAATACCCAATTTACCTATATATCTAAAAACACTCACTGCCGTATAAATCATTACTGAGAAAGTAATGCTTCCCACAAGCCCTATTCCTAAAAATAAAAAAGGATGAGTAGTCCCTACATTAAATACTAACCTAACTACACATATCATTAGGAAGTCTTGTATAATGCCTAATACAATAAAGAATAATCCTTTAGAAATATACTCCTGAATTAATATAAATTCTTCTTCCATTTGATTTTCTTTCTTACCGCTAGATAATTTACCTCTGAAATTAATAGATAGCAATGTTACAAGTATTACCTTACCAATCCACATAGCAACTCCTATATCAAATGGCGCTACAGTTATATTTTCATTAAATATATCTTCATTTTCAACTCTTTGAATAAACATTGGTGCCTCTAAATATTCACCCACTAACTCTGGATTATTTTTAAGGTTATAAATAAGCTTCTCAACATTATTACCCTGTGCTAAAAAGCCTAATTTAGATTCTGCACCATTTGTATGTTTTACTAGCTCTATAATAGCATCATATATTTGATCTACTATATTATAAAATCTTGCAGCTACTCGTCTTAATGTTTTTATATTATCTTGAAACTGTAGTCCTTCATCTTTAACATAGTCTAGGTTTTGTATTATATTTTCTAAAGTAACCGTTAATTTCTTATATCCTGCACCTAATTCATTTCCAGTTGTTCCTTCATATTCGTTTTCTAGTTCAATTGTATTATCTAGAAGTGATTGCAATTCCACTCGAAAACGCTCTATTTGCATTCTATCTATCTTAGAATTTATAATGCTATTATCAACATTAGAAAGTAAAACTATTATTTCTCCTGATAATTCCTTATATTCTTCAAGTCGCTTTAAATATAAATTCTTGTTCTCATTCAATAGTAGCATTGCTTCAGCTACTTGTCTCAACTTTAAATTATTATCTTCTATGCCTTCTAGCTTAACATCTCCTATAACACTCTTTATCACCTTATTAGTTTCATTAATAATACTTCGTTGAATACTTGCTTGCAAGCTAGCATTATTAACTGTGTTAAAAGTTGGTGCATAAATGTTTTCTTGAAAATTCATATCATATTGCACCTTAGGAAGTTCTTGCTGTGCTGTATCTAGTGTAGCAACTTTATTAGTAAAATCCTCTGGAATAATTATCTGTCCATAGTAACGTCCAATTAAGGTTTCCCTGAGTGCAGTTTCATAAGTAACTATCTGCCAGCTTATACCCTCAGCATTTTTAATATTTTCTACTATTTCCTGCCCTATATTTACTTCTATCCCATTAATAATGCCACCTTGATCTTTATTAACTAATGCCACTTTAATCTTCTCCAAATCACCCATTGGCTGTTGATTCGCTCCGATTATAAAACTTACAAATATAGTGGGCAAAATAAGTGTTAAAAGAATAAGAAGAAACACTCCTTCATTTACAAAAATACTTTTTAAATCATGCCTAAACATTTGCCGAATATTCATTATATTACCTACCTTATTTAACATCCATTGATTTATGATTTCCAAAAAAATAAGACTCATGCAATATATACACATGAGCCCTATTTTTTCTTAAACATATTATAAATTCTCTTCCAAATCCAATATCCTATAATTGTTCCTAATGTATTAAATATGACGTCATCTATATCAGTTACTCCCGTGCATAATACATACTGTAGTACTTCAATAGATATTGAAGTAATCATCCCTATTATCGTAACCTTCCAAAGGCTTCTTGTCTCTTTCCACAAAGTCGGTACCATAATCCCCAATGGCACAAACCATACACAGTTACCTACTACGTTATAAAAAAGATGCCACCAAATGCCTAAATGAAACCATTTTATCAAAACCTTCATTAGCTCTAGATTAACCCTCGTTTCGCGCATTATCATACTCTCCATACTTAATCCAAGTCCAAATCTAATGGCTGTGATTTCATAAAGACTAATTATATACATTATAAAAAAATGTACACCTAGCTCTCTGCTCCAAGTTAAATGATATGTTCTCTTCTTCTTTTCTAAACGAATTACACGTAAAATAGCCACACCTATAAATACTGGTAAAGCCACCATAAGTGTTGTATACATATATTGCATAATCATCTCAATTGACATGATGGCACCCCCTTGATTTTATGTTCCAACAAATCTACTTTATTAATGATACCATGTTCTCTCTGTTATGCAACTAAAACCATATTATTTTATAGTTAAGATTTAAACCAAAATAATTTATACCTATTTCTACTATTTATTTAAATTTTTACTTGTATATTCATTTTCTATACATTATAATTACAAATTTGGACACAATTAAAAGGGGAATTATATTCCACCTTTATTCGAGAGTATTTTTAACATTATCCACAACTAATAAAGTAACAAAACAAACTTATCCACAGTATACACAGTTATTCCACAAGAATATGTGTATAACTTTTGTGTGCATTTATTTTATATTTTATAGGTTATTCACATTTTTAAACAATTTTCGCAGAAGTTATCCATAGGCTGTGATTGTTAGTTTCTGTGTTTTCCACAGAAATCACAGAACTTATCCCAAGATTGTGTATAACTTTGAGGAAAATCCCAAAATTTAAAAGCCATTTGCGAAAATCCACAGATGGCTTTTAAATTTTGTGAGTTATTCTCTTTTTATCTTTTTACATTTAATATCATTCCTTTTAAAAAATCTAAGTTTTTCCACCATTTTCTCTTATCTTTCTCTCTTTGCACTAATCTTCTCTATACCTTGAAATTCATGACATAATATTAAATATGTACATGTTGTATATTATGTAAGTACTTCTTAAAATATACCTCATTAATACCTTTTATTTTATTAAAATTTTTTCCTTATCTAGTAATTCTTAAAAATCAAGGGACTGTTACACTAGCATTGAATATTATATAGTAGGTAACTTATATTCAAGGAGGTTCCTTATGTTACAAGTTCAATATGCTGCTTCTAATAGTAAAGGTATACTGGCATCTAACATTGGTTGGATTGATTTTGGTACCCTACTTTCCTTATCGCAACATTCCCCGACAGCAACTGTAACAAATGCTATTACAGGCGGCTATCTTATTTCTTTTGATTTATGCTTATCTACTCAAGGGAATACCACTTCTCTTAATCAAATAAAATTCGAAGGGACTACCATTCCAACTTCTACAGCATCCCCTTTTGGAAATACTGCATATACAGGTATTCCAGGTCATGTGGCACTTTATATGACTAACGCCTCTGTAAATGGCGATGAACTCAACGTCACACTTGCACTTCGCAATATTACCGTTACAGATACTTATGGTGATATTATAAATGATTATTTCATCATTGCAGCTGATGCCGCCATTACAAGACAACACTCTAACTTCTCCCCTGAAGTTTGGTCAGTCACAACAGATGGCTCACCTTGGGAATTAGTTGAAGAAATACCCTCTTTAAGTGGCTTCACTTCTGGCACACCTAGTATCAGCGGTTTAAATACGCGTACTGTTACAGAAGTAGGTAACACCTCTTCCAGAGAAAGCACTTCTGCTGGTGTTTTTATTACCCAATCTCCTTGCCAAGTCACTGCAAAGACTACCATTGTAGATAGCAGGCAAGGCTTCGCTTTCGGCGTTATTATTCCCCAGTGCAAAAACTGTACACCATTAGCAGCTATGCGATCAAATCATATTAACTATATTAATCCAACTCACTATGTCACTTCCGTACTTCCACTTAAATCCTGTGATAAATTAACATCAATTGATTACAATGGTAAAAACCATTCTTTCAATGGGACACCACTTTTAATCGCTGGCCAATTAGGTAATTATCTTTTCTTTGATAACTGCGTTTTATTTAGTGGTAGCTCTCGCACAGCCCGAATGAATTTCGATATCTTCCATCTTACCATTGCCCGTGGTAATGAGTGCATTCAAAAATTCATTGTCTTTTCTACTAAGCCTCGTAATAATCGTGATCACTAATTTTCCCCTTATGTTGACAAATTTAAAAAGCACAACCTCCTATTCTAGAAGTTGTGCTTATTTTATTGTCTTTAAATACATCTTTTTAATTTAAATGCATACCTGTAATAGCTACTTGAGCAACTTTAGTCCCTAATTCATCTGTAATATGTATGGTATAAGATGAAGTACGTTTACCAGCTTTTTCACAATTCGTTTCAGCAATTAATACTCTGCCTTTTGCAGTATTTAAATATGTAATTTGACTTGTCATAGACACCGTTAAACGTCCCATACTATTAGACGCTACTGCAAAAGCAAAGTCAGCTAATGTAAATATAGCACCACCCATGACTGCATGGGCTGCATTCATATGTTTATCTTCTATTACAAGCTGGCATTTCGCATAGTTTTCTGCCACAGCTTCAATTGTAATTCCTGTTACTTCTGTAGCAAAACGGTCTGCACTGAACTGAACTCTTGCTCTTTCTAATAATTCCATATCTCATAACCTCCTATTATATTTTTTTCCATTTTACTGCCCTATAACTTACATTTTTCATTGTACCATGGGGCAGTATTAAATATTATATTTTTTTATATAATTTTCAATTAATTGTATTGTAATCTTCTGTAAATTGCTATATACTTAGTTTATTAAATCGAACACGTGTTCTATTTTGTTATAAGGAGATGATATTATGAAATATTTTGAGATTGAAGCTTTCTTTCCTTGTCATAAGGATGATAGCAGTGCAAAAACATGTATTTTATTAAGTAATGGCACAAAACAATATTCGCCATATAATATGAGACAATTTGTGTCTCATTTATTATGTGATGTAGGCCTTGATTATCGGTCTATTCGTTTGTGGAGTTCGAAAGTAACTGGCATTAAACATCATATGCCTCTTATTATTGATAATCTCAACATCTTTTTACCTATTAAGTTTCAGACAGAAGATGCCGTTCATGAAATCAGCTACGGTTATGTTCATTTAGGTTCTATTGCAAGTTATACAGATTCGAAAATTGTTCTAAGAAGCCAAAATATATTACCGACACTTTCTTCATGTTCCTACATTGATAAAAAAATAGTAAGTGCCAAATTACTTACATATGCCTACTTAGATAATAAAAAAAATATGAATTTATGTGGAAAGAATAATATTTACACAACAATAAGGAGTTGATACAAGTGAATTATTTAGATATTGATGCATTCTTTCCTCACTATGATATGGACCAAAATTGTCGTACCTGCATTATCTATTCTGACACCACGAAAGAATTTGTACCTCTAAATGTTTCTCAATATGCACGCAGGCTTTACTTCCTTGCTAAACTTAACAAAGATGCCTTACATAATTGGAGCAAGCAAATCTTAAATACTGCTACTAACTTGCCACTTCTCATCACAGACAAGCTTATCTTCATACCAGTTAAATTCAAACCACATCCTTACACCCCTGGTCATGCTTTTACCTTCGGCTATATTAACTACAATGCAATTTCTTTTTACTCATCACACGAGGTCATCTTAAAAAATCAAATAATTTTAAATACTATTTCACCACATCCATTCATTGACAAGAAAATTCGAGATGCAACCTTACTTTCCTACGCGTATCGTGAAACGACTTCACAGACTCCCTCTAGATCTCCACTATCTCAGCTTAGTATTTGGACACCTTAGAGGAGATAGAAGGACTGTCTTAGAAAATGTTATTTTGTGACAGTCCTTTTATATTTTATTGATTTTGTATAAGTATATTGAGCCAGCTTTCAGCTGCATGTTTCTCTCGGAGATCCCCTGTTATCCATATTTTTAGGATTTTGAAACCTAGATTTGAAAATAATTCTTTTGCGCTTACCTTACTTAAATCATGATAATAACGACCATTTCTTTTTCCTTCAAAGTCACCATATTTAAATGAAGCATATAAAATACCTTGTGACGTTAGGGCTTTTTTTAGCTTCTTTAATATTTCTTCTAGCTCATAACTAGGGACATGCAATAATGAAGCTGATGCCCAAATCCCATCAAATATAGGGGTAAAATCTATTTCGCTAAACTGCATATGCACCACTTCTTGTCCAATGTACTGTCCTGCTAATTGGCACATTTCTATGGCACCATCTAAAGCTACTACTTCATATCCTCTATTCATGAAGATTAAACTATCTCGTCCTGAACCACAGCCCGCATCTAATATTTTGCTGCCTACTGGAAGCAAGTTTAAAAAATCCTCATACTGCTTACTCATATCCGCATTTACAGTATCATTAAAAAATGCCTGAGCATTCATATTATAATAATTCATCATTACTTTCCTATTCCCTCCATTGTTTTATTCTTATTCATATACCTCCTATTATATCCATCCCCACTACTTTTTCCCGTTATTTATAGAAAAATATTACGCTTATCTCATAGGTGCATGCCTATTTATAGCATGACAAAAGGCTATGTACTACTTTCTAGTACATAGCCTTTTGAGCGTATTTATTTTTAATAGTTTCTATTTGTAACACTGATCACAAGGGTCTATCTTTCCACTTTCACTAATTGTACCACTTAAAATCGTTTTACTTCTAGAAAGTGTAGAACACTCATCTGTTTTATGATAACTTTTGCCATTAGGTGTCCAGTATACTATTTCGCCTTTATCTGAAACGTTATCTTTAACCTCTGCTGATTCTTTTTTAGTTGCAGCTTCTTTTTTAGGTGCAACTTCTTCTTTAGGTGCAGTTTCTTCTCCATTGTTACTATCTTGTGAAGCTGGCTTTTCTACTGCTTCTTGCTTTTCACTCATATTAATCTCTGATTTCTTCTTTGTTCCTTCTGTACCTTGTTCACAGTCTGTTGTAATACCGTATCCTGTAGACTTAAACACAATACTACCACATTTATCTGTTCTATGTACTTCTATTCCTTGGAGCTTATCTAATGTTTCTTGATGTGGATGGCCATATTTATTCCCCTCTCCACAAGTAATAACGGCATATATTGGATTAACCTTTTCTAAAAACGCTTGTGAAGTACTTGTTCTAGAACCATGATGTCCTACTTTTAATAAATCTACTTGTTCTACTTTCGGTAAGATTTCTTTTTCTACTTCTTCTTCAGCATCCCCCATAAGAATGACTTTGTCCTCACCGTTAATATATTCAACAACAAGAGATTCATTGTTTGTATCGCTACCACCATCCGTATTCATTACCTTGAAATAACCTCCCCCTAATGGGAACTGACTATCCTCTAATGGTACACTTGGTGTTAACCCTTTATCCATAACTGCATTGATAAAATCTCTATATACCTTTGTATCCGCATCGCCGTTTGCTACAAATACCGTATTGATATGTATATTTTGTACGACAGTATCTAATCCCCCTACGTGATCCGCATGTGGATGGGTCGAAATAATGTATTCAAGTTCTGTAATACCATGACTTTTTAAGTAACTTACAATGAATTCGCCATCTTCATTATCTGCCCCATCTATTAACATGGCTTCACCATTGTTTTCGATAAGAATGGCATCTGAATTCCCTGTATCAATAAAGTGAATCTCACTTTCTCCCTGACTTACTATCTTGTCTTCAGTTACATTTTGACTTACTTGTACTGTATTATTGGATATTGTCTGTTCTTTGAAAGCTTGCGCCTCACCAGTACACCCTGGAAGAAAAGTTAAAGCTACTACTAAACCTAGTACACCTAATTTATTAAAAAACTTACTTATTTTCATTTTTCGCTCCCTTATTATATGGTTGTCTATTTTAAGTCGTATTATATGTTTTATATATCTTTATTATAAATGAATTTAATATAAACTTCCACTCATCATAAAAAACCATACAATAAGGTACTTATATACTATATATTATTATTACAATATTGGTTCATTAGCTGGTCGATTTCAAATTGAGCTATATTAGTATGTCGAATATTGGCATTCATTTGTTCTAGGTTCAACTTTCCTTTTTTATATTCATCTTCTGTAATCTTTTGGGTAGCTTCTACGGCGCAGCTTACCCATATAAATAAATTGTTCAGCATCTCATCTCTTGGCATAAGGCTACAGAAACTAGGTCTATATACAATGACCATCCATTCGTGATCTGTAAACATATTATAGGCTGTAGTACAATATTCTCCGCTCTTATAAGTTATAAACGTCTTAACACCATTGGCAAGCTTCCTTGCAAAGATTCCACGCCTTAGTTCATACTCCTCTTCATAAGGAGCATTTAAATCACATACTCCAAAATGGACAAAAGGCTCTTTCTTATAATCAATCTGGCAAATATAAACTTGATGATTTTGCTCAAAAAAGTATCTTAAACGCTTTTTAAGCGAAGTCATATAGTTCTTCATATGGCATTTTCTCCTATATCTATTAATCTCTATTTACACACTCTTATCTTTAAATTCTACTTGTCCTTATCTTTAAATATACCCAAAATATGTTATTTAAAATCACAAATAAATACAAAAGAGGTACTAAATTCGATACACTTCCTATAGAAACAATTGAATACAAGCTTTCAGAAAAAGAAAATGTATATGCTACTTGTGGCTCACCTTTAACAGAGATGAAAAAAGAAATCAGAAAAGAACTAGTAATCATCTGCGGAGGTAAAAATCCAGCTACGCCACAAAGCTAGTTAAAGTATACTAACAGTGGCGTATTTTTTGTAGGCGTGTTTGAATTGACGCTTACATATAAATAAATAGAGGGAATAGCTGTGACTCATCACACTAGCTACTCCCTCTATCTTTTAATAATTGCTCATATCAATACCAAACCATGGACTTTGGATTCCATTACCTTCCCCATAGTTTTGACTCTGTTCAGTATAATTAACATCTAAAAATTTATAATGATTTGAAAAATAAGCAATACAACTTTTTGTATCATATACCATTCTATCCATGCCATGTAAGGTATATTCTAAAAATCTATTTGGATTATTATCTCCATGAACAGCATCATTAGTTTGTATATTGTGGCTCCATATTTCCCAACTTCCTCCCCCTAAAATATGTACATTATTAGTATTTACTGGTAATACTTCTAATATATTTTGATGAATTGAACGCAGTGCGCCAAACTGATTCTCACTTTGGTCACCTTTTTGTTTCCTTGATGGCAATCTAGTATCTATTTCACGACCACCATATTTTACCCAACAAGTTACATCCTCTGCTAATGCAATTAAACTTTTTAATCTTTCATTTACATCCGGCATTTGAGCATATTGCTTAATACTCGCATAATCAAATATATTTGTACCTATTTGTCCCACAGAAGCACCTGTTGAATTTGTAGTTTTTGGATTTGTAATACTTTGATGTGCAATAAGTTGTGGATTTATATTGGCTACTCCATTTACTCTTTCATCTAACTGCCTACGAATTTTTGTTACTGCCTCTCCATCATAAATTCCATTAATAACGTTATATACTTTATTAGCTAATTTACGTTCTAAGGTACTTTCTACATAGTCGTTAAGCGTACTTTTATCCTTTCCTTTATATGTTCCTGCCGCCTTAAGAATTGCTATCCTATCTTCCTCTTTCGTTATTTTATACACCCGTTTTTTTACACTTTTTAATAAATCCAGTACTTTTGATATCTCTAATTTCTCATCCCTATTTAATTTGGAAATTTCACCTCTAATAGCTTCTATATCTTTGCTTAACACTCTATATCGAGCAACCTCACTATTTGTTGCCTCATTAGCTATTTTCCATATGGTTCCAATTCTATTTCTTTCAATATACGCCTTTATCTTAGGTATCATTGTGTCCTTATCTTCTCTATTAGGAATAGCTTCTAAATCAACAAGTCGTTGAATAGGATATTTTTGCATATTCCCTTTTGAATATGATAATGGATTGAATGTTTTTGGTACTTCATTTTCTGCATTAACTTTATAGCATTTATGACTGCTTAAATTAGAATTAGTTTGTGCTTCTTGTTTGGTCTTTGACTCTTGTAATTGCGTTGTATACATTCTCATAATGATTTCCCCTTGGTATATCTTTTTGATTTTGTATTTCTACGATTTGACCTATACTATCTACTAAGCTTTCTAAAAAATCTTCTACTAAACTTGTATTCGAAGGCAAAAACGGTACACCTACTACACTACGTTCATATTCGCCTAAGCTATTTTCATAAACTCTGGCATCTCGATAACAATGCATGGTGTTAATATCTTCTTCTCTAGGTACTTCTATCATTGTCTGCACTTTGTCTTTTTAAGCTCAATATATTATCCGGCTTTTGAGGTAATGTAGGTGTTTTATTCGCTTTGTTATAAGCTAGTGTAAATATTTCACCTGTTACACGATGTTTAAAACTTATAGTAGATTGTGCCCCTTTTTTAAGGGGGCGCTTAATCCATCTCTGTAATAACCACTTGCCTTAGTGTTAATGAGTTCATGCTTTTCTTTTAATATAGCACCTAACTTAATAAAGCACCAGTACTCATAAAACTCTGTAATATCTTTATTAGAGATTTGAGGATAAATTTCTAATGTCAACCTTAAATACACCTGATTATTCACTAAAACACGTAACTCCGTTAACCCAATCTCATTGTGAAAATTAATAATACCTGTTAGTAATTTCGCCCTACTGATCCTACCTTTTCACGTATACGTAAATTATCATAATCAAAGCTTATTGCCTCTAATTTTTTTGCTTCTATAATCACTTGATAATTCGTTTGCTCAAAAAATTGCGGCGCATATTCTTTATAAAATTGACGGGTTACACTATGATTTACATTTGCAATATTAATCTCAACTTCATCTTTACAGCTTACATTATAAACAGCTAAATCTTCCCTAGTTACTTTAGTATTGGCAAAATTTCTTAACTCTCCCTTTAGATAGAAATCAAAATAAGGCGTAATAATTTCGATAAGCTCTCTCTACCAGAAAGAAGTAAAGCCATCTTCACACCTCCTCAACATTTGAAGCAGCTTTTTCACTGATTTTGGATAAATCGCACTTTCTCTAATTTGCACTTCATCTCTCTCTTCTGCAATAACCTTTTCTTTTAGCTCTGTCACAGTGCAGAAATCTAATAACTTAATTAATAAATCTTCCACCTGTCTACTGGTCCCACTAATACGTGGTAAAACCTTTTGTAAAACCTGATAATCAAAGGCATCCTCTTCACTTAAAAGTTCATATTGTTGGTTATAAACCATATAAAATACAATCTCATCTCTTATACGATAAGCAAACTCTAAACCACAAGGCATTAAGATTTCATTAATCTTAATTAACTTCTCAACCTAATACTCACCTTCCAAGTCCTTATAACCCAAAAGCTCGGTAGCATCCGACCAATCCGGTTTAACAGGAATCAAAGTAAAATTAGCACTTATTACTTCCGAGAAAAGGCGGACAAGTTTAGATTTACCAGTGCCTGAGATACCGGCTAGGATGGTGAAAGGTTTGGATTTGAGGGAGAGGTAAAAATTATAAATAGTTTCCTTAGAATAAGTAAGGCCTTGATTTGTGATATATTCGTAAATCATGTCAATGTCTTCTTGATTATATAAACCAACACGTTCAACTTCTGGCGATACAATACTTTTTCCATCACCAAATACTTCTTCAATCCTATCTTCATTTAAACAACGGCTTAACGTACCCCAATAGCCCCCTCTTGTTTTAAGCTTATCAATTTTAGTCCACTTCGCAGGAATAGTATGTCTATAACCGGGCTATATTTATAACTCATTCTCACATTACCCAGAACCTCACCTATAGCATTAATCTCTAAAACCGATTTAGAATGCCCCTCACCTTCAGTGTAAACTTTCTTCAGGACAATTTTATCACCCTTTTGGATTAGCATTAAATTATCAAAAGCTGTAGTCCCACTATTATTAAGTTCTTCATCTTCATACATTTGCTTCATTTTTTCAGGGTCACCGATAATATTCTTTAAACTATGCCCCACCCATCCAATGGCATAAATATTGTTGTCTATAAAGTCTTGCGTTAAATCTTCACCATCATAATTAGCTCCAGCAAACCAATAGGTGATATCTTCATTGGCTCCCTCATTCGAACTCTTACCTCTATCTACAAGGAACTTTTATACCATCCTAATGCTGCAGTATACATATTTCCTTTATCTTTTGCTTTTAAAACATCTCTAGTTTTATATAATGTGATAATATTACAAATATGATTACTATCATCAATAGTGTAGATATCGATATCATGATTAACACATTCCTTTAAATGCTTAGATACTGTTTTAAGTGCTGCACAATATTTAGTTACACTTTGTTGAGCTGTTGTTGCATTAATTTCTAACCATGCTTTAAATTCATTGCTTAAATCTAAGCATATTTCATACTCCTAATTTCTAGATTTACTTTCTTACGAGTATATTAACCCATTTTTCATCTCCACGCCCTGCACGTACATCACCTGTAATCCACATCTTTTCTACTTTAAAGCCTACTTTTGTAAACAACGCTCTTGCCTTATCTTCTGTCAGGTCTAAGAAATAACGCCCATTTCTTTCTCCTTCAAATTCGCTGTTTTTAAATGAAGCATAAAACACACCCTCATCTTTTAAACATACTTTTAGTTTACCAAGTACCATTTCTATTTCACTGCTTGGTACATGAAGTAACGAAGAAGCAGCCCAAATACCATCAAATATACAAGGGAAATCTATCTCTTGAAATTGCATATGCACTACCTCTTGTCCAATATGTTCACTAGCAAGCTTACACATTTCAATAGAGCCATCCATAGCAACTACTTCATAGCCTAATTTCTTAAAGCTAAGACTGTCTCTTCCTGATCCACAGCCAATATCTAATATTTTTGCACCTTGAGGTAAGTTAGCTAAAAAGTCTTTGTAGTTTGCAGTCATATCTACATAAGCTGTTCCTTCAAAAAAGTCTTTAGCGCTTTCGTTGTAATAATTTTCCATCTATTTCTTTACTCCTTTCATATAACTAGATTCTATCTGCTCAGCTATATATCCTTCTGTATTTTGAGTATGTATTAAATCATTATATATAATCCTATCTTTACATTCCCATATATCATAACCTTGATTATATGCTATTTGATATAATGGTATGATTGTATTCTTTAGACAATCTTTAAACTTATCTGAGCTTATTTGATACCAAGCTTTGGTACTATCCCAATTAGAAGGCATAATATGCACATAATCCTCTAACAATTTATTCAGCATAGCTTTTTGTTTGCCTTCATGCTCTTCACTTCTTACAAAATCAAATAGTTCATATTGTAAGTTACAAAAGTTTTTCATATATACATCTAAGTTAGGTAATGCATTACTCTTAGAACTATTAATATTTTTAAAGCTTGGTACTAGATTCCATATCTCATCATGAAGCACAAAACTCCATGGAATGAAATGATCTATACTTAAACCACCATATTCTGCGATATTTTTTTCCGTAAAAGGTCTATTAACATAGATATCGTTTAATCCTTTTTGAGCACCAAAATACTTCCATAATTTCGTTGCATCTCCTAAATCTCTCTTATCTGGTGGTGATATTTTAAGTGGAATAGCTGGTACATTAGGATTTTTCTTTTGTAAAAAATAGATAAGACTATATTCTATCCAAGCACTAATAATGACTTGATTATCATTTAAATATTTATGCCATGCCTCACCTAGACAAATACACTTTCTACCTTGTTTATCTTCAAAAGTATAAAAGGCATTTTCATCTTCACTAGTTAGTTCTTTCATTCTCTTATTAAAGTTTTCTTTAGAACCTATTTCATAAAACGGCGATAACAAACGATAAGGTACCATATTATAAAGCACATTTATTTGTTTAATAATCTCTTTATCTTGTATGTTATAAATAGCTCTGTATATTGTATCAATCTTTTCATCTGGTTTAATATCATACTTTTCTCGTATGCAACTTACAATCCTTGGCAAACTATCTTGCGTTCCAAAACTTAGTTTACAATGGGTAATAGGATACCAAGCTTTACTAATCATATGACAAGCAATTTCTTTAAACGTTATTTCTTTCTTACCTTTTATAGCTTCCGCTAAAATTCCACCCAACCATAAAGGCTTATAACTAGCACTCTGTGTACTATAATCCAATACATTGGCGAATAATCTCGTATCTACTTCTCTACTATGTGGCAATGAAAACATTATTTACTCCCCTTTTATCTAACCTACATTTATTCATCTAAGAAATAATCTGTATCTATTCTTTTAACTTCATATATAAGGATATTTCATAATTCAAAAGTTGCCTTAGGTGTTTAATCTTGACGCAAGCAGAGCAATACAACAATGGTGAACTTATAAATCGTGGATCATCTTTTATCTTTACTTTTCCTATATAACCACTTGATGTACTTGTACACCAATTAGAACCCATTTCACATAAACATTTGCCACAAGTATGTGGACATAGAATGCGTATTATACCATTATCATTTCCGCCGTAAACGTATGGATGATTTATAGCACATACTTGCTGTTCTTCAAAGTTTATACCTTCTGGTGGTGTTTTTGTGTTTCTCCAATTGATAGGAATAATGCCTTGACCATTATATTTTTCATAGAGGACCTGATAAAGTTCAGGTTTATCATAGCCTGCATCCATTAAGTAGTATGAAGGTTTAAATAGTTCTTCACAATCTTCCTTTAATTTTTGTACAAGTGGCTCTGCCATATCTATATCGGCTACATTAGCTGAAGTAATCATGTACGATAATGTAATACCACTAGCAGTATTAACTAATGCATGCATTTTCCAACCAAACCATTTAATAAAGTTACCATTAGTGTCAAGTTTACCTCCCCAGTTAGGAAAAGTTATATGCATCAATAAGTCCTAGAGAGTTAGCTTTATAAATCATTCTTCTATAAGTTCTTTCTAAAATATCTGTCTCAGAAAGCTTTTTAATAAAACGCGTAAAAGTTGCTGCACTAGAAGTTTTAGAAATATATTCAAAACCCAAAGAACGCTTAAATATAGGATCAGATTTCAAACAATGAACGAGAGCTTTAATGGTTGAAATATGTTTTACTTGTATAGCAATAAGCACCATAAGAAGTTGCTTTTTAGAATAGCCTTTAGGACCTCGTCTTGAAAAAGATTCAGGGTATATTTCAAGAAAAAATGTAAAATCAATAAAAGTCAATATAGCCTCAAGTTTAGTAAGAGGTTTCAATTCGTAAAATTCGTCTAAAGTAATTAAAGATTGTTGTCGATACATATTTAACAGTTTACTCCTTTCGATGTGGATTATTTGCTTAAAATGTATATTGAATCGGGGTAGGCTGTTTTTTATATGCAATATAAACATTGTAAAATCAAGGGATAAAAATTATAAAATTATCTCAGTTATAAATCTGGTCAATATTCAATATCAAATTTATTTGTATCTATCATACTATACTTTACAGGGATTTGTAAATTTTTGTCATTGCGTTAAAATCATTTCAGATATAATTGTCATAATCGTTAACTTAAGACTAAGTTTTTCCAGCAACAATAAGTTGTTCTAAATAACCTTCTATTTTAAAATAGGTAGTTTGTCTTAAGCTTTTTTCATGCAAAGCCAACTTTTCTATTCTTTGAACTAAGTTAGAAAACGTCTCGTAAGTATGTAGTGTGATTCTTTTTAGTGTATAGAATTGATATAAGTCTACAAGCAGTAATGTATAAAATCTTTACATACTTACGCCTCTCCCATGACTATTAAGTATGCTTTGATCTACACTATCATAAAGTGGCATTGTAAGTAATGCTCCTAGAAATTTCCCATAAAGAATTGCTTCTACATATTTAGTTTTACCTACATGCATTAATTTGTGTTGCGTAGCTAGTCATTAATATACCTCCTTGAAGTTATATATCATCAAGGAGCTTCGCCGCAAATTTTATAGATTTTGTCAAGCTTTTTTACATAAAAAATACCCAAATACCGTTTTAAGTACTTGGGTATTTAAGAAGTATTCTAAGTTCAATGTCTTAACTAAATGACATTGGTCTTTTAAGACTTCTTTTCCATTTCTATTATTTGTTTTAATTCTCTTCCCATTTTCTCAATTAAATCAACAACTAAAGCATTTCCCATACAAAAATATCTAAATTTCTGTGGCATACCTGAATTTGTCCAATTATCTGGAAATCCATTTATTCTCTCACACTCTACTGGTGTTAATACTCTTAATCTACCTGTCTCAGGATCTTTTACAACATGTGTACTTCTATTTTTACTAGATTCACTTGTAAGCATCGTACGAGCTGGTCTATCAATAGGATCAGGGAATGCAATAGCTCCTTCTGAAAATATATAGCTATGTCCAGTTTTACTAGTTCTATTGATTCTTTTAGCACCTTTCATGTAATCCCAATCTGCTAGATTTTCACCTAAGTAAAAGCTTTCATCTACATTGGTTTCTAGAATATTAGCTAATAATACTGGTGCTTTTTCTTCTGGTTTATATCTTTGAGATATAATTTGTGTTCCAAATAAGGCACCACATTCTCCAAAGCTAAAGCTAAATTCATCAGAAATACTTAACAAGTCACCATCTAATACACAAGAACTAAACTCACTTGTCTCTTTGATAGGAAATTCTATTGCAAAAAATCCTCTTTCTTTCAAATATTCTTGATCTCCTGTAAGCATTTTTACACTTATTACTTGTTTATAATATTGTGTACTTTCATGAGCAGCAAAAATAAATATTCTTCTTCTTCTTTGCCCTGCTCCATATTCTGCTGCATTAATAACACGCCATTCTACCATATAACCTAAGTCTCTTAAGCAACCTAACATAACTGCAAAGTCTCTACCTCTTTGATTTGTTGGTGATTTTAATAATCTATCTACATTTTCTAGTAAAATAAATGGTGGGCGATGTCTATCTACAATTTTTTGAATTTCCCACCAAAGTACACCTTTTTTACCTTCAATTCCTTTAGCTCCTGTACTCGCTACAGAATAATCTTGGCAAGGAAATCCACCTACAAGTAATGTATGTTGTGGAATTGGATGTTTTTCTGGATTATTATTTACTTCCGCTATATCTATATTAATACTTTCTGTCTCTGGGAAATGACTTGCATAACACTCAAATGCATGTTGTGATTTTTTGCTTGGTTCCCATTGGTTAGCCCAAACAACTTTAAAATCTTCACTTGCACGTGAGAGTCCTACATGAAAGCCACCTACTCCCGCAAACAATTCAACTACTGGTATTGGCATATATGTTCTCCTAAATCTTTAACGTTACGAAATTTTATTTTATATTTATAAAAGTTATTTTCATTCATTTATTTTTATCGTAACTGTTATTATAACATATTTAATTATCTTTTTGAACGACCTTAGCCTTGAGTTTATATGTAAGGCACTATTTTTACAGCAATATTATTTTAGGAATTCTTCATTTAACTGACTTAATATATAACTATTATTTAACCAAAAACATTGTTTTGGATACATTCTACCATCAGGCAATTGGTCTACATCAGATGAATTTTTGCCATGTGGTCTTACATGACTTACTGGATTGTGTGATGAACCAGGAAAATTATTATACCTTTTATTATTTTTAACTGTAATTTCAAGTCCATTTATAAGAACCTGTTTCGTTTCTTCCCAAACGTTACGTACTTCTTCATTTAAATCTCTATATGGTATATTCCAGAATTGACATCCTTCTAATCTTAATACACCATCCTTATCAAATTTATAAACTACAAAGAAAAATCTTGTTTCACTTAAATATGTTCCGAACGTAGATTCTTCCCAAGTCTCCTCAATAAGTTCTTTAAACTTAAATGCTGGAAATGACATATGTTGCTTGATTTTATTACTATTTTCAATACGAATAGTTTTAACAACTATATTAGCTTTTTCAAATTCTGCTACTCTATTACCTTTTATCCCAAGTATTCTATAGGCTAATAAAGCACCCAAATTTTTAGTATCTTTATTGTAATTTAATTTAAACTCATCTATTATCCCCTGAATGCTATATCCTTTATATTCATTGATTCTATTTGTTATGTACTCTTCAAATGAATCTACTACTCTATTTTTAATAATAGGTTCATATGTCACTTTATTCGGAACGACATAATTATTTAAAACATATGTCATATAAGAATTTTTAAATGCAAATGCTCTTGGTTTAGCAAGTTCTTCACTATTAGGTTGTTTTCTTCTATCCTTAGAAGTTGCTGCTTTTGGTGCTGCTCCTAAATATAAAGTATCTCCTTCTGATAATTCATGTGCTTTACCTTCTTTGATTTTTTGTTTAATAAGCTCAAAATCTCGCTTAATAATCTGAATATCTTGTTCTGGTGGTGTAAATAAAGCTACGTAATCTATACTATAATCTAATCTATCTTCGATTTCTTTCTCATATAAATAATAGACTAATAATATTAGTTGTGCTTTAGCCCATAAATGACTTTCTTCAAATGATTCATTTATAACATTCATATAATCAATCATTGTAATTATTAATCTTTCTTTAGCTGATAGCTTACCATCTTTGTTTTTTTATATGGTGTAACTTTAAGTTCCACTCCTGCTTTATCAAAATCAGGTTTTGAATCATTATTAGGCTTATAATGAAAATGGTACTCTTCTATAAGCTCTCCTAGACCACCTTTACGTTTCTTATTTGCGTATTCTTCTTCATGAACTTCAGACTTTTGAGCATTATATATTTTAACTACATCACTAAATGTTTTTCCTATAAGTCTCTTTCCATAATGCTCTATACTTAAAGCATTTGTTTCATCATATCCTTTTAAATAGTTTTCCATAATATATTTTCTCCAGTTAATTTTATTACTATAAATGTGCAAAATTAGTTCCAATAATTTTCCAGTACGATTTTGAGCAAAATAAAAAACATTTATGACATCTCTTGATATAATTAAGTCGACAAAAACCATAATCATAAAGAAATGAAGTGAAACGCCTTGAAATAACTTGAATTTATGAACAAGCGATAAAAGGGATTTCAATTTAAAATATTTTTAAACAATGAGGTGTTGCATAGGGGAAGGTATCCCCTTTTATATTGGAATATTATCCCTTTAATCTATTGGTAATTAATTGGGTGCATTTATGCACGTTTATAGTTTATTATATTAGTACAGGCACTTCTTTAATTATAATACTTGTGCTCATTGTTATTTAGTTACTAACTTTTATTTCCATTAACATGAAAACAGTTACTATGTTAAAGGCTAAATTTCCATAATTTTAGACATGAAAATAGCCAGCATCCTGAGGTTTAATATATTAGACCATACCAAACACAAAGGAGCTGACTATGGACAATTATATTACTTTATTCGAAAAATTTATAGGCCTTATCAATTGGAAATTACTTCAAAAATATACTGTTAAACTAAATACCGATTTTAAAAAGAATAAATTTTTTACACATAAACACCTTACAAGTATGATTTATTTTCATATTTGTGAACATGATGGACTTCGTGATTTAAAACAAAGTATGACTGAGTAAAGTTCCAAAAGAAAAAAGCTGGTATAAAAATGCATACAAGTATGGATGGTCCAACAGGTTTACCTGACCGTATTATTTTTTCTACTGTAACATGTCATGATTGAACAAAAATGGATGAACTAATGACAGATAAAAGAACAGTTTACATTTGTGATAAAAGCTACATTGACTATAAAAAATTTGACAGCTATACTTCAAAAAAAATTTACTTCGTAAGTCGTCTTAAGGATAATGCCAAATTTAAAGAAGCCATAGATCTATCTATCACACAATGTACCAAAGCTCAGCCGTTATTACCAGCAGGTTCAACTATCATAGGTACGCCTTGGTAAAGAGCTTACATTTGTAACTCATCTCATGTGTTATAGTTCAGAAGAAATAGCATGGCTTTATAAAAAACGTTAGGACATATTGAAAATGCTGCAAGGATTCAAATGATAACAGGTATAATAACTTATTTATTACTTCGATTAACCCTTGAAAAGGTTGAAATAAAGATAAGCTTAATCATTGCTATTTCACTTTAAATAAATTATCTAAAGTGGTATTTTCATCTACACCTTTAATTGTTCTTGAAGCTGCCCATTTATCTTGAAAACTAGTATGTTGAGCATTACCATATATACTAAAATACCATGATTTAGCAAATTCTACATTCATTTCTCTACTCTTTGCTCCTATTTGAGCATCTATCCCTCGCCACTCCTCTAATATAGCATTTCTTTCTTCTCCTCCTTTAGGATAAAAAGGAGTGTATTTACCTTCCTCTTTATTCCACTTCTTTTTATCTAATTTCTCTTGTAGCTTTTCCTTTTGTTTATTAAGTTTATATAAGTCATCTATACATCTACTTTTTTCTTTAGATCTCGCATAATTTTCTAAGGTTATATCATTTTGGCGTGAGTGTGCCACAATGGCTGCAAAGTGATATATAAAACGTCCCTTTCCTTCTTTCCCTTGTATCTCGTATATATCTCCTTGTTGCCTTGTAGCTGGATTTTTTCCTTCCATGTTACTTGCTTTGTTAGATGCAGTAATTACCCCTGAAAGCTCCTTACAATCATGTTGTCTTAAATTAAGCTTATCAGGTCTTACCATCACTAAATTATATGTTTGTCCATCCTTTTGAATATGAATCTTATTCCCTTCTTCTGATCTTAAACTCACTTTATATTGCAGATCTAATGTTGCCTGATTTGCTGCTAATGTTTGATTTGCTGCTGTTAATGCTTCTGCAGTCATATAGCATTCTTTAGGCTGTGTTGTCTCTGCATTTATAGCAAATTGATAATCTTCGTCCATAAATAAATTTACTTTGTTACCATAAAACTTCATATCTACTACAGGTGAATAATCCATTCTTCCTTCTTTTGGTATGTGCCTTGGAAGCTTATAATCGGGATTTGAAGCTCCATGATATGCCTCTGTTACATCGAATAAATGTTTAAAGGTTTTAGAACCACCTTTATCCAATATTTTCTTTATTTTTTTACGCTCCTTATGACCAATTTCTCTAGCTGCCTGCCCCTGTACTTGTCCAGTTGGTTGTCTACCCATATATTCTTGTTCCATATAGGCCTTAATTACCTCTGCTTCCTCATTAGGTACTAATCTTATATGATTGGTTGTAAACATCTTTTTGTCTGTCGTATTAGTAACTTCATACTCCTCAGGCTTTACTCTAAAATATCCCTGTATAACAGCTTTCTCCTGATTTAAATGATTAGTCCTTAATGGATTATATCTGGGTAATCTATCATTTTGTTCTAAATGAGATACTTTGAATTGATTCGTTTGATTATTTTTTCCTGCTTTTTGGTGTGGACCTAATTGTTTCTCATATTGCCCCAATTGTCTAGTTGGCATACGTATCCCCTCTCTTTATCCTTTGATAAATTAAACCCGGCAACAAGTATTTCAAATATTCTAACTCTATTATAACAACTTCATACAAAAATCGCCAATCACATATTGTGATTGGCGACCTCTAAATCCTTATAAATTTCTACTAATACTTTACAAAGCTATTTTCTTTTTCCCCTTCTAATCTATATCCTATGCTGCCTTCTCCTATATCAATGCTCCTAATAATGCCTTCTACTAACATTGTATTTTTGCCATCCATCCATTTATAAATGCTAGGTGCATAACCGGCTACTTCGTAGCCAATGCGTTTACCTGATACTTTAAACTGTTTAATTGGTTTCTCACTAACTGTAGTTGTTTGGCCTGTTGTTAAACCATAAATGTAAAGTCCTTCTCCAATAAGAGAATTAGTGCCTTTCTTTGTATAGTAGAGACAGTTATTTTTTAGTTCTACATTATGAACAGGTACATTTACTAATATTTTTTCTCCATTTCCATCTAAATCAACGACTTTTACAAAGCCTGTTGCTTCTTCAATATAATAAATGTGATTGTTATTCATCCAAAAATGTGTTGCTGGTGTTGTAAGTTTCTTTTGTTCATTTGTATTTAAGTCAATACTGCATACTGCTTGTTTTTCATTGCTGCCAACTTTATATGCTAGTATATATAATTTGTCATTGTTAATATGTATATTCCCTTGAATGCCATAGCTACCTATGCCTACTTCTTCGCTAGGGCTTACATCTACTTCTAAATCATATGCATATCCCTCTGTGCCTATAGGAACTGCTTTTTTTGTTTTTTGATTATAGGCCCCTATATTATAAAACTCAATTATATTTTCCAGGCTTGTGTAATAAATCATATCACCGCTTATTTCAAGCCCACCAAATTGATGACATGAAATAAGTTCTGAGCTCTTACCATTTTCAATCTTATATAATGTCTCTCCCCCCATTGTTAAATCCCCCTTATGAGTGCTATATAAAGGGTATCTCCCATAGGTATGAATTTGGAAATCCAGCTCATATCTACATTATTAGGAATCTGCCAAACAACTTGTGCCTGCATAGTTGTTAAATCAAATTTTTCTAAAACACGTCCTTTACCCTTTTCCACAATATAATAAAACGCATAATCTACTATACCTTCACATCCATTTGTATTTTTAATGGTCTTTATAACCTGAGGCTTTCCTTGATCTTTTTGACTATAAATAGTTATTGTATGACTTTCATTTTTTTCATCATACTTAGTTACTTCATAATAATTGATACCATTAAAATTAACTGATGCATCCATCCCCACATAATTGTCTCTATCCTCTTTTGATGCACCTAAATTTTTCTTGATGATTTGAAGTGCTTTAGCATCTTCATCTCCTTCTATTTGAATGCCCTTATCGCTTACTAATACTAGACCATCTTTATATTGTACTTGTCTTCCTATTACTTCTCCTATAGCACGAAGTGGCAAGTTGACATTGCCATTAAACTTTTTAGGTGCTTGAGAAAGCTCACCACTTTCTTTAGTCTTTGTACCATCTGCATCTACAAATGTCTTTTCAAATGCTTGGCTGCCTACTTTTAATTTAATGATTTGAGATTTGCCATTATACCATCTTGCACTTCCAAATGTATTCATATACATACATTCTAAAACCACTTCATCTGGTTTGCTTTTATCCCATTTCACATTCCACAATTCTTCATCATTCTCAATAAACTTTGCTACTAATCTTAAAGGCAGATAAACTGTGTTTCCTTCATTATTTACTTTATACGCTCTATGCCCTAGATCTACATATTCTTTATTTGTAAAAATTTTATTTTGATAATTCATAGGCACAATGCTGACTTCATCTAAGGGTGCTGCCCATATACTCGTGCCTATTCCCATTATTAAAAGACTCATTAATAACCAATTTCTTTTCATTCACTCATCCCCCATTTTCTATCTATCTTCAGCACCTTTTTCCTTCTAATGCCTTTTATCTTTAACTATATTTATTTGACTTTAGCTTTATTGTCTATTCTTATCCTACCATATCATTTATGTATTATCTTCCTCTATCATGACTTTGCCTTATAATCTTAATGTCTTCGTCTTATAACCGTAATCAAATAGTAATACTCTCCTTTTTACAAACTTTTCCGAAGCTTTTCGAGTGCCTTCCTCTTTCTATTTTCGGCAGTTTTATAATTTAGTTCCAAACGCTTTGCAATATTTTTAAGTGTTTCTCCTCTTATATAGTATGCAAAAATGAGTTCATGCTCCGTCTCATCTAAAAATCTAGTCCTTTTTCACACAATATCTTCCCGATAGTTTGATTTTCTATATCAATACTTTCATCTTCATAACCCGTCTCATCTTCTAATAACACGGTCTGCCTTTGATTAACCTTCCGATTCATATTCGCCCGCCAACCATGGAGCTTAACTTTATAATAACTGCCAAAAGTAACACCATAACTTTCATCAAAGCTTTCCCATGCTTGTCTAAATAAAAAGTAACATTCCTGCTGCAAATCATCTTGGTCATAGCCAACTAAATGAGTTTCTCTACAAAATTTATTCCGTAGATTCTTAAGCTTCTCCCACCATATTTCAAAAGTCTTTTCAAAACTCTCTTTCATCCTCAGCTTCTTTCCGCTGCAGCTTATTTATTTGCGCAACACAAAGATAGCACACTGTAAACTTTATCTAAAATATAACAAAAAGTCCTAACTCACACTTTCTATGTAAGTTAGTACTTCTTATACCTTTTATACCTTTTATTTGATTTTAAATAGAACTACTTCTACTTAATCGTGTTTATTTTTTAAATCTCACTTAATTTTATTTAAAACCTTCAAGTGCTGCTGTAAATCATTACTTCTTTACCATATCTAGAAACCATGTTTTGCATATTACTATATGTGTTGTTTGCAAGTGTTTGCCAGTTAGATGTTGATGGATATAATGACATACCAATGACATCATATCTTGCACCATTATTTTTAAGCCCATCAAACATCCATTTATAAAGACTATTATTATCTCCATGCTGCTGGAATCTTTTGATTGGCTGGATCTGCCCCTGTATCACTGTAATGGAAATCAATCATAACATCCCTACCCAATGCTTTGGCACGTTTAGCCATATTAAGTGTATTTGCTTTGTCACACCAACCGTTTCCTATATCCCCAGATGGATTAATATTAATCGACATCTCTGGATTTTCAGGATCACCTTCCATTAATAAATCTACATTTTGTTTAAGGGCACTATACTTTTTATTTTGCTCACGCTGATATGCATAGATTTCTACTATACGATTATTAAGTCCATAAATTGTATCGCTTTTTATACCCTTTTTTAGTCTATCTTGTAATACCGCATAAGCAGTCGAATTTTTAATATTATTAATTAGCTCATCTTGCCATCCCAATTCCCTATAAGTCTCTCCATTTTGACCATAACATTCTAGAAGTCTAATATAATATTCTTCTATAGTTAATTTATTCACCTTTTTATCTAAAGCTTTCTTTTCCTCCTGCAATTATTTATTGGTATTTTCATTTCTATTTTATCATATCCCTAGAATCTAGGGCATTAGGTCTAGATATTTAAATATTAGTATACTTTTATATCATGTGCACTTCCCCATTTTCCAAATAAACAAGTACTCTGCTTTGCTCCTTTTCATCATATCCCTTTAATATGCCACGGATTTTTATTGTATTTTCATAAATTATTGTATTTTCTCCGATACTATATATTCTATCTTTTTCTTTATTTAGTAAATGCTGGTAAATCAATCGACGTGTCTCATCAATCTTATATTTTCTATTTTCAATAATAAGGCTGTTTGCTTCATAAGCTATAAACTTTCTTTCTATAATATGATCTACGCCTTGTAAAATTTCTGTTTTTAACTCATGTTTCAACTGGTCTTTAAAGTCATTCGTTAGTTTATTTTCTAACTTTCTACCTAATTCATCTATTCTATCCAACTGTGCTGTATTAATGAGTTCTATATCCTCTTTAATTTCTGATAGCGTTGCTTCTAAATTTACAATCTTTTCATGACTTATTTTAAATTCCTTCAGTCTACCTACATCCTCTATTTGCGCCATTAGTCTTGTAAAGGACTCACTAAATTGCATAAGGATTTCACTTAAACTTTGACTCTGACTTTCATTTTGACGAATTCCTGCAATAAGTTCTTCCATTTGCTTCTCATCCATATTTCTTTGCCTCCAATGCTGCTACTACTTTTTCTACTTGTATACTTATTTCTTCTGCCCATAAAATCTGATTTTCTTGTTCCTCATGATATTCAGGTAATTTATCTATATAATATTGCATGCATAATACAGTAATCTTTTCTTTTAAATAAGGTGTTAAATATGGCTTAATTTTTTGATTATAATCAATCGCATTATTATATATAACTTCTTTCATAAAACGTTTATCATCCCATTTAATGAAACACTCATAATACTTCGTATATGATTTGGCCTTATAATAAGCCTTAGCTGCAGCTTGCCATTCTTTAGCCTTTTCATAATGCTGTGCAGCTTCTTGAAATCTTCCTGTCTCTTCTGCCAGCTTGCCTTTGCAAAAATGCTCTCTAAATCTAGCCTTTGGCATACGTAATCTTTCATATTGTGCTAAAGCTCTTTTATAATCTTCTGCTACTTCAAACTTTAGCGCCTCTATATAAAAGTCTTCTGCACTAGAAACTTCGCTTAAATCAAATGTTCCTTCATCAAATGTAGTCTCATGCTGCATTTCTATATTTAAAAGCTTTGTCATAAAATCAGCTGTTACTTCATCTTCTATAAAGCATAAGCTTTCTTGTGACCTTGTTAAAGTCACATAGAGCAAATTCAGCATATAACGATAAAAGTATGGATGATCCAAACGAATATTCCCTGTTTCTCGCCCTTGTCCATAAGCTTTATAAAGCTTTTCCCAATGTTTTTTTAAACTGCTAATTAAATTTACACCAATAATATATTTATTCTCAAGTCCTTTAACTTCATAAATTGTAAAAATACGAATTTTATTATTAAGCTGCTGTTCTAATTCTTCTTTTTCACGTAAGGTTGCTACTACTATATATACATAGGCCTTTTCAACCGCTGTTTTCAATAACTTGATCTTTTCCTGACGACTTTGACACAACGTATATAGATTACCTATTTGCTCACACCTAGCTACTTCTTCACTATAGTCATTACGTTTATCTCTCCCAAAGATTTGCTTTCTTATAGCTGCTAATTGATTAGCTAATTCTACAATCTGTTTAGGATTTCTATAGTTGTAGGTTAAGACAAAACGATTTTTATCTTCTTCATAACGATAATTATAGTATTCCAAAAGAGTCATAATGCGCTTTGTATCAAAATAAGTAGGTGCTATGGTTTGATGATAGTCTCCACTTAAAAGGAAATTACCAGCTTCACTTACCCTTGTTTGTAAAAGGTAAATCTCAAGTTCCGTTAAATCTTGTACTTCATCTACTACTATCCAATCATACTTTTCCTCGTAAGCTGTATTCGTTTCAGCTCTATAATCACTACTCATATATATATCTTGTTCCTGTAAAAATAGTTTCTTACATAAATCATTTTCATCTAAGAGGCCCTTTTCTTTTTGCCATGTAATATATTTAAGGGCCAAGGCATAAATAACTTTACTCTGCTCAGGTGTATAAAATCCATATTGTCTACTAAGTCTCATATATTCCTTTTCTGACAAAAGTCCATATACTTCAAGCTGCGGTTTCCAATTATCTCCTGCATACCCTTTAATAAGCCCTCTTATTTCCCTCCATGCTTCATAAGCTGTAAGATTTAAAATCACATTTTTGTACTCTGGATTCATAGACCAATTTTGACGTAATGGCACGAAGAATTCTTCATTAAACTGATCATATTGAACTATATAATCTACTGAAGTTTGCGCCTTCAGCCAGTCTCTTAAAGACAAAAATTCTACCTGTTTTTTATAGGCTTCTACTTCATCAGGCTCAAGTTCATTTTTGAGTACTGTCTCAAATATCTTTTCAGCAGTTTCCTTTAATCTATTAGAGTACGTATAGTAACCTACTTTAATATGAGGATTCTGTCTTATTAAATCCACTAATTTATAAACACCTATAGTGGTTTTACCACTTCCTGCACTACCAAATAATATAAGTGGCCTATAATCATTATTTACACATTCCCTCTGATTTCTATTAAGGTAATATATCCCTTGTAAACTTTCTAAGTCCATGAGGGATTCAATACGCATATGTTTAAATACCCTTGTAATAGACGTTTCTGGATTATAATCTATAGCCTCTGCCACTTTGTCTGCCTCTAAATCTGCCTCTAAATCTATCTGCTCAGCTAATTCTTCAGAGTCTTCTACCTTAGGCATTACTTTACTAATTTGTCTCGCTTTTGTAATCTGTTCATCATGATTACAATATCTAAGTAATATCAAAGCATCTTCATAGCCTTCTATTGCTATATTTAAATCTTTAGCCTTTGTAAAAAGAATGCGACAGCCATCACTCACCTTAAACTTCCAAACCTCTTTTAAGATTGTATCACCACGAACCTTCTTCATACTAAATTGTGTATTTAAATCATTGGGACTTGCATTACTCTCCCAAGCTTGTATAAATTGATCAACCTTAGCTAAGATTTGTTCTCTGTTTTCTCTTGGTAAACTTCTTTCAAATCGAATATCTTCTAGTATGCTCAAGTTGCCACCTCATTTCTTTTACTTCTACTTTTATTTTACTAGCTATTTATGTTTTTATTATGGTATTTATCATATCTACTGCTGATTTTTGGTAAAATAAATTAAAAATCACAGTAAATGTCATTTTAAAAATGCTAGAGAATTAATGTCTATTTATTAGAGTAGTTATTATAGTTGTTAACGCTTATTACTGCCTAATACAACTTCTCATGCCAAGAAGGGTCCTATTAATGAGGAGGTTAACATCCATTATCTCACGGATGAATATGCTTTTGCTGGATGGGCATGGTTTCGAAAAGAAGTGGAAATATTAGACGCCGTTACACATCAGCGTATTTTTTATATTTAGAACGTACTCGTGTTACGAAACTTTGGATTGATGACTTACTTATTGGCACACAAAACAGTTTATGTACACCTTATATTTATGAGGTAAGTTCTGCCCTTACGCCTGGCAAACACACCCTTACCATTTGCGTTGATAATACCAATTATCCTACAAAGGGTGGGCATCTTACTTCTGAAAATACACAGACTAATTGGAACGGTATTACAGGTAAGATAGAACTTCGTTTCTTTAATAAACAGCTTTTTAAAAACATTATGCTTTTTTTGTGATACATCTTTTGAAATTACTTATACCTTAGGCGATGATGCCCTTCTTTGGGACGAGCATTCTCCTAATCTCTATAGACTCACTTTAACATGTACCCAGGATAATGTTCTTTTAGACCAACATGAACTCACCTTCGGGCTTCGTGACTTTAAAAGAACGCCGGATTATTTTACGATTAATGACCGTCCTATCTTCTTACGTGGTAAACATGATGGGCTCATTTTCCCTCTCACAGGTTTTGCACCTACTGACTTAGAGTCTTGGCTCCATACATTAGAAACTGCTAAATCTTATGGCATCAATCATTATCGTTTTCATACTTGTTGTCCTCCAGAAGCAACCTTCGAAGCTGCAGATAGATTAGGAATTTATATGCAGCCCGAGTTACCCTTTTGGGGAACCATTACTGTACCTGGTGAAGAAAATCATAATCAAGCTGAGCAAGATTATCTCATTGAAGAGGGCTTTAGGATTCTACGTCATTTTGGGAATCATCCTTCTTTTGTCATGATGTCTTTAGGCAATGAGTTATGGGACAGTCAGTTTATTCTAAATAAAATCCTAGGCGATTATAAAGCCTTTGATTCTCATCATCTCTATGTACAAGGTTCAAATAACTTTCAATTTTCACCTTATATCTTAGAAAACGATGACTTTTTTAGCGGTGTCCGCTTCAGTCATGACCGTCTCTTTAGAAGTTCTTATGCTATGTGTGATGCCCCTCAAGGCATTATTCAAACTATGGCTCCTGGTACCCATTATAATTTTGATGAATCTATTCATCCTACTGAAATCATGGCTTATCAAACTAAACTAGCTCATTCTTCGAATGATTCCTCACCTACTAAACAAACAATAGAAATTCAATACGGGACAGATGTTAAAACTGTTTCTCTCTCTGAAATCAATGATGCCCTCATCCCACAAATTCCTGTAGTCTCTCATGAGGTAGGCCAATATGAAACCTTCCCTAACTTTGATGAGATTCAAAAGTACACAGGCTCTATTAAAGCCAAGAACCTAGAAGTTTTCCGTGATAGACTGGAAGAAAAAGGTCTCTTAGGTGATTTTGGTGGTTACATCTATGAGGCCGGTGATCAGTTTACAAGCAAAGTATTGCTGGCAAATTATAGTGAGCACTTTACAGCTCCTACGTCAGTCTGCGTTCATGTTTCTACACACGCCTCTTGTATTCACTGGCAATTGGCATCTTCTGCAAAAATTTTAAACGAAGGTATCTTCTCTGTTTCTCCAAATGCTTATGGACTTGTTAATATTGGTGAAGTTCATATTACTTTGCCGGAAGTTACTTCACCAACACCACTTACCTTCACCCTCACACTATCCACAGCATCAAAAAAAGAACCTATTACAAACAGTTATAAACTTATGATTACGAATCTTGGCATTTATTGCTGCTGACAATCCGGCTGATCCAGTTCCTATTATATATATATAACATAAACTCATGCGACTTGCTCCTTAGTTTTCCTACTAAAAGGGAAGTTATACTTTTATTTAAATAACCCCAAAAATAACAAGTATTAAAATAGGTACTACAAAATTAAATTTTGCAGTACCTTTCTAAAATCTATTATGTGACCTAACTTTTCATACTTCTAATATATGCTGTTAAAATATTCTTAGTCATACCTTTAGCACCTGTAATCACCTTTATTTTATAGTTCTCTAATTCTCTTTGATGTTCAGATGTAATAGAACCACATATTAATATTTCTACACCTTCATTTTGTAAAATATATGACAAATCATTTTCCGATATACCCGCAGAAGTATCTATTAGCATCCGCTTGCCTGCTCTACCTCCTTGTATATCAAATACCTCAAAAGCTTTGGTTTTTGCAAATTCTTTTGAAACACTTTTTCCATCTGAAGTGATTGCTAGTACCATACAATACCTCCTACAAGGTTTTCTCTTCAATTATATGTATAGTACTAATCTTTTATATCTTATTATTCTTGCTTATTTTGTTCTCTTAATTTATCAATTTCAGCTTGTTGCTGTGCAATGATTTTTTGATAATTTACTTCTTTCTCACACCATTCTTTACTTAATGTATTAATAAGTGAGGCCATCTCATCTGCACTTCCAATGATACGATTAAAAAGTAGTAAATTCGATTTAAGAATCTCAGGAATCTCTATGTGTGAATATCTTAATCTATGGTCAATTTCACCATATCCCTCTTCAAAGATTGTTCTTACCTGAATCTCTGCAATGACACGACGATTTGTAGGATAGAACTCTACTAAATAGTGTACAGAGCGGTAACCTGAAGCTCTTGATCTAACCTCAATATTGAGATTATTAAACACCTCTACATTATCCCCTTCTCTGACATTAGCAGTAATCTCTATGACCTTCCATGTATTCATAATACACTCATGAATTTCACGCCATTGTTCCTTAAAAATATGAATAACCCTGATTCCAATCAAGTCATTAATTTCGTCTTTATAATTATCTACATTAAATTGAAAATCATCACCATATTTTAATCTGCGATCTTCTGTTTTTCGAATAACTTTTTCAATAAGCCATCTGGGTCTTTTAATCTAGACTTCACCGTATGAATGCTGTTTTGTGAACGTAAAATATTCGCTATGAAATCTCCATGATTTTGATAAGCATCCATATGCTTAATATAGTCCTTATAAATCAATTTTAAATTCGCTATATTAATATTATTCTCCTCTATCATCTTCATAGCATATGGATATTTCATTAAAAACTGTTCAATATTAAATTCTGTCATCATACTCATCTTCCTTATTTCTACTTCTTATATCAATATCCTGTATAATTTCTAATCTCATTTAATCAATTCACTATTAGCTCATACAGATGTTCTCTCTACCTTTCCCATTATATATTAACCATATTAAGTTATATAATATCTATGCTTTTTTTCTGTTAAATTATTTAAAAAGGAGTGCTTGATATTACCCCCATCACTCACTCCTTTTTACTTACATATTTATTTTTTTAGATACTGGCACAATACTAATAGGTCTTTCTTGAATACTCATAAATGTATCGATAAACTCATCACTATTGCCGTCAGTTCTTTTTTGCCAGTTCATTTCAATAGCTTTAGCCTGTACCTTAGAAATCTTGATATTCTTGTTTTTACAAAGCTGCAATGCATCATTACGTATGTAAAATGGTCCATCACCTAAACGTTCTACAATCTTCTCTACAAGCCCTTCTTGCTGCTTAATCTCTTCTTCACTTCTCCCATTAAGAGCATTTATTGCTCTACTTCTCACTTGTGGATTATAATCTCCTAATAATTGCATATTAAACTCCGCTACGTCCTTAAAAGGTAATTTCTCTAGTACTTTAATTGTATTAATAATGCTACTTTCTCCTTTAAAGACATCTTTCACTAGATTAATATATGAATAAGCTATATTTACTCTTGCCTTATCATTCACATTTTTCTTTAGTAGTTGATAAATATGATACTGTGTCACCATATCTCCCATATCAATTAAAATATCTTCTATTAGCCAGTTAATCATGCTCTTCTCATCATATAACGCTCTACAATCTTCTACTAATTCACTAATATGATATTTTTTAATAAATCTGCACCATGCATAGCAACTGACACCTTCTTTTAATGACTTTCGAACAAGTTCAAGCGTATAAGTCTCTTTCCATAATGTAAGTGCATGAGCCTTTAAATGTTCATAAGTTTCTCCATCATAAGTTTCAATGATAAGCTCCTTGTTTTCACTATTTTTTATGAACTCAAGCACATCTTTAATTCCTAATAATTTTAAAATGTCAAATGGTATTATCTCTAGATACTCTAGATACCGTTCAATAAACACTAAACTATTTTCTAATGCTTCACAAATTCCACCATCTGGAATGGTATCATACAACAATGAATTATAAAGCATGATTAAATATCTGCAAAGCTCATAATCTTCCAAGCTCATTTTAAATAGTTGAGGTAAATCTAAAGTTGTAGCCAACTCTATACTAATCTCCATTTGTATACTATTATGTCTTAAGCCACCTATTAGAATTTCTCGTTGGTACTGTTTATTTTTTAATAATTCCTTCTGCTGTAATAATGCTTCTGTGAAATAAACAGCACCCCAATCTACGCTCAAATCTAATACCCTAAAGGCTGCTTCTCTAAAAGGTTTTTGGGCAATCCATTTATTAAAAGCATAAGCTATATAACGTGAAAATTCCTCTCCTTGTCCAATAATTTCATAGTTTGGAAGCAATTCTTCACACCATTTACCTAAGCAAGTAACTTGAATAGCTAATTTAAAGAGTTCTTTATCTGTAGTATCAAATAAGATTTTTTTAAACAGCTCATAAATCTCTTTAGTCATACATTCTTTAGATAAATGCTTTTCTAAGATACCAATAAGACCTAGTGCTCTTATTTTGATCTGCTTTAGCTTTTTTATAATTAGTCTATATTCTATCAGCTGACCTTCATTAATCTGTTCAATTAAGTTACAAATAGCTTTAGCCTGACATTCATTTTGCTCCATTCCTTCATTATTGTAAAGGATGTCTACTAAAGCTGCTGAAATGCGTATTTCGCCTTCTTCTATTGGATTTAATATTTCTTCTACCTTTGGCTGATTTAGTATACCTTCTGTTGTACATTCGTCAATTACTTCCCATATGCTTTTGGGTCTATTAAACGGTACTACTTTCATCGGTTTCCCCACCTTTTACGAAATCTCTCTCTTATCTGCATCATCTTTATCTTTCTATATAAATCCATTATACGCCCATACAAAACTTATACCTACTATAATTTTATACTCACTATAATTTTTATTGTACCTCTATACAACTTCTGCCGCCATAAGTTCTTCTAAACTTTTATAAGGACTACTTGTACGATATAAGAATACTTCATCGCCTAATAAAGTATCATCTACATGCATTAATACTTTTCCAATCTCTTTGCTATCTACTAACTTATTGTCATGTAAAAATGTACTTAATCTCTCTTCTTTTTGTATTTCCTCAAAGAATTCTTGTATTTTAATATATCCTTGATCCATATGTTTATTAATAAGTTGCTGTAATCTTGGTACTACCTCTGTAAATCCAATGAACTCACCATAGGACTTTTTATCTTCTCTTAAAATAATATTTAAACCACCGTTATTATCCTTTTTAAACTGATCTTTAAAATAATAGAAGATAATATGATATAAGCCATACTGGTCTTTAATACTCGTACCTTTGAGCTTTGTTTTAAGAGTCTCATATAAAACATTAGCATTTATTTCATTTGTCGTTTCACTTAACTCTACTAAATATGTTTGAATCTCATTTAAAACTTCTTTTTTACATTTTATACGACTACTATGTAAATAAGTATTACTTCCAACACATAAAACATCTTCTACCTGCTTAATAATTTGTTCTATTGCTATTAAACTATTTCCTAGGACATAATTATACATTTTTTGTGCTTCTTCGTTTAAAATTTCTACTGCATCTTCATCTAAATATAGCGGCTTTTTAACTTTAGATTTAAAGATCATTTCCAAAATATATGTGCCTGTCATTTCCTTCTTACTATATAACTTACCACTTGCATGATATCCCATAGCTTCAAGTAAGTTAGGAATGACATCTTTTCCAAATTTCTTTATACCTATGTTTACGATAGCTTCTTCCATTTTCGCTTTATACTCATTTAATAAAAATACTTCTGGAAGCACTTCTTTTAAGTTTTCCATTAATTCATCTTCCCCCACTACTTCATGAAGGAATACCATGTTGAAAATAGGATGATATCCTAAGTCTTGGAAAGCATTATGTTTAATGAGTTCCACAATGTGACTATTCTGCTCACCTAACACATTTTCTATTATATTAAAGGCTATGTGATCATCACCTTTATTGATAAAGCTTAAAATTTCTACTAATTTGCTACTACGTATCAGTTCTGTAAGTTGATCCACTGTACCTATTTGCAATTTACTTGTTTCCTCTAATGAAAGTCCTAACTGCTGTGCTGCTTCTTCTAATGTAACTCTTTCTACATAACGGAGCCTTAATAATTCTAATCCCTTCTCATCTTTAAACGATTTAAAGGCCAAGTTCGGTGTGACTACTTTATTTAACTTCTGGATTGCTTCTTCTAATACAGGTCTATAAACTAAACCACTTACTATATTCATGCTCTTGCCTTGAAGGTTTTTAAGCTTCATTTTTTTAATCCCATTGGCTACAATATCACCATAAATCATACTAACTTGAGCTAAATTATAATTTTGGAATATATTATAAAGATGCTCTTCAATATGAATCTTATAATCGCCATCTGCTATCTTTTCTTTTTGCACAATGCCTAAGCATTCAAAACTATTGTCTTTCATAGTATACCCAGCAAGTACTTCTAATGTTTTCTTATACTTTTTCTCACCTACACCTGTATAGTTTTTATAACTTACTAAAAAGGCAGTTGTAAGCTCTCTTAACTCACTAATTCCCTTAATCTTAGCAAGTTTCCATAATGGTTCATAATAATGCTCTTTAAATGCATCTTTAATTTTAATAGACGCATATTCTGGCTGCATGCTCATGTGAATATGCCAATCTAGTGTATTTTTAAGTTTATCCCATTCTTCTTGTGTAAAAAGCTTTTCTACAGCCTTAAAATAAACATAGCCTTTGAACTTCTTAAGTAAGTTTTTAATCTTACTTTCATTCATGCTCGCATAATCTAACATAAAGGCTACTACACCACTTGTAATTTGGCTTGTTTTCATAACGCCTTGTTTTTGTAATTCACTTATAAGCTTTTCTTCATAAACTTTAGCTGGAATATATTCTGCTAATAGTCTTTCTACTAAGCCTCCTTCTGCTTCAAATGCTGCTCTTGCATCTTCTTCCACTATATAATCAGCTATTTTTAAGCTTCTATCTTCTTCCACCTCTTGCTGGTGAACACTCTCTATAGCATTTTCCTCTACACTTATAGCCTTCTCTTCTTGAGTTGAATCTTTTACTTCTATACTTACAGCTTTTGTGTCTATCTCTATAACTGTCTCTTGTTGTATTGAAATTTCTGCTTCTGATTGTGTAAAGCTTTCTACCTTTTGCTCTTCTTTATTTTCTTCTGCACTTTCTGCTTTCTTTGGTGCACCTGTAAATATCTTCTTAAAAAATCTTTGTAATGGATTACCCATGTAGCTTTCTCCTTCTTCCCCCATTAATAATCACTACCTTTATAGTATATGATTTTAAAGATTCTTTCAACAAACACTAAAACGACATTTTTCTTGCTTTATCTGTTTTTTTATTTCATAATAAACTATATTTTCATATTAAAGGAGTATCTCATTATGGCAGGTTATAAAGGTCATTTACGTGGGGGCGGAGTTACTGGACTTATTTTAATTATCTTCCTAGCGCCTTCGCTTACAATTCCACGTACACCACTTAATATTCTAATATTAAGCGTAAGTATTTTATTAGGAAGCTTATTGCCTGATATTGACCATCCACAAAGCATATTAGGACGCCATGTTCTTTTCATTAGCAAACCACTTTATCGTAGTTGTGGACATCGTAGTTTAACACATTCGGTGTTCTTCGTTATTCTCCTTGTCCTTCTTTTATCTTTAGCAAAACTCAAGCTCTTTGGTTTTGGTTTAGGTGTTGGTATGCTTAGTCATATCGTATTAGATTTATGTTGGCCAGGAAGCAGCGGTGTTGCCATCTTATATCCTTTTTATAGACGTCGTATAGACCTAATTCCTAACAACGTACATAAGAAAAAGAAAAAATATTATAAAAAGAGATAATATCTTTCTAAAACAATGATAACTGTTCGACTTTATAAGATGATTGATACATATTAATGATATCTTTCATTTTATAAACGAGACCGTACTTTTGACATTCTGTGGTAAATATTTGCCACAATTTTTTTACTTCTAAGCTTACACATTCATAACTATTTCCGAAACTCTCTATATATTTCTTTTGAAGCCCAGGAAAGTGTTTATCTAGTGCCTCAAAATAATGTTCCCTTTGATTTTCTCTAAGTGTCATACCTATAGCAGGGTATATAAATTTTGCCCCATTTAAAGCAGCCTGACGTACAATTTCTTTTATATTTCTTTCATTATCCTCAATAAAAGGTAATACTGGCATTAATAATAAGCCACAGTTAATCCCTGCATCTGATAAAGCCTTGATAGCTTTAAACCTTTCAGAAGTTGGGGCTACATGAGGTTCTACGATTTTACTAAGTGTATCATCACAAGTTGTAATGGTCATCTTTACAAGTACTGGATTATACTTTTTAATCTGCTTTAATAAATCTATATCTCTGGTAATAAGAGGGCTTTTCGTAGCTATAGCTACGCCGAAACCATATTGTGCTAAAAGTTCTAATCCCCCTCTTGTTAATCCATACTTAGCTTCCATGGGATTATACGGATCTGACATAGACCCTGTTCCTACTACACCTGTTTTAATCTTGCTCCTTAATTCACCTCTTATAATTTGTAGTGCATTTTTTTTAGCTTTAATTACATCAAAATCATCAATGCCATAACAGCTACTCCTGCTATCACAATAAATGCAGCCATGGGTGCAACCTTTGTAAATATTCATTTTATAATCTATGCCGAACCACTCATTTCCCTTACACCTTGTTACAATGGTTTTAGCCGGTATAAACTCCATTTCTTTTCCTCCTTTGTATATGACTACTATATATATTACTACTTCATTCCCCTTCATGTTACTAAACTGCTTATCTTACTACTTTAATTGCTTTATATTTTTATCTTGATTAACAAAAGAGCGCCTTTTCTTGTGTTTTAGGCGCTCTTATATTTTTCTATCCTCTAGTATATTAAAACTGTATTATCTTGTACATAATATTGCCCTTCATAAATAGTCATTTCTCCGCCATTAGGCTCTTTCTGGTCTTGTATCCCTACAAATTCTTTATACATATATATACCATTAGATTCATTTTCCCACCACCAAGATGTCACCACATATTGTGACTCTATATATGCACCAAAGGTTAAATACTTATTAGCTGGAATCTCAACCTCTCCATCTAAGCCATAATGTCCTTTAATAATCCTTTTCCCATTTACTTTTACGTCTTCATAAATCTGATTGACATCATATCTTAATACGCCTTGTAATACCTTATGATCAATCTCACATACACTCTTTTCTTCTAACTTATTGATATCTATGGCATAAACGGTTTCTATCTGAGTCTTAAAATCTTTTTCTCTATAATAAATATGTCCATCTTTAATGCCTAAATAACGTACCCAACCATCACACCAATGTTTTTTTATTTCTTTAAATGGTATAATCTCTGCTTTTTGCTTGACTCCTTCTACTAATTGATTCAATGAAATGACATATAATCCTTCTGTTTCTTGAACCTTATTAGCATTTAGCTTCTTAGCCTCTACAATATCATATATTTCTTCATACTCGTAATCTTCCATATAGCATTCATTAAATACTACCCAGTCTTCTCCTCCATGTGTAAAGCAAGGAATACATCTCGTCAAACCATGAATGACCACTAATCCATGAGCAAGTCTTGTATTTGTTACTTCATAGCTTATCCCTTCCTCCACATCACATAAATAAAAAACATCTTCTTCTTTCTTATTTTCCCCGCTCACAAAGAAGTATCTTTCATTAATTGCAATGATTTGCTCTGCTTCTATTTCACCTATTTGAATATTAATTGCCTTAATCAATTTACCCGTTGCTTTTTCTAATGTCACAACCCCTAACTGTCCACGTAAATTTAGTTTAAAGAGAATTAGTTCATTGCCATAAATATAAGAACGTTGCATATAAAATGTATCTTCATCTAATTTATATCTCCATATAATTTTATTCTCCTTTTCACTTATGTCCCTTTTTCTTACCTCATAGAAATATTTCTTTTTCTCCTTCACTTGTACAGCATAAAATATAGATTCACCTTCTACTTTGATAAGCTCAATGTCTGAATACCATGATCTACTAGGGGTTAAATTAACTATTCTCATATTCTCTTCTCCTTAATTTGCAAACTATGCCTTTTTACATTTTTATGCTTCTCATTTTACTTTATGCTTTTATAAATTTTGTCCTCATTATATCCTAAAAAATAGAGAAACATTATCTAATGTTCCTCTTGATATACTTCTTCTAATATGTCATCTTGTTCTATTAAAATAAATCTGTCTCTAATATATATGTTCATATGTAATTTACCTACTTATTTTTAGTGAATTACAAACCCTAATCCTGTTATTATATCTCTTTCTCAATTATTATTTTATAAGTTTATTTATCAAAAGTAAACCTTATTCCTATTCCTTCTGTACAATCTCTCAGAAAATTTGTCTTTATATTTCAAATAATATAATTTTTTATATTGACAAGCACCTATATTACCTTTTATAATTCTAGTTAGACAAAGGCGTCCTAACAACAATATATGATTGTTGTAGGGCGTCTTTTGTGCATTTTTTAATCATCTTAAATTGCGTGCAAGCTATTGGTACATCACGGGTTCACAATACCTTGCACCTATCATAAATCTCTGTGATTTAATACACTTTTCCTATCCCATTAAATATAGAAAAAAGAGATACTTGACTGCACAAGCATCTCTTTTTTCTATTTCAAACAATATTTTCCTGTTCTATTTCATATCTTCTTATAGAATATTGGAATTATATCCTTTATACTATATAAGGCATTTTAAACTTATAATTAGAAAGGAGATTTAATCTTGGAAAACAAAAAGTTTATTACACAGACTTGGTTCGTAGCTTTAGCTGCCTTTATATGTTGTTTACTTTGGGGTAGCGCTTACCCATGTATTAAAATAGGCTATGAACTTTTTAATATTGAAGCCAGTGATTTAGCCGGTAAATTTCTTTTCGCAGGTTACCGTTTCACTTTAGCTGGTCTTCTCGTTTTACTTCTCTGCCTCATTACAAAAAAAGCCTCACAAGCTTCTCACCTAAAACATGGGGACAGGTCTTCATTTTTGGTGTTTCACAAACTACATTACAATATATATTCTTTTATTTAGGACTTGCTTACTCTTCAGGTGTACGTAGCTCTATTTTAAATGGTACAGGAGCTTTCTTTAGTATCCTATTAGCCCATTTCATTTATAAAAATGAAAAACTTGGTTTCTCAAAAGCACTAGGCTGTATCATTGGTTTCATGGGTATTGTCCTTATTAATTTAGATGGCACTAGTAGTGGCGCGCTCTTCTCTGGTTTTAACCTTAAAGGGGACGGTTCTGTAATTCTTGCAGCGTTTATTCTTTCTGCTGCCTCAATCTATGGTAAAAGAATTACACAACATCAAGATACATTTATAGTAACAGGCTTCCAGCTTACAATTGGTGGATTTATTCTCATATTAGCTGGTTACCTACTTGGCGGTTCAATAGGACCATTCACACTTAGTTCAATCGCACTATTACTTTATATGGCATTCCTTTCAGCTGTGGCCTTCTCACTTTGGGCGGTTTTACTGAAATATAACAGTGTAGGAAAAGTAGCAATCTACAATTGCCTCATTCCAGTATTCGGTGCTTTCTTATCTGCTATATTCCTAGGAGAAAATATCTTTGAGCTTAAAAATATTATTGCATTAATTTTAGTTTGCTTAGGTATTTACATCGTAAATCGTACTTTTACTCCAGCCAAGTTTTCTGTAACACAAAACTCTTAAGGATTATTCATCTTGTATATAAATACATTTTCTTGTATGTATACTTATAAATATAAAAGCTCTTATAAGATAAACATTTCTTATCTTATAAGAGGCTTTTATATTTATTTTACTTTTTTATATGTTCGCTATTAAATTTTCCATTCACTCTATCATAATTATCTATAAAGGCTACTTGATATTTATCTTCATATATAATCTTACCTATATAATTCGTGTATACCACATCATACTCATATTGGTACTTATCTAAAACTTCCATTAATAGTGTCACCCCAGTTTTAAGAGCTTAACTTGATCCTCTTTTGACAAAATCCCTTCATTATGAATCTTCCAACACACACCTATGACACCTATTGGCTTCCCTGTATTTCCTTTATCATGTACTTGAATTCATACATAATTTTGCTTAATCATAATACATATTCACTGAGTAGTCTATTAATGTTCTGTACGTCATATCTACCAGATATTTCAAAGTGGAGCTTTCCTACACTACTAATCCAGATATTAAGTTCGCTTTCTAAGTCAAATGTACCACTTGTCTGGACAGAAAAGGCTTGTATTCTACCATATGGAATCGTTGTATAATCCTTTCTTTTTCCTGATACCCCCTGAATATTTACAGTAATAATCCTTTTGGATGTGAAAATAACTTTGTCTCGTACAGTTCTAAAGGCTACTTCTATCTTCTCATTGGGAACTAATATTGGTTTGATTACTTCTTCTGCCTCATTGGAATTCATCATACTTAACTTAATATACTCCGGATTAATAAAATCGATCATTCATATGCCTCCTTTATATGTATAGCCATAATTCCTTACTTTCACATTGTATGCAAAAAACACTTATTTAAATCACTTAATTAAATTTTTATACAACAAAAAACCTCATGACTAAAATATACTTAATCACAAGGTTTTCTGACT
>NZ_BBCG01000023.1 GCF_001311925.1 Cellulosilyticum ruminicola JCM 14822
ATACATTTATCGTTAGGCACAAATCGTTAATACAAATTATGTTTAATACGATTCACTAAAATCTATCATTATTGTGTTCAGTTTTCAAAGTACAATACTTGACTAGTATATCAAATCGCTTGATACTTGTCAAGTAATTATTTCCCTTCATCAGCCCAGTAATGTGCTGACTCAAAGAATTATACTAGATTGTATCACTATTTGTCAACACATTTTATAAGCTTAATTGATTTTTATTTTCTTGGATCCATTCTGCACTCTTTCTGTAGTTTGGAAGAACTTTTTCTAACTTCTTAGTTGCAGCTTCTTTATCTTCATTATTAATGTAGCATAAACTACTTACAATAACGTAATCCATTACATCTGCAGTTACCATACCTAATCTTACATTTGCAAAGATATTATTACTATTAGCACGGAAGAATACATTTGAATCATCTGCTACTGTAATTTCTTTTGGTACTTTTTCAAATTGTTCACTATAAGCTTTTAATCTTTCCTTGATTTTAGCCTCAACTTTGCCTTTGTACCATTCAATAATAGCATTTCTAATTTCAGCTTTGTCATTTGTGTTTGTTTCTACAACAAATTTACCTCTTGCCATTTTTACCTTAATAGGTCCTTCTGCTACTTCAATAATTTCTAAACCATAATTCTTACCTACATAAGTGTATTGGTCTAATAATTTAACTTCTTCTACTCTTTTAAGTTCTACTGCATTCTTTGCAAGTTCATTAGCAATCCAAGGAGCATGTCCTTTTACTTTATCCATTACAGCAAATACTGGTGTCCCTATTGGAGCCATTACACTAACTTTTCCATCAGCATCAATATTAATGGAGATTGCTCTAGTTTTTTTATAGGTTAGCTCATAGGTTATTTTGGTGCCTTTGTAATCAAAGTGTAGTTTCATTTTAGTACCCCTTCATTTTTTAATCCATGTTTAATTCTAAGAACAAACATTGTTTATTATATCAAATCCCAACAATTTTGTACATATCTAAGTTCACATATATGCAACGAAATATAATTTATTATTCCATTATTTCTAGATTTTTATTTACATCAATAGTAATTTTATATATTTATCACACTATTCTAATATGTTATAATATATAAAACTCCAAAAATATCCTATAATAGAAGATATTTTAATATGAGAAAGGAGATTACAATGCCAGATAATAATAGCGAACTACAAGATTTCCAAGTTTTTATAAGTACAGTTCTAATCCGCAACAAAAGTATCCTCGATCAAACAACTAAACTTCAGGATGCCTGTACACACCTTTGTCGTAACATTTCTAAAGCATCAACAACCTGTGGCTGTATTACAATCAATGCTTCTAAGCAACCTTATTTCATTAATGATGAAGTTTCTTTAGGCGAACTACGAACTTTACTTAGTTCACATGTTAACGGTAAGCTATGTCCATCTTGTGAAGAACTCATCTCGAAAGAAATGGGGCGTGTACTTTTTTATTTAGGCGCCATTGCAAATACATTTAACATTCCACTCGATAAAGTACTTGAAGATGAAAAATATCGTACTTCTCTATTAGGAGAATATTCATTGCGTTAATACCTCCTATTATTATAATGGATAAGAATCTATTATTTCACACAATCTACTTAATAATATATGTTATAATCATTTCATATTACAAATGAAAAATCTAGGAGGCTTATATGAATCTACGACCAAGAGCTGCCGCAATCATTCTAAACGAAAAGAAAGAATTACTTGTTCTACAACTGAAAGATCCTGTAACTCATTTTGAATGGTGGACTCTTCCTGGTGGAGGCATGGAAGGTGAAGAAAGTGTAATTGATACAATCGTCCGCGAAGTTGAAGAAGAGTGCAATATTCACTGTCGTCCTATCCGTCTAATTTATGTCAGTGAATATGTAGATTATAAAATCAACACACATCATTTAGGTCTTTTCTTTCTTACTCAAGTAGATGACATCGAAAACTTAAAGCCTGGTATGGATCCTGAAATAGAACAACAGTTTATTATAAATTGTCGTTTCATTTCTGAAAGCGATTTAAAGGCTTCTCACATTCCAATTTATCCACCTGTATTCAAAGAACAATTTTGGATAGATTTAAAAGATAACTTTATAGGACACGAAATTTATCAACGAGGTCAATTAACCACTTAAAACAAGTTCCAAACGCTTGTTTTAAGTGGCTTTTTTATAAAAAAGCAGACAACATATGTGTTGTCTGCTTTTAACATTTAGAATCCTAATGAAAGTCCAAATGTAAAGAATCCGATTAATGCTGTTGACCAAATTACTAAGAATGTAATTGAGTAAGGGAACATTAAGCTTACTAAATCACCTACTGAGTATTCTGGTTTGTATTTTCTCATAAATACTAATATTAAACCTGCATATGACATAAGTGGTGTAATAATATTAGTTGATGAGTCAGCTACTCTATATGCAGCTGCTACGATATCTGGTGTCATATGATTATTTACTTGATATAACATTGGTACAAAGATTGGTCCAAGTAACATCCATTTAGATGTCATACCACCAACGAATAAATTGATGATTGCTGTTACAATAATAAATCCAATGATAAGTAAGATTGGATAATCTGAAAGTCCCATGCTTTGAAGTGCTGTTGCACCTAAGTAAGTAATATATGTGCCAAGTTGTGATTGGCTTAAAAGTGCTAAGAAGTTGTATGAGAAGAATGTAAGTACAATTACAGCTCCCATTGAACTCATGGATTTAGACATTGCTTTAACAACGTCATCTGCTTTTTTGAACATACCAACTTTTACACCATAGAATAAACCTGGTACAAAGAATAAGAATGTAATAATTAAGATAATGTTGTTAAGGAATGGTGTTACTTTTTTCCCTTCTTCACTTACATATGAAGCAAGAGGTCCCATACCAAGTACTACTACGATAGCTGTTGCTACTAAAAGACCAATTCCAGCCCAAGCAAGAGCTTTATCCTCTTCTGGTTTTACTGTGAAATCATCAAAATTCATATCAGCTGGAATAATATATTCTTGTTTTTCAAGTTTTGGTTTAATAATTCTACTTGTAACAAATCCACCTACAAGTGTTAAGATGAATGTTGAAATTGCCACGAAATAATAGTGCATTGTTGATGCATTAAGTGCAGTTCCTGCTGCATTAACAATGGTACACCTTGTGCTTCAGCAAACGCCTTCGCATTTGTACCAAGAATAACGTCTACTGGTGTAGCTGGAAGTAAGTTCGCACTGAAACCAGCAGATACCCCCGCGAATGCTGCTGCCATACCGATTAATGGATTTTTCTTAAGACCTGCATATAAAAGTCCTGCAAGTGGAATAAGAATAACGTACCCAGCATCTGTTGCGATACTACTCATAATCCCTAAAAATACAAGTACATATGGTAAGAATTTGTCTGATACTTTAAGTCCTACTTTTTTAATAAGTGTTGAAAGAAGCCCTGACTCTTCTGCAAGTCCTACCCCTAACATTACTACGAGAATTGTCCCGAGAACCCCTCCACCGTATTGTAACCAGTTTGTTGTAAGTGCATTATCAAAAATCCATCTAATGTTCTCTGAACTAAACATGTTTTTGATTTGATAACTGATTGCACTACCATCAGCTGCTAATGTGCTAAACTCTTTACCACCTAAAACTAAAGTGATAAACATTGTAATCACATATAATCCTATAAAGATAATAACAGGATCTGGAATATTTTTACCAATTCTTTCAATCAAAGATTGTTTGTTTTTATCTTTGCTTTTCATAACTTTCCTCCTCGTTGATTCTAACATGAGTATTTACATATCTTTTATATCGCTTATTTCTATCTCGCATATAAACACTATTTTATTATGTTAAGTTTTTAACTGGTTCTCATTATAACAACAAGTTTTTTATTTTGCAAGCTTTGTTTTGCAAAAAAATTATTACGACTGTTATTTCAGATATTCATAAAATCAGCGCATCCTTTGTCTTTCATAGTAATTCTCTTATTTTATTCTCTGATTTTCCTTCTATAATTATCTAACCTATAGTGAAATTCGCAATTTACCCCAATCATTCCTGCATATTTTACATTTTTATGTATTCCGTTACTACATTTTCCCTATTTCATCCTCACTTCTTTTATGGTAACACGCTACTTTTTATGTTATCTTTAATATCGCATAGTTAAATAATTTGATGTATTTTTTAATTGTATATTTGTCTTTATTACTCGAACTATTTAAAAGAATATTTTCATTTAATATTTTTTTCAAACCAAGACTAATTGCTATAAAAGCTATAGTAAACTAAAATATTTGTATTGGATACAGACTTTGTGTTTTCATGTGTAAAGATAGTCTTGCACAAAGTACTTCTAATATAATCACTGAAACTATGATAGAAACTGCTACTGAAGTTGCAGACTATTGTCCTGTTAATGCAATTACAATTGAATACTAATCTCTCACTATATATAAGGAAGTTTTTTTAATTTTTTCTTTATATATAGATAAAAACAAAAGGGGTTATTGAAATATCGTAATATATATTTCAATAACCCCTTTTGTTCATTAACTAATTAATTGTTAGAATTCTTCCTAGAAAGGAATATTTTTGTCTTCCTCAAACACACTCCAAATTACTTCACTTAATGTATTCTTCTCTATAATTTGCAGGTTTTTTAATTTTAAATCACGTTGAATTGACTTTCTCGCTACATAAGCTTTTTGATAACCCATACGATCCGCTTCTCGAAGTCTAGCTTCTAAAGTTGGCACTCTTTTTAATTCTCCCGTCAAACCAATATCCGCTATAAATAGTGTACTATTTGGAATGCTCTTACCTTTTTCAGAAGATACAACACTCATAATAATAGCTAAGTTGGCTGCTTGTTCTTTTAACTTCAAACCACCTGTAGTCTTTACAACTACATTTTTATCATATAATTGAATCTTTCCACGTTGTTCTAATATCGAGATAAGTGTATTAAGCTGTTCTCGTTTAATATTTTCACTAATTCTTGAAGGATATGGAGTAAATGAAGTGCTTACTAAACTTTCTACCTCTACAATAATCGGTCTTGTTCCTTCTCTTACAACGGTCAAAGCACAGCCTGATACTTTGTCATCTTCTTCCCTATCTGTCATAAAATATTCAGAAGGGTTTTCAATTGGTTCCATCCCTTTTTCCGTCATAGCAAAAAATGCGGCCTCTCCTGTAGAACCAAAACGATTTTTAGATGCAATAATACCTCTAAGCTCTTCACCACTTTCTCCTTCTATAATCAGTACAGCATCTACTAAGTGTTCAAGGGCTCTTACCCCTGCAATTTCATCATCTTTGGTCATTTGCCCTACTACAATAACAGCTCTTGGTTTTTTACTTCCTTTGGCAACATGTAATAAAGCATTGGCGCATTCCATAGTTTGCACAGGACTACCTGGTCTTGAACTATGTTCTTCCATAATAAATGTTTGGATACTATCTACAATGATTAAATCTGCATCGATTTCTTCAATCACAGCTAATACATTATTCATACTTACATCAGAGTGAATCCAAATATTAGGATGTACAGAATCTAATATACGTTCTGCACGATTTTTAATTTGTCCTTCACTTTCTTCCCCTGAAGCATATAATACATTTAACCCTTGGCTTGCTATATCCTGTGCCACTTGAAGTAATAATGTAGATTTTCCTGCTCCTGGTCTTGCTGTAATAATCGTCATAGAATCTTTTACAATTCCGCCACCCATTACACGGTTAAACTCACTAATGTTTGTAATAATACGTTCTGAAGTACTCCCTGAAACATCTACAAGTCTTTTAGTTGCAATATTTCCTTTTACAACACGAGAACCACCAACTTTTCTTACTTGTTCTGGTGCTTGTTCAATAATTGTATTCCATTCTTTACAGCCATCACATTTCCCTTGCCATTTTGAATATACTTGTCCACAACTTGTACATACATATATTTGTTTTGGTTTTGCCATTTTTCTCTTTCCTATTCTATTTGTTTTTATATTTATATTAATAAGCTTTTCTTAGTATATACCAACTTTGCTATTTTTGATACCAAATAAAGAGACTACCTAAAGAATTCTTTAGGTAGTCTCTTTATTTATTTCATTACTTTCTTTAAGATTACTTCTTGTGCTCTTTGACCGCACTCTACATTGAAACTTACTTTTCCTGATAAATTAGATTTAACATTTCCAACTGTCATATCGTCAATCATAAGTTTGTACTCTGTATTAGTTTCTAATTCTAATGTAATTTGTGAACTTTCATTTCCTTCTACATTAAAACTTACTTCTTGATCTGTTATTTTAAAATCATGAACAGTTGTACCTGGTAATGATTCATATACAAGCGCACCATCTCTTTTAAGTTTAGTTACTTCGTAAAAAGTCTTCGCTTTGTATAACCTTCCTTCTACCTCAAAGTTTTCAACTTTAGTTTTTGATTGAAGTTCATAGTTTCCAAAGCTAAGTGCCCCATTTTCTTCTACCCTAATAATTTCATTTACAACAGCCATTGCTAAATCCTCCAATGCTTTTCTCTCTTTAATAATGTATTATTACTTTATTATACATGATTCACTAAAAGAAGTATACATTTTTGTTATTTTTTAGTTTTGTTTATTAAATACACATTCTTTATCTTTGATGCCCACAATTACCTTGTCACCTTCACGCAAATTACCTGCTAAGATTTCATCTGAAAGCTTATCTTCAATATAAGTTTGAATTGTTCTTCTAAGTGGTCTTGCACCATAAGCTTTATCATACCCCTCATCAGCTAAGAAATCTAAAGTTTCTTTGTTAAGTTCAATTTCAATACCTACATTTTTGCTAATGCGTGTAATCAGTTTATTAATCATAATGCTTGCAATTGCTCTAATATTTTCTGTTGAAAGTGGATGGAATACAATTGTTTCATCAATACGATTTAAGAACTCTGGTTTAAATGTACGTTTTACTTCTTCCATTACATTCTTCTTCATATCTTCATATGACTTCTTGGCATCTTCCATAGATACAAATCCTACACGTTTTGGCTCAACAATATTTCTTGCCCCTATATTAGAAGTCATAATAATAATTGTATTTTTAAAATCTATGCGGCGCCCTTTAGAATCTGTAATATGTCCATCATCTAAAATTTGAAGTAAAATATTAAATACATCACCATGTGCTTTTTCAATTTCATCAAATAATACTACACTATAAGGTTTACGTCTTACTTTTTCAGTAACTTGTCCACCTTCATCATATCCAACATATCCTGGAGGGGATCCAATCATCTTAGAAACCGTATGTTTCTCCATATATTCAGACATATCTACACGAATCATTGCATTTTCATCACCAAACATAGCTTCTGCTAAGGCTTTTGTAAGTTCTGTCTTACCTACACCTGTTGGCCCTAAGAAAATAAATGAACCAATTGGTCTATTAGGATCTTTTAATCCTACTCTACCCCTTCTTACAGCCTTAGATACAGCTTTGATAGCTTCTTCTTGGCCTATTACACGTTCGTGTAAGATATTTTCCATATTACGAAGACGTTCTGATTCTTCTTCTGCTAAACGTTTTACTGGAATATGTGTCCAACTGCTTACGATGTCTGCCACATCTTCCTCTGTAACGATTTGATTATTTTTAGTGTGCTTAGTATCCCATTCTACTTTTACACTTGCGATTTGTTCTTTAACTTCATTTTCTTCTTGTTTAATCTCAGCAGCTTTTTCATATTCCTCACTAATAATAGCCTCTTCTTTTGCTTTAGCTAACTTAGCAAGTTTATCTTCTAAAACTTTTACATTAGCTGGTGAACTATATGCACGTAATCTTACTTTAGATGCTGCTTCATCTATAAGATCAATGGCCTTATCTGGTAAGTAACGATCTGCAATATATCTACTTGAAAGCTTAACTGCTGCTTTAAGTGTTTCTTCTGTAATTTGTACTTGATGATGTACTTCATATTTATCTTTGATTCCTTTTAAAATCTCTAGTGTTTCTTCTGTTGTAGGTTCTTCTACTTGTACTGGTTGGAAACGTCTTTCTAAAGCCGCATCTTTTTCAATATGCTTACGATATTCATCAAGCGTAGTGGCACCTACAAGTTGAATTTCTCCTCTTGCTAAAGAAGGTTTTAAAATATTAGAAGCATCCATAGCCCCTTCTGCTGCTCCTGCACCTATAATTGTATGAAGCTCATCAATAAAGAGAATAACATCTCCTACTGTTCTTACTTCTTCAAGTACTTTATTAATACGTTCTTCAAATTCGCCACGATATTTAGTACCTGAAATCATAGTTGATAAATCTAGTGATACTACACGTTTATCTTTTAATAAATCTGGTATATTCCCACTAATAATTTTTTGAGCTAGTCCTTCTACAACTGCTGTTTTACCAACCCCTGGTTCTCCTACAAGACATGGGTTATTTTTCGTTCTTCGGGAAAGAATTTGAATCACACGTTCAATTTCTGCTTCTCTTCCTATAATAGGGTCAAATTTCTCATCTTTTGCAAGCTGTGTTAAATCTCTACTATATTTATCTAATGTAGGTGTTGTAGATTTTACTTTTTTATTGGTATCTTTTACAGTAGTAAAATTAATTTCTGTTTTTTGATTACCGCCAGTTAACACTTCCATTAAAGAACTTAATAATTTATTTGTATTCACACCTAATGTTTCTAGTAATCTTACTGCAACACAATTTTTTTCTCTTAACATGCTAATAAGTAAATATTCTGTTCCTATGCCATCTGTTCCAAGTTCTTTTGTAAATTGTGCACTCATCTCAAAGATTCTTTTCACTCTAGGTGTAAAGTCTTTAGGAAGGGCGAGATTAACCACGCCCACTCCTATAACTTCTTTGATTTTAGCTAAAATGTCTTCTTCGACTATACCACAATTCTCCAAGGCTTTTTTAGAAACTGAATTAGGAGAATGAATTAATCCTACTAATAAATGTTCTGTTCCTAAATATCCATGTCTAAACTCTGTCATAACCTGTTCTGCATATTCAATAGCAACTTGTGCTTGTGGTGTAAATTTAATTTCCATATATGCTCATCTCCTATCCTAGAGGTCTCATCTCAAGTCTTGATTTTGTACTACTCAAATTTATTACCACAGTGAATGCAATATGCTGCGTGAATATTATTACCTGTATTACATACGGGACATACTTTCATCACTTTTACATTATCATTTTGAGTTTCTTCCTCATTTTTCTGCGCACCTACTGTTGGCTCATTCCAAGTGGTTTTTACATCTTCTTTAAAAGTACTAAAACTTGTTTTTTGAGTTGTTACAATATCCTCTAATCTCTTTTCTGCTTCTGCTATATCTTTTACAAGCTCTGTAATCTTTTCATAAATGGCACCCTGAGTTTCATCTGTCTCACCCATTGCATATGCTTTGTAGTGACTTTCTCCTAGTGCCTGATATAACTTTTTAAGTTCACTCTTTTTAGTAAGTAAATCAGTTCTAATACTGGCTTGATCAACTGATTTTTGTGTCTGACCTACTGCTTGTTTAATTGTTGTTTTAATACTATCTCCTAACTTGCTAAAAATGTCTGCCATTTTTATACCTCCCAAATATTGTTTTCTCTATTTTAATTACATTACTTCTAGTCTATATATTTATCCTCTATTAAATATATGCTCATATTGCTTATAACTAGTACCTTATTGTGTAATAATGTTTTTATTTAATAGAATAATGTTTGGTTATAGTTATTATATTGGGAAAAAATAAAGTTACTATTAAGATAGCAATCAAACTGCTGTATCCTTAATTTTTCTTTTTATTTTATCACACTTATTTGATATTTTAAACAAAAATACTATGATTAATACATTTTACTTTCAATATTTATAAACACAAAAAAAGGAGACTTCAAAATAAGTCTCCGATACATTGACTATGTATTTAGTGCAAAACTAACTTTTATCCCCTTATCAACTTGAGCCATAAGCTCTTCATCTAAATGGCAAATTTTTTCTTTAAGTCTTTTTTTATCGATCGTCCTGATTTGCTCTAGGAGTATAACAGAATTTTTAACTAGCTCATATTCTGCTGCATCAATTTCCACATGCGTAGGAAGCTTGGCTTTATTTATCTTTGAAGTGATTGCTGCACAAATTACAGTAGGACTAAATTTATTACCAACATCATTTTGTACGACAAGTACAGGTCTAATCCCGCCTTGCTCTGACCCTATAACAGGACTTAAATCTGCATAAAATATATCTCCACGTTTTACTTGCACTTTTCCTCACACTCCGCTATGCGATCGTAATAAGACTGAACCTCACTTTCTGCTTGAAAGCAAAAATTAGAGAGAGCCAAATTAATAGCCGCCATTTCTTTATAGCCCCTTTTCATCGTATCAAATGCATATCCATCATAGGGGACTTTCTCTTTGTTTCTATTGGAATGCACGAGATGATTTTGCATCATCTTGGATTCATTTTTGCTATAATCACTTCTTGACTTCGCCATTTGCAAATCACTCCCCACTAACATCGTGATTTACTCCTAACTAGCTATTTTCATTTTTGCCATTTTCTTATTAATTTATACGATGTTATTAGATTTTTATTTACACATAAATACGTGGAACACGCTTTCCTATCATGCACATTATCTCATAATTAATGGTTCCTAGAATATCAGCTATTTCTTCTATCGGAATGCTATTATCTCCTTGAGTTCCAAATATAACAACTTCGTCTTCTACTCTCACATCTTTAATATGGCTTACATCTACCATGAATTGGTCCATACAAATATTTCCTACTATTGGTGCATACTGACCACGAATAAGGACTCTCCCTTTATTGCTTAGTCTTCTAGAGTAACCATCTGCATAACCAATTGGAATAGTAGCTATCTTTGTTTTTTGATGGGTATAATACTTTCTGCCATAACCTACATAATTACCTTCTGGAAGTTCTTTTACATGTACAACTTGTGATTTAAGTGTCATGGCTGGTTGTAAGTCTAATACTTTTCTTTCTAAATAAGAAGATGGATAATAGCCGTACAAGATAATGCCGGGCCTTACTACATTAAGGTCCGCATAATTGTGACACATAATAGCTGCACTATTTGCCGCATGTATTACAGGTAAATCTATACCTACTTCATGTAACTCTTTTAAAAATCCTTCAAATATGCTCCACTGCTCTTTTGTATAACTTACATCTTCTTCATCGGCTGTCGAAAAGTGTGTAAAGATTCCTTCCATATTAATATGAGGCAGCTTTGAAATTTTCTGTACTTCTTCTATACTTTGCGGATTAGATAAGAAACCAATACGTCCCATTCCTGTATCTACCTTAATATGCACATTAACTGTCTTATTTAACTTAGCTACCTCATCTGATATATATTTGGCCATGTCATAAGAAAATACTGTTTGTGTTAAATCATTTTCAATTAAAGTTTTAATATCAGCTCTTGGTGTATATCCTAATACGAGTATTGGTGAGGTAATCCCATTATTTCTAAGTTCTTCACCTTCTTTAGCAATTGCAACAGCAAATCTATTTACACCTTCTTCTTGCAAAATCTTTGCAATTTGTAGTGCGCCATGCCCGTAGGCATCTGCCTTAATAATTGCCATCATTTCTGTATATTTAGGTATATGCTTTCTAATTTCTTTGTAATTATGTTTAATTGCTGAAACACTGACTTCTGCAACTACACGTGGTCTAAGAGATTCCATATTCTCCTCCTTGGTTTTCCCTCTTCATTAGTTATATTTAAAACTTTCAAATTCAATAAGTATGGATGTACTGCCATCTACGCCAATAACTTCCATTTTAATGGGTGCTTTCTTGTTTTCATCAAACCACAACTTTTCACTTGCCATATATTTATAGTCTCCTGGTATTATTGTCTCAAAACAGATTGCTTTTACATTATCTAAAGTTGCCTTCTCACACTTGGATTCACTTTCTTCTAAATAATGTTTGATAAAGTTTCCCAGAAGTATTTCGTTTCTTGCCGTTAACACTTTACCTTTTGAACTCGTCTTTGTAATTGGATTATATTCTATTACTTCATTGTTTTCATAACTTACTTGGTATCCCTTAAGACGCTCAGGGCTTTCAATGATCATAGTATATGATCCGCCTACTTGGGCTTTCTGCTTCATTTTTATTACATTAGGTTGTGTGTCTTTCAAAAATGTAACCGTAGCATCTACTTCATAGTACTTCATCTTACTAAGCACTAAATTTACATCATCTGATGCATTGCCACCTTCTTTTTGACAGCCATAAAACACAACCGATAAAAGTAATAAAAAAGTAAATAAGACAATCCTTTGTTCTCTCACTTTCCTTCCCCCTATTATTTAATAAGTGTTGGAAGTAAGTCACTTCTACCTATAATACCTACAAGTTGATTTTTTTCATTAATAACAGGTATACGATTAATTCTTCGATTAACCATAATTGATGCTATTTCACCGATAGTTGCATCCACATGGACTGCGTAAACCGGTGATGACATTATATCACTTGCAGTAAGGTAATTCAAATGTCTATACTTATGTTTATGCTGTATTTCCCCATCTATAAATAATATACTCACGATAAACTCTAGATATGATGAAATATTTAATCCTTTTTCTTTAGTAATTAAATCCTTTTCAGTTACAATTCCTACCAATTGTCTATTTTGATCTACAACTGGCACACCGCTTACATGATTTTGTAGTAGTATGCTTACGATATCTTTTACACGTTCTTCTGCAGATACTGCTATTACATTCTTTTTCATGATATCTCTAGCACGCATTTTTTCACCTCCTAGGTGACTCATACTTAACCATTTATCTCAATAGACTATACTTGTTTCTTAGATTAAATTCCTCAATGACTAAATCTATGCCCTTTATATATATATCGCTAGGTAGCATACTATATTCATTTTTCTTCTTTCTTAATAAATCTCCAGCTCTTGATTGTATATAAACACCCAATTTAGCGGCATCTATTGGTTCTATGTTCTGTGCCCATAGTCCTATTATTATTCCCGTTAAGACGTCACCACTCCCTCCTTTTGCCATGCCATTATTCCCGTTCCTACTTATATATATGTTACCATACTCATCTGCAATTACTGTTCTTTCTATTTTCAGAACCAAAATAACCTTATTTTTTTGTGCAAATTCACTAGAAACTTCTAAAGGACGTTCTAAAACTTCTTCAATAGTGCATCCTATAAGCCTAGCCATTTCTCCAGGATGTGGTGTCAAAATCGTAGGTGCTTTCCTTTTTCTTATGATTTCTAACATATCTTTTAGGTAATACAAACCATCAGCGTCAATTAAACAAGGCTGATCACTTTTTAAAACTTCTTCTACTGCATCTTTAGCCGCTCGGCTTCTTCCAAGTCCAGGTCCTATTGCAACTTTTTGATAACTTGGTATTAAAGATGCTATTTGCATTGTAGCCTCCTTAGCAATATGCCCTTCCTCAGCTTTTAATGGAATCGTCATAACCTCTGTAAGTTTAACCTCCATGATATCATGAATATTTTCTGGCACTGCTGCTGTTACAAGTCCACTCCCGATCCTAATAGCTGCCTGGCTAGCCAAGGTAACCGCACCTGACATCCCTCTTTGCCCACCTATAATAATTATGCGGCCATAGCTGCCTTTATTGCTTCTTGTAAAACGTTTAGGCATTATTGCTTTCATTTCTTCTTTTTTCTAGTGAAAAATACTTTGTTTGTGTCTCATTAATAAGCTCTTGTGGTATGCCAATTGGCACAACTTTTAACTGTCCTATATAATCTATTGCTGGATATAATACAAGCCCTCGTTTAAGTGCTGCAAAAGTAATAGTTACATCTCCTCTTACAGCAATGCCTTGTACTTTTCCCGTTAGCCCATCTATGCCTGAAGGAATATCGACACAAATTTTAACCGCTTCTTCTTCATTTATAGTGGTTATAATTTCTGCAAATAGCCCTTCCACAGTTCTTGATAAACCTGTTCCAAAGATTGCATCTACTATAATGTCACCCTTTTCAAGATACTTCTTAGAGACCTCTATATTTTCATTTGTAATATGCACTAGATTAGCTTGCATACTCTCTGCTATTTCATAATATATCCTGCCATCTGCTGCAAGTTTATCAACTTTAGTCAACATCATTACTGTTACTTTACGCTTAGACCACACCATAAGCTGTCTTGCAAGAGATAACCCATCTCCTCCATTATTTCCTGGTCCACACACAATCACAACTTCTTCTAATTTGCTGTCCATTGCCTCTATCTCTTTGAACACCTGATAAGAAGCTTGCTCCATAAGTAAAAGGCTAGGTATCTTATACCTAGCCACAGCTAATTCATCTATTTTTCGCATCTGTGTAGGTGTCATTAATTTCATATTTCTTCTCCTCCTTCTGCTAAAGCATATGCTACTGCATAAGTTTGACAATGTGAAATACTAACTAATATTCTCTGTATGCCTATTTGCTGGCCTAACTTTTTTGCACACCCTAATAGACAAACTTGGGGTTTTCCCAGTTTGTCCGGTGTAATTTCAATATCTCTTGGTGCAAAGCTTCTAAACCCTGTCCCAAGTGCTTTACTTACAGCTTCTTTAGCTGCAAAAACACCTGCTATTGTTTCGGCACGATTATTTTTTGTTTTAAAATAGGCTCTTTCTTTTTCTGTAAAAATCTTATTAAAAAAAGATGGTGTTTTTGTTACAGCTTTTTCTATGCGTTTAATTTCTATAATATCTGTACCTATTCCTACTATCATTTTGTATCCCCTAGGGTCTTATCAATAATTTCAATTTGTTGTTGTCCTACAATATTATGAAGATAGTTATAAATATCTTTTAAAAACTTTTCACTTTGTTTCTTTTCATTAGTTTTTTGAAGCATTTCTTCTCTAAGCTCTGCTATTTCTGCTTCTAACTTTATTTCTTTTAAACGATGCAGCTCAATATATTCATATCCTACTGCAACCATCTCTTCAACAAGTGCATTATTTGTTGCTATAACCTCTTCATCCACTTCTTCTAAACGTTTTTCAATCTCTTCTAAACGATTATTCACTTCCAAAGTACTTTGATGAAGCTTATTAAGCTCTTCTATTTTCTTTGTACTATTTTCATCTTGAACCTGTCCACTTAGATCTAAAATCTGTTTTAAGAAGTTTTGTTTCACTTTAACATACTCTTTATAATCAGTATTTAAACGTGCCTGCTCTTTAAGTAATCCTTGAAGCTTCTTTTCATTTTCAGTAATAATATTACTTTTAATCTGCTCTTTTACTGTGTACCACAATGGGTCTAAAAGTACTATAGGCAATTTTTTATTCTCTAGAACTTCCCTTACATAGCCTTTTTTGAGCTCTACTTTTTTGTCTGATATTTTTACGTCATCTCCAATTTCATCTTGGATCACAACTTTTCTGTTTTTCTTTAAAAAACTAAACATACACTGCCCCCTTAACCATTGCCTCTTAAAGACTCTTAATTATTATAGCGTGTTTTATACTATAAGCATATATAATGTTTTCGGCAACCAAAACTATAAAATTGAATTTATGGATTATCATCCCTAGTTATGGGGTTATTAGATCAGTTATACTCTTCTTAAGGGCTTTATTAGCCAAATAGGCTTCTGCTGCCTTTTTGTCTTTTACTGCAAGCATTCCTTTTTTATGCTTTATAAAATAATAACCACTATTAATTAAAAGCTGTATCTCATGCGTCAATATTGTTGGTACCCCATATTTTTTTCTTATTATGTCGTAGTCTTGACTGTTATTCTGCTCATTAGATACTGTTTCTCTAAAAATATCTAGAGGTTTTTGGGTTGTATATGTCTTGTTAAAAAAAGTTAGTATTTTGCCATTGTTCTTTTATCACATAATAAATAAATGCATTTTTACCTTCTTCAAACAAACTATCTTTATAAGTACTATTAATAAATTTTTTATATTCTTCATATTCATCAGATGAAACCACTGTTTCTTCTTTTGTCTTTTCAGCTGAATATTTATTTATTACTCCTATCACTTCATCTATTGAATTTTGATTAGTTTGTAATAAGATTTTAAACATCCCTCCTTTATCTATTCCTATTTCATTCATTTGATCATCTTTATATATTTCATCCATTTTCTCAGATATTTGCTCTACCTCCTCTTCACTTAATTTCTTTTCTACTACCTTTGCATATTGCTTCCCTAATTTATGTGCTCTATTATTTGTAAATAACACTTTAAGCCTTTCATCATTGCTATCGTATCTACCTAATAATTCATTTAAAGCTTGCTTTCCTTGTTCATCTAATAATGTATCAATCTCCTTAAACAAGTTATAATAATTACTCCCTTGTCCCCCTCTTATTTGACCTGTTTGCATCCACTCATCATTAATAGCAAAATCCCATTTACCATTTCCTAATATACGATACATTTTCTCTAAAATTGTATCTCTCTCTTCTTCACTATCTTTTATTTCTTCTTCACTTCCTTCTAATTTTATATTCTTTAACTTTCCCCATTTGTAAGCTAACCAATCTACTATGTCCGAAATCCTACCTAATATTGCCTTTCTTTGCATTTGAATAACAGGTCCTTGACCAGCTAAATGATTAGCCATTGACTCCCTTTTATTTGCTTCATATAACTGCTTTACACTACTACCTACAGGTTGGATTCATTCTAGAAAATACCGCTAATGTCCGAGCCTCATATTTCTTTTCTCGTATTGGCAAAGGGGTTAATTCTTTTGTTCTAGATTTAATATTTTCTTTTTCATAAGCAAACATTATTTTTTCCTCCTGTTTTGCATTGTTTATACGATTCAATATATGATTGAATAATCCTGTATTTGAAAAAATGTTCATTAGACTCTTGATTAATTATCCAAAGACTAATGAACATTTTTAAATACCCATTTTACATTTAAAGTTGTTTTGGCTTACGCCCATGTTCTGCTTCATTAATTTTGTATGCCAATGTCATTAAACTATGTGATAAGTGTACATTTTCTACTTGTACAGTTTCAGGTAAAAATAAGTCAACAGGTGAGAAATTCCATAATCCCTTAATTCCCCACTGTGCTAAACTTTCTGCTGTTTCTTTTACACGTGCTTTTGGCATTGTTAAAATGGCAATCTCCACACCATTTTCCTTTACGAACTCTTCCATCTTATCAATGTCTTGTACTTCAACACCATGTATACTCATGCCAATAAGTCTTGGGTTAACATCAAAAAGACCTACTAATTTAAAACCACGTTTACTGAATGAATTTGAATTAGCAATTGCTTGTCCTAAATTACCTACTCCAACAATAATCATTTTGTAATTCTGGTGAAGTCCGAGAATTTTTCCAATTTCAGTATATAGATACTCTACATTATACCCATATCCTTGTTGCCCAAAACCTCCGAAATTGTTAAGATCTTGACGAATTTGTGAGGCTGTTACATTCATTTTCTCACTTAATTCTCTAGAAGAGATTTTAGTGACACCCTTTTGTAATAACTCACCTAAATAACGATAATATCGTGGAAGGCGTCTTACTACAGTCATCGAAATCTTTCTTTCTTCTATCATGTTTTCAACTCCTCACTACGCGTTTATTATTGATTTCAGTATACATTTAGGTTTTTTTTTTGTCAATGTAGTTTCTTGGCCTCTTTTCTTTCATTTTGCGTTTTTTTTTGCTAAAATTAGAGAAGATTTACTAAGGAGGCTAAAAATGATTATTTCATGCAGTAATATACAAAAAACATTTATTGATCAACCTGTACTTAAAAATGTTAGTTTTCATATAGAAGATCATGAAAAGGTCGCTTTAATAGGAAATAATGGTGCTGGTAAAACAACACTTCTTAAAATCCTTACAAAAGAAATGGAAAGCGATAGCGGAACTATTTCTTATAGCAAAGACTGTTCTATAGGTTATTTAAAACAACATATGGATTTAGATTCAGAGCGTACGGTTTATGAAGAACTTCTCCATGTATTTGATGAAGTTATTGCCCTTGAAGAAAAACTTCATGAAATGGAATCTGAAATTGCAAGAACTTCTTCTTTAGATTTAATAGGCGCTTATGATGCCCTTCGTATGGAATTTGAAAATAAAAAGGGTTATGAATATAAAAGTCTTGTAAAAGGGGTTTTAAAAGGACTTGGCTTTGATGAATCGGTTTATGAAAAACCTATTTCCATCTTATCTGGAGGTCAAAAAAACCGTGTAGCCCTTGGCAAGCTTTTACTTCAAGAACCGAATCTTTTACTTCTCGACGAACCAACTAACCACTTAGATATTGAAGCCATCGAATGGCTAGAAGGCTTTCTTCGCAGCTATAAAGGTTCTGTTATTATTATTTCCCATGACCGTTACTTCTTAGATAAGATTGTAACTAAAGTCATTCACTTAGAATTCGGTCAAGCTTTTGTTTATAACGGTAACTATAGTGATTATGTCATTAAAAGTGAAAAAGAGTATGAAATTGCTATGAAACACTTTGAAAAACAACAAAGAGAAATCGCACAGCAACAAGCTGTCATTGCTAAACTCAAACAGTTTAACCGCGAAAAATCTCTTAAACGTGCAAGAAGCCGTGAGAAAGCACTTGAAAAAGTGGAAATCATGGATGCACCAATGATTGATAACAAACCAATGCAGCTCGTTCTTACACCACGTATTCCAAGTGGAAATGATGTACTTGATGTAAAAGAAGTCAGCAAATCCTTTGAAGATGCACCTTTATTTAACAGTATGAATATGTCTATTAAAAAGGGGGACAAGGTAGCTTTAGTTGGTCCTAATGGTGTAGGAAAAACGACATTATTCCGTATTATATTAGAAAAAATTCCTGCTACTGCTGGATCAATAAAAATTGGTTCTAATGTTATGATTGGCTATTATGACCAAGAACATTCTACATTAGATACAAGTAATACTGTTATGGAAGAAATCCAAACTTCATTTCCTGAACTTAAAAATGGTGAAATCCGTAATATGCTTGCAGCATTCTTATTTACAAATGATGATGTATTTAAGCCAATCTCTGCATTAAGTGGTGGAGAACGCGGACGTGTGGCTCTTGCCAAAATTATGTTATCTAAAGCAAACTTCTTAATCCTAGACGAACCAACTAACCACTTAGATATTTTATCTAAAGAAATTTTAGAAAGTGCTATTTCAAATTATGAAGGAACTGTATTATACGTTTCCCATGACCGTTACTTCATTAATCAAACAGCTACTAAAGTAGTTGAAATGACTCAAGTTGGCACAAAAGAATATCTTGGAGACTATGATTATTATATCGAAAAGAAAAAGGAACTTTTAAACACACCTGTTGTTGCTGCTCCTTCTAAAAATATGGCGAAGACACCTCTTCCAGTTACTCAAACAACAACTGCTGCTTCATCTAATAAAGATGACTGGCAAAAACAAAAGGAAGAACAAACCAGAATCCGCCGTATTCAAAATCAAATTGCAAAAGTAGAAACAGCTATTCAAGAGGCTGAAGCTGAAATGGAAAGCATTGATGCCGATCTTTGTCTCGAAGAAGTTTATACAAATGCAGAAAAAAGCAAAGAACTCATTCAAAGAAAAGGAATTCTTGAAGAAAAAGTTACTGAGCTTTATGAAGAATGGGAAAACCTTAGTAACAATCTATAAGGTATTTAAGGCTGTCAACTTAAAGTGTTGGCAGTCTTAAATACACTTTAAGTTGACACTATACTAGGTTATCTGCAATATCGTTAGACCTATCTCACCTGCGTAAAAGGCGGCTGAGGTTACGTTTAGCAAAGGTACTTTTCAGCCTACTCTATTTGGGTTCAATGTTAGATTGAATTTCTTTATATACTTATCCACATAATCTTCTATTATGTATTGAAAATTTCAACAAATTCATTTATTCCACTGTGTATTTTATGATATATTTTAAATAGGTTTTGATATGTTTATAAATATATCTATTTATAGGAGGCTTGTATGTTAATAACAATGATATCTTAGTCTTAAAATATTTTTTAATCTTATGGCTTAGCCAAAAGTTTATCTACCTTAGGAAGTTCTATGACAAGTTATGCTCTGCTACTTTTGGTGTATAAACAAACGCAAACTACTTTAAGTGTGGCGCTCCTTGCTTTATTTACTTATATGTCTTCTGTGATTATTGGGCTTTTGCAGGGACTTTTGTAGATAGGCATTCTAAGAAAAAGGTTATTTTAATATATGATAGTTTGGCGGCTTTATTGTTACATTTATGAAGTCTACTAAAAATCCTATTCGTGTTATTTTTATCAGCTGTAGATTATCTTTCTTCATATGTGATTTGCCCTGGCATTATTTCATAATCCTGTAGTTTGGATTACTGCTAACTTTATAGGCAGTTTGCCTTTATCTATTTTATCTGCCTATATGACTACACTTATGCGTAACAATATTCCTATAGAATTACAGGCCCGTGTATTCTCTGCTAGAGATGCCTTGCAATATAGCATTATTCCTATTAGTTATTTACTAGGCGGCGTCCTTGCTGATTACTATTTTAAACCTTTTATGACTACGCCTTCTGCTTTACAAAGATTTTTTAGCACTATCGTTGAAACTGGTGCTGGCAGTGGCCTTGCACTTATTTTCTTATGTTCTAGCTTAACGGGTACATGTATTTGTATTCTAGGTTTATATCATAAACGTTTTAGAGAGCTTAATTAACAAACTCACTTAAATAAATAAAAGTGTCACGAAATCATTTATGAGTTCATGACACTTTTATTTTAAACCTTATTATCTAATAAAGTTTGTTTTATTATTAAATTCATTTTGAGGAAGTTCAATGCCATTTTGTTTACCTGCTTCAATACATTTAAGAAGCCATGCCATATTTCTACCTAAATTACGCATAGTTTGTAAACCTTCTAAATCTTGCATAACATCTTCTGGTTTTCCGCCATGTACCATATTCCAATAACTTGAAGATACAAGTGGCATTTGTGCCAAAGTAAAGTACTTATTAATAACTTCTAATGTAGCAGTTGTTCCTGCTCTCCTGGCACTTGCAATGGCTGCTGCTGGTTTGTGTACAAAATTATTTTTACCTGCATAAAAAGCTCTATCTAAGACACTTAATAAGCTACCATTAGGTGATGCATAATAAACTGGCGACCCCACAACAAATCCATCTGCTTCTTTAGCTTTTGCAATAAGTTCATTAACTACGCCATCATTAAAAACGCATTGACCTTTGCCACTACATCCGGCACAAGCAACGCACCCACCTATAGGTTTTACGCCAATATGAAAGATTTCAGTCTCAATACTATTTTCATTTAAAGTTTTAGCAACCTCACTTAATGCTGTAAAAGTACAACCATTTTTATGAGGACTTCCATTAATAAGTAATACTTTCATTTCTCTCACTCCCCGAATATAAGTTACATATTGAATATGTTATCATCTATATAACATACTTAATATCTATATTATAATGCATAATTATTTTAACACAAATAATTTATTTTAAAAAATATTGTAATATAACTTGAATTCAGAACAATAAATTTCAATCCCTTTTATTCTTACATTACTTACTTTATTCTATCATAGTGCTCTTTCAATAAACTCAACATAATAATAATATAATTATCCCTTCTATAATTACTGCAAAAAATTCTCTTAAATAATAAGTAGGAACTAAATAAGGTAATGTATCAGCACCTATGCTACTTACCTTCCTAAATCTTTTGCAATCATTTTACTTCTTAAAATATGAAATCTATTTGTCACTACAATAACAGTAGTATTTTCTTTTTGTGCATCTATTATTTTAAATGAGTTTTTAAGATTCTCAGATGTATCCTTAGATTGGTCTTCTAAATATAATCTTTCTATTGCAATTCCTTGTTTCAACAAATATCTATTCACGGCTTCAGCTTCTGAAATATCTTCTCCTAGTCATTTGCCCCCGATAAGATCACCTGAGTATTGGGATTTTCATTTAAATACTCACATAATGCCTTATCTAAACGTGCTTTTAAAAAAAGTGAAATCTTCTCGCCTCGTACTCTTGTCCCTAGCACAATGAGATAATCACTATTTTGAGGCACATCAAACCCCATTTCTCTTAATACAATACATCCTTCAACTAATATAAAGGAACTTAATGCTACTATAAACAAACCTTTAAACCATTTTCTTTTAAAGAAAAAGTTATAAATCTTTTTGGTTATGCCTAGTGTATGTTATTTTAGCGTCATTAACTCTCATTTCCTTGCAGACCATCAAATAATTTTAATTTATTTTATTCATACTAACTAAATAACATATTACTTTCTATAAATTTTATATTCATAATAAATAAACTTATTATTTTTATTGAAAATGACTTTCATTAGTTTATGATTTATGTTATTATAATCATATGATAAGCTTATTATTAAATGTTAGGAGGACAATATGGCAAAAATGATGGGTCCACGTTTTAAGATGTGCCGAAGCCTTGGATTAAACGTAGTAGGACATCCTAAAGCAATGGACAGAGCAACAAATACAACAAGTAGAGACAGCAAAAAACTCTCTGATTATGGAACTCAATTACTTGAGAAACAAAGATTAAGAGCATATTATGGGGTTTTAGAAAAGCAATTTGCTAAATACGTACACAAGGCATTCAAAGCAGGCTCAAACCCTGGTCCAATTTTCTTATCAGCTCTTGAAACAAGATTTGATAATATGGTTTATAGAATGGGCTTTGCACGTTCTATCCGCCAAGCAAGACAAATGGTTAACCATGGACATTTTCTCATTAATGGCAAGAAAGTTGATAGACCTTCTTATGCTATTAAAGTTGGTGATGTAATTTCACTAAAAGAAAAATCTCAGGATTTACAAATTTTCAAGGATAACATGGAACTTTCTACTGATTATCCATACCTTAATGTAGACCGCGATAAACTTCAAGGTACTCTTATTAGGATGCCAGAGCGTGACGAACTTCCTATTGAGATTAACGAACAACTTATTATTGAATACTACTCAAGATAATTTTAATCACGCATTTAGAACCAATATATCTTAAATGAATAATGGTCTTAGAACCGCCATTATTCCCCTAAAAAAGGCTATGGATTTAGAACCTCCATAGCCTTTAGCCATTTTTATAAATCGTAGCAATTCATTGCATTCATTTTTTCTTGCTTATTATAGTAGGTATGTAATAAATGATGTGATTTTTCACTTAATGGTTTACCTAAGAACTCACTATAAAGTGTTTGTACTTCTGGATTTTCATGAGATTTACGAACACTCGAATCTTTATCAATACTATAAAGTGCATCTTGACGAATTTTCTTCACATCAAATGTGGCATTAATAGGTTGTCCACCACCACCAATGCAGCCTCCTGGGCATGCCATAATTTCTATAAATGTATAGTCACTTGTGCCTGCATTAATTTGGTCCATGATGATTTTTGCATTTTTAAGACCGTGTGCCATAGCGATTTTTATTTCTGTGCCATCTAAATCTACTGTAGCTTCTTTAATACCTTCATTACCTCTTACAGCTTCAAATTCTAAACTCTTAAGTGGTTTCCCTGTATAAACTTCTGATACGGTACGAAGCGCTGCTTCCATAACGCCACCTGTTGTTCCAAAAATAGCTCCAGCTCCACTTCCTTCTCCTAGAGGACTATCAAATTCACCTTCTTGTAAATTAGCAAAATCAAGACCTACATATTTAATCATTTTAATAAATTCACGTGTTGTAAGGACGATATCTACATCTCTATGACCATTAGCTTCCATTTCTGGTCTTGCTGCTTCATACTTTTTAGCTACACAAGGCATAATTGAAACCGTTACAATATTGGCTGGGTCAATATCAGCTTTTTGACTATAATATGATTTTGCAAGGGCACCAAAGATTTGTTGTGGTGATTTAGCTGTTGATAAATGACCTGTTAAATGATCATAATGTTTTTCCATATAATTTACCCATCCTGGCTACAAGATGTAATCATAGGAAGCCCTTTACCTTCTTTGATGCGATGAAGTAATTCTGTGCCTTCCTCCATAATTGTTACATCAGCTGCAAAGTTTGTATCAAATACTTTATCAAATCCAATGATACGAAGGGCACTTACCATTTTTCCTGTTACAACACTTCCTTTTGCCATACCGAATGCTTCCCCTAATGTTACCCTTACAGATGGAGCAACTTGTACAATTACATGTTTATTTTTATCATGTAGTGCATCCCATACTTTTTGTGTATCATCTTTTTCTACGATGGCCCCTACTGGACAAACTGTAGAACATTGACCACATAATACACAATCCGTTTTTTCTAATTGGTCATTATAGGCTGTAGTTACTGTGAAATTCTCAGAACGGTCAGAATAGCTCAGTGCACAAATGCCTTGTGTCTCACTACAAGCCTTCACGCAGCGGCCACATTTAATACATTTAGATAGATCACGCACCAAACTTGGATTACCATCTTGTACTGATTTTTTAACAACAACTGGTTCAAGCGTTGGTTTTAAAATATTAAAGCGGCTACATAAGTTTTGTAAATCACAATTTCCATTTCTTGCACAACTTAAACAATCTTGATTATGATCCGCTAAAATCATTTCTAAAATGCCCACTTGTGTATCTCTTACTTTTTGTGTATCTGTATGAATCTCCATCCCTTCCCATACAAGTGTAGAACAAGAAGCTAATAATTTTCTGCTCCCTACTACTTCTACTACGCACATTCTGCAATGGGCTTTAACACTTTGATCAGGATGATAACATAAATGAGGAATATCAATCCCTACAAGTTTTGCTGCATCAATCACGCGTGTTCCTTTTTTAACTGTAAGTGGCATATTATTAATTTTGATATTTACCATTAAGCCTTACCTCCTCTTACTTCAAATACTTCTGGGAATACATTCATGGCACTCATTGTGGCACTTTGTGCTGTTTCTCCAAGCCCACAAAGTGAAGCATTTTGCATAATCATTCCGATTTTTTTAAGTGTTTTAATATCCTCTTTTGTATGTCTACCTTCTTTAATTTTTTGAAGTATTAATTTCACATGGCGATTTCCTTCTCTACAAGGTGTACATTGACCACAGCTTTCATGTGAGAAGAATTTTTGTGTTGTTTGTAAAAAATCAATGACTTCTGTGCGGTCATCGATGACTAAAATTGCCCCTGAACCTACACCTACTCCAGCTGCTTTGAGTGCTTCATATGTATAAGGTACATCTAAAATTTCTGGCCCTGCAATCTTACCTGATGCCCCACCGAATTGAATAAGTTTGATTTCGTGGTCTTCTGTGACGCCACCTGCAAGTTCATTAATAATTTCTCTTACCGTAAGTCCAAATGGAATTTCAAAAGCTCCTGGTTTTTGAACATTTCCACCTACACTAATCATCTTAGTCCCCACGGATTCTTCTGTGCCATATTGTAAATATTTCTTCTCATCATCTAATAAAATACTTGGTACTAAACATAAGCTTTCTACATTATTAAGGCAAGTTGGTAAACTAAATAATCCACTTTGTTTAATAAATGGTGGCTTCATTCTAGGTCTACCACTTTTTCCTTCCATAGATTCTACAAGGGCAGTACCTTCTCCGCATACATAAGCTCCTGCACCTGAATATAAATGTAATTCATAGTCAAAGCCTTTACCTAAAATATTTTTTCCTAAATATCCTTTTGCTTTGGCTGCTTCAATGGCATTTAAAAGAAGTGGTCTTAAGTGACTATATTCTTCTCGCATATAAATATAACCATTTTTAGCTTCTACACTATAACCTGCAATAATCATCGCCTCTACAAGGCGAAATGGATCATTTTCAATAAGTGTACGGTCTTTAAATGTACAAGGTTCACCTTCATCTGCATTACAGACAACTACTTTATCTTCTCCTAATACTTCTTTTGCTTGACGCCATTTTTTGCCCATATCATAAGCTGCACCACCGCGCCCTTTTACCCCATATGAAGCAATAAGGTCTGCAATATCAAAGCCATCCATTACAATGGCTTTTTTTAAAGCTGAAAAGCCACCAATGGCTTCATAAGATTCTATTGAATGAATATCATATCTTCCAAAATTTTGAGTTATAAAGCTTACTGTTTTTTTCATGCCTTTCCTCCTATTCTAATGAATTAAGTACTTCTTTAATCTGTTCTTTGCTATGTAATGGACCATATACCTTTCCATTAATACGTACAGCTGGAGCTTTATCGCAAGCGCCAAAGCAAGGGACTTGTTCAATTATAAATTTGTGATCATAAGTGACTTCATTTAAACGAATTCCTAAAAGGGATTGTAATTGGTTTAAAAGGTTATCACTTTCATTCACCCTACAAACAATGCTCTCGCAAACTTGGATTGGATATTTTGCTCTTGGTACTTCTGACAATGCTGAGAAAAACGAAATAACATCATATACACGACTTATATGTAAAGACATTTTTTCTGCAATATAATACGCTACTGCTTTTGAAATATATTGCCCTTCCATTAAAGATTGTACTTCTAATAAAATCTCTAATAATCTTGAATGTTCATTGCCATATTTTTTAATAATACGATTTATAACTTCTACTTGTTCATGAGTTAATGGCTGATTAATATTCTTTAATTTCATATTTTCCCCACCTTCATATAAGTTCAATTAATAAATATCTTAAAAAAATTTTATACCAAAATATTAATTATATTATTTAATTTATATTAGACACTAAATTTTCTATAAAATCAAGCGTTAAATTTTTATCTATTTAAATTAAAGCATCTTGATAAATAAGTAATTTTAGGCATAAAAAACAAAGATATCTTGTATAATTTTCTATTACAAGATATCTTTGTTTTTATAACTATTTGTTATTATTTAAACAATTATTTTTAAGCAAATCCAACTCTCTGTGCTTCTATACACGCTCTTCTAATAGCTTCTTGATCTGGAATATTCCATTCAAACTCTAGTGCTCTTAATATATGTACTGTTTTTTCCATACAAATATTAAGTTGATTTTTAGCTATATAACTAATAATCTCACATTCAAAAGCTATTTCACTAAAACATTCTTTGTCTGTACTCTTTGTATAGTAGTCATAAATTTCTTCTATATTCATAACTTCAAATTTTTTATTTGTTTGACTTGCTGCCATCATTTGTAGTATTTCTCCAATAGGCAATGTATAAGGACTTACAATGTGATAAATTTCACCTTTTGATCTATTAGAAAACATAATTGTTACAATCGCTTTACTAATCATATCTACATTAGAAATATCCATTGGACGTCTCATCCCCTCTGGATAATACCTAATTTATATAAATTACGATAAAATACATAATTTGTACTTTGAGCCATGTTTTCTTGATATTTTCCTGTCATAGAATCAAACAAAATACCATTCATACGATAAATTGTACTTTCAATCCCCTGATTTCTGGCTTTAAATAAAATTTGTTCTGCTTCATATTTAGAATGTAGATATTGATTAGTGAGCTCATGGTGAACCGTCTCATCATATTCAGTAAATAAGCTTTTCTTACTTTCACCTTGTTCACCGTAAGTAATTCCCAGTGTAGACATATGATGGATGACCTTTTTCCTTCCTATTGCAGCCAATTCAATAATATTTTTCACAATATTAATATTCACTGTTTCAAACTCTGCATTTTTACCCATATGTTTCACAAGAGCTGCAGAATTCACAATAGCATCTATATTTTCTGAAAGCTTCTTAAAGTCTTCTTCACTAAGCCCCATATAATTTTTTGTTAAATCTCCATTTACAACTTGAATACGATTTATTTCTTTTTCAAAAGCTCCTTCTCCAAAGAAATTGTTATATTGATGTTGTAAACGTTCAATGCCTTTGCCCCTTATAAGTACTGTAACCTTCGCTTTACTTTGTATAAGAATTTCTCTTAGTAAATAGACGCCTAAAAATCCTGTAGCACCTAATACTAAAATATGCTGATAAGCATCTATTTCTTTTTTTATATCTACGATAGCCTGATAAGATGCCTCATATTTCTGCCATTCATTAATATCTTTTACTTTAGATTCTCTAAACTCTAATACGTCTTTAAGACGTGCTTTCATTGCTTCCGGATTTTCATGTAATCCTTTAGCAATACTTCTAATATTAGGTGTTCCAAAGAAGTCATTAATGTCAAACTCAAATTTCTCATTTAATTCAGATATGACTTCAAGTGCCTTCATTGAATTACCACCTGCTTCAAAAAAATCATCATCTATACCAAATTCATTATGCCCTAATATTCTCTTCCATATAGAATATACAATATTTTCATATGGTGTCTCCGGTAGTGTTATTATCTTCTCCATACTATTCTCCTATTTACTATTCATAAATATTAATCTTTTAACAAACTTAGATTTCACCTTCATCCATATCTTCAGTAAGTGCTAGTTTTTCTAAAATAATACCTGCCAAACTATGAATGGAACTTACTGTAAATATTTCTTGTAAAGATATATCCACCATATATTTTTTAACTAATCTATTCATACATTGTATCGCCAATAATGAATCCCCACCAATTTCAAAGAAATTATCCTCTGTACTAATTGTTTCAAGTTGTAAAATATCTTGCCATAATTTAAGAATAAATTCTTCCATCTCATTAATAGGTTTTACAACTTCTTTTTGATTTGCTTCTTCACTATTTGCTACGTAACTCATAAGACGTTTACGATCTATTTTTCCATTAGGCGTAATTGGTAATTTCGATAATACCACATAACGCTTTGGGACCATATAATCTGGAAGACTTGCTGTAATTAATTTTGTTAATGCTTCAAGATGAATGGCTTTTGTATTTTGTTTTGATTTCACCACATATAAACATCTATTATAGACTTCATCCAGATTTTCTTCAGCCCCAAATATAGCTATAGTTTCCATGTTATTTTGCTCTAATTTTTTAGTCCAACTTGCGCAATTATAAAATGGCATTTGCTTTTCTTTACGATCATCTTCATATTGGCTAAATCCATATTCATATAACCCTGCTACATTTAAATCAAAGCAATTCATTGTTGTATTTTCTACAAATAACAGAACGCCTTCAGGTGATAAAAGTTGCTTTACATTTTCTAATACTACATCAATATTTTTAGCTCTATGCAGGCTATTGTCAGCTAAAATGACATCATATTTTTCTCCTGAAATATCTTGCCCCTCTACAGGCTTATTCATATCAAATACTTTAAAATTAATATTTTTGTATTGTTCTTCTTTATTTTTTAAGAAATATTTAGATTCATCACTATATGTGTAATCCCAGCTTTTATTTAAATTCGCCTTTTGAATATGCTCTAGTAAGCTTCCAAAACGTGTTCCTAATTCTAATACTTTCACTGTTTGATTTGCTTTTTCTACACTACAATATCTATCTAAAAGTTCTATAAGCACATTATAGTAATAGCTATTTATATTATTATAAAAATCAAGTTTACTTAAAGACTGTGCAAAATTTTCATCTAGGAATAAAGAGATAACGTCTCTTTCTCCTTTTAGAATAGCTTCATAAATAGTTTGGGTATCCTTATAATATGCTACTAAATCTTGTGCTTCTTGAGATAAATCTTGATAGTTTTGTAGTGTAAACTGTTTTAATTCTTTTACATCTATATTTAATTTTTCTAATTGCTTAAACCATTGTTCTACTAAAGCTATATAGCGTTTATCTATACCATCCATGCTTTCATTTATGTTTAATGTCTTTAATAAATTAACTGCCCCATAAGCACTTACTTGATTGATTTCTTTCATAAGTCTAGCTGTTTTTTGTTTATTCTCTTTCTTTATCATTTCTGCCTTAATATGGGCAATCACCTTATTACCTTCTAATCTAAGTGCTTCATGTGTATATTCATTTTCTATATTGGCTGGTGTCATAAAGGCAATGAGTTGTTGTTGCTCTTTTTCTACTATTACAATAGATTCTTTTACTTCTTCTGATTGATTAATGGCATTTTCAATTTCACCTAATTCAATGCGGAATCCTCGAATCTTGACTTGATGATCTTCACGTCCTAAGAACTCAATATTTCCATCTTCCATATAACATGCTAAGTCACCTGTTTTATAAACTCTTTCCTTTGTAATAGGATGAATAATAAAACGTTCATTTGTACGATCTTCATCATACCAATAACCTTGAGCTACTCCTAAACCACCTATATAAAGTTCTCCACAAATGCCAATTGGGCAAGGCTGCATGCGATCATTATATATAAGTAATGTTTGATTTGTAAGCGGCTTGCCATATGGAATACTTCTCCATTCATCTTTCATTTCTTCTACAATGTAATAGTTAGACCAAATAGATGCTTCAGTTGCTCCGCCTAAACTTATAAACTTACTGTTTGGGAAAATTACTTTTACCTCTTCTGGTAAGCTCATTGGAATCCAGTCTCCACTTAACATGACTAGTCGAAGCATTTCATAACTTCCTTGGTTACCCATATATTCCGTTAACATATTCATAAATGTAGGTACAGTATTCCAAACACTCACACTATGTTCTTTTAAAAGTTCTAACCAATGAGCTGGATTTTTTAATTCTTTTTGCTGTGGTATTACAATGGCACCACCCACTGATAAAAGTCCAAAAATATCATATACTGAAAGGTCGAAATTCAAGTTAGAAAGAGCAATACAGCGGTCTTTTTCCCCTACATTAAATCGTTTATTAATATCTATAATTGTATTAACCGCACTTTCATGAGAAATAGCTACACCCTTTGGCTTACCTGTCGATCCAGAAGTATAAATAACATAAGCCGTATCTTCTGGTTTTACTTCTATTTCTTGAAATAAATGCATATCACTTATGTACTCTTCTTTCATAACTTCATCTACATTAATCCAGCTCTTAGCTGTAACTTGTTCTTTATTCATCCAGCTTTGAGTCAAAATCATGTCAACGCCAGCTTCTTTTAATAAATTATTGATTCTTTCAGCTGGATGATGTGGATCAAGTGGTAAATATCCAGCTCCACTACACATAATTCCTAAGACTGCAACAACTTGTTCTATCCCCTTTTCCATAAAGATTCCAATTAATTTTTTCTTTTCTTCTTTCAAAATAGCATTTGCTACTTTATTAACAGCCTCATTCAGTTCTCCATATGTTAAACTCTTATCATTATGTATCACAGCAATATTATCTGGCGTAGCTTTCAGCTGTCTTTTCACAAGCCTATTAAGTGTTTCTTTAAGAAGTGGTCTATTTAACTGATTCTCTGCTTCAAATTTTTCAATTTCAGGTAATGCTACCATATGACTATCTACTTCATTAAAGTAATTGAACTCTTCAGCTAATGTATCTAAAAGTCTAATATAAGCTTTAAACATTTTATCAATCATATTTTTGGGGAAGATTTCTTTAACATAATCCCATATTAAAACTAATGTACCATTTTCTTCTGTGACTTGATGGTCAAGCCATACTTGTGGTGTTTCTGAGCTACTAAACACACGATTTTCAAACCAGTTTTTACTCTTTGCTTCATTTATTTGCAGTCCAAGTGAACTTGTAAAGACAACTGGCATTAATACACCTTGCCTGCTTGATTGTACTTTCCCAAGTTCACGTTGCATTTGTACCCCACAGAATAATGGATGCTGAAGATCTGATAAAAGTTGTTTTTGAATAGCCTTACAACGCTCTAAGAATGTGCAATTATTACCACTTTGCATATCCATTTCAAGTAACGTAAGAGATGTGAAATCACCCACTACTTCATTAATGCTAGGGTGTAATGCCATACGATTGAAACGTGTTAAGTTCAAAGTAAACTTTTGACGTCTACTCCAAGTTGCTAAAATTTCTCCATAAGCTGTAATTAAAAATACAGATGGTGTAATACCTTTTAAGCTAAGATACTTTTGAAGCTTTTCCCATTTATCTTTTGACATGCGATGTTCTAAATGCTTAAAAGTATGTTGCTGTGCTTCTTGAATTGTAAGTTCTGGTGCTGGTGGTAATGTATATAAACGGTCCATCCAGTACTTTTTGTCTTCTTTAAATGCAGCACTTTCCTTTAGTTTTTCTACCGCTAAAATGTAATCTCTAAAAGTAATAACCGGTTCTTTAACTTCATACTGATTTTCTTCATACATACGATTTACTTCATTAAAGAAGAAGAAAATACTATATCCATCAAAAATAATATTATCAAAACAAAGATGAAGCCTTGTGCGGTCTTCTGATAACTTCGTCACGCGTATATCAAACAAAGGCCACTCTTCTGGTTTAAACACACGATGAGTAAGTTCTTCTCTAATAGCTTTAATCTTCTCATTTGCTTCTTCATCTGATAAATTTTCTAAATCATATTGCATTAAAGCATATGGTGGTACTTCTTCAAGTACAATTTGATTTTCTCCATCTTCTAAAGTAACCGCATGCATCATATCATGGCTACGTAAAAAGGCATCTAATGCTCTATTAAATTTAGTAATATTAAAACCTTCATTTTCAATTTCAAAATAATAATGTGTAGATACTTCTCCTAAATCATAAATACCTTTTCTCCCAATCCAATAAGCCTTTTGAATTTCTGTCATTGGAAATGGTTTATAACGTCCTTCCTTATCCATTACAATAATTTGGTTTTCTGTATTTTTCACTAGTTGATCTTCATCTTGTAATTGTAGTAATTCTTCAATTCTTTGTGCTTGCTCTGTAAATGTAACACAATCAAATACATCTTCAATCATGAATTTCACATTGAATGTTTGACGAATTGCAGCTGAAAGTTTAGTGGCAATTAAAGAGTTTCCACCTAATTCAAAGTATGAGTCTTCTATAAAGACTTCTTCTTGATTTAAAAGCAGCTTCCAAACTTCTGCAAGCTTTTTCTCTAATTTTGTTTCAGGCTTATGTTTTAACTCTTCTACTATGATTTCATATGACATGCTCATTTGTAGAAGCTTTTTGCGATCAACTTTACCATTACGGCTAATTGGTAAAGTTAGTAGATTTACATAATGTTTTGGTACCATATATTCAGGTATTTTACCTGTTAAATATGTTTTTAATTCACTTACCTCAATGTCTTTATGACTTGTCACAATAAAGGCAAGTAATTCTTTTTGGCCTGAAGCATTTGTTTTGCAACTACTACTACTTCTTCAATCCCTTCATGTTCTAAAAGGGCATTTTCTATTTCTCCTAGCTCTATACGATGACCACGAATTTTCACTTGGAAATCCATTCTACCTAAAAATTCAATTTTGCCATCTTTCCAGTAGCGTCCTAAGTCGCCCGTTCTATACCATCTTTCCCCTTCATACATTACAAACTTTTGATTTGTTAATTCCAGGTCATTAATATAAGATAAAGCAACTCCTTTTCCACCAATCCATAATTCTCCTGGTTTCCATGATGGGCAAGGGCGCATTGATTGATCCATAATAATATATTTTTGATTTGCAAGCGGATAACCATATGGTATAGACTTCCATTCACTGTCTAATGGTAATTCCACTTCAAAATAATTTGACCAAATAGAAGCCTCAGTTGCTCCTCCCATTGCTAACATCTTGCTATAAGGTGCCTGTTTTTTCATACGTTCTGGTAGCGTTAACCCAATCCAATCTCCTGAAAGAAATACCCAACGTAACTCCTCAAGCTTAGTAGCATTACTTTGTGCTGCTACTAATAACATATCAAATAAAATAGGCACACTATTCCACACTGTTACATGATGCTTCTTGATCATACTTACCCAAAAGTCTGCATTTCTTCTTTCTGCTTCTGGAATACACACAATCCTGCCACCTGCATTTAACATCCCAAATATATCATAAACAGATAAATCAAATTCCATTGATGAAACAGCAAGCACTGTATCTTGATCTGTAACTTGACACTTCTTATTAATGATTTCTATCGTATTAAGGGCACCTTCATGACTAATCTCAACCCCTTTAGGTTCTCCTGTTGAACCAGATGTAAAGATAATATAACTACTTGCATTTGCTTCTTGTTTTACAATTTCTTTAAGAGGCATAAATTTGTCTTTTTCTTCTAATATAAGTATGGTTACACCTTCTACTTCTATTAAAGATTTTTTAGAAACTATATTAGTTAACACGAATTGTGCATTGGCTCTATAACACATAGCCTTTCTTCTTTTCTCAGGTTGTGAAAGCCCTATTGGTGTATAACATCCGCCTGCTGCTAATATCCCTAATGCTCCCGTAATTTGCTTAATTCCTCTTTCCATACTAAGTGCAATAACATCCCCTGGCTTTACGCCAACATTTTGTAAATAGGCACCTGTCTTTAAAACTTCTTCTAGAAGTTCTCCATAGGTAATTGTTTCATTTGTATCACCTTGAATAATAGCCTTTTTATTAGGATTTTGTTTTGCATAATTCACAAATCCTTCCAACATAGATGTAAGCTCAGTTGTTTCTTCTACGTTGAACTTTTCATTTCTATCACTTACTTCTTTACTTAAACAATCAATAGAAAATACTTGATTCCAATCAGATTCTATTTCACTAAGTTTCCCAATATATTCGCAGCAGCTTTTAAACATTTCATCTAGCATACCCTCATAAAATAGTTCTTCTACTGCATCCCATTTAATATAAAGTCCTTCATTATAATTAAACATTTGAAAATCTATCCAAACTTGTGGTGTTTGAGATAACATAAAGTTAAGTTTTCCAAAAGTTTTATGGAAATTATCATCTAACAAAGGTTCACCTAAATTACAAGCAAAAACTACAGGAGCAATGCATTTTTCTTCTGGATAATATCTAGCCAATTCTCTCGTAACCTCTACACCAGAATACGCTATATGTCCCATATCATTATGGAACGATTTTTGAAGTTCCTTTGCTCTCTCCACAAAGGTTTGCTTTTTGCTACAATCTACATCTAGTAATAAAATATTTGAAAAATCTGCAACTACATCTTCAATCCCTTCAAACTCTGTATGACGATTAAAAATTGGTAAGTTCACTAAAAATCTTGAAGTTTCACTCCATCTTTCTAATACTTCACTATATACAGTTAAAAATATCATGGCTGGTGTTATTTGATATTTAGCTGCCTTTTGCTTAATAGCTTCCCATTGCACTTTAGAAAATTCAGCTTTACGCGTTGTAAAAGTTGTATTTTTAATTTCTTCTGGTGCCTTTTGTAAAGGTAATTTAGGACCTATTGGCATATCTGGAATCTTTTCTTTCCAAAATCTTTTTGCTTCTTCTCTTGCCTTAACTGTTTGCTTTTCAACTATCTCTAAGTATTCTCCAAAGCTCCAATTAGGATTTGCCTTTAATGTTTCACCATTATAGAGTCTTGCAAGATCACGTAGTATGACTTGAAAACTTTGTACATCTGCAGCTAATAAATCTACATCAAAATGAATTCTAGCTTTTTCCCCTGGTAAAAGTGAAATGTTTAAACCTGCATTTTCCCCTTCTTCTATACGTAACTTACGATGAGAAAGGTAACTGCGAAGTTCATTAAGGCTCTTTTCAATTTCTGCCTTACTATACGATTTCATATCATGATATACGATATGCTTAAAAGGTGCCTCTTGTAATACTTCTTGCTTTCCTTCTTCTGTAAAACGTGTACGAAGTGCCGGATGCTGCTTAATTAATTGCTGCCATGCACGCTGCAATTGATCAAGCTGAATATCTTGTGTATCTATTTCTAAATAAGCATGACATCCAATATTTCCAAGTACTTGCCCTTCTCTACGTCCAATCCAATAGGCATATTGTACATCTGTTAAAGGGTACTGTTTTTCTCCTATTTGTTGTGGTAATGGTAATATCTTATTTTCTTTTCCCCCTATATTAACTTCTGATATCATCTTCCACCATTCACTGAATGTAGGATTTGAAATTAATTTAGCAAAAGTTACTTTTGCGCCTTTTTTACGCCATATATTTACTAAGCGCATAATCTTTAATGAATTAATCCCAAATTCTATAAGATTATCATCATCTTCCATTTCTCCTAGTTTTACTTGAAGTAAACTTTCAACTTGTTTTCTTGTTTCCTCATATTCAAACATATATCTATAGGGGAGGGCTTAAATCCCTCCCGCTCCCTTCTTTAATATCAATTAATTTTTAATCATCTCGATAGCTAGTTTGACTAATTGTTTTTTATTTACCTTGCCTACATTTGTTAATGGGAAACCTTCGACCATCATAAGGTGATCTAAACGTTTATATTCAGCAATCCCCATCTCATTTAAAAATGCATTAACACTAACTAATTCAAGTGTTTCATCATCCTCTGTTAAAACAAATCCACACACAGCATTACCATACATTTCATCTGGAATACCTACTACATAAGCTTCCTTAATCTGAGGATGTTTACATAAATAAGTTTCTATCTCGATTGGCATAATTTTTTCGCCACCACGATTAATTTGTTCTGTTATTCTCCCTGTAACAACCAGATTACCATCTGATAAAATAGTTGCTTTATCCCCTGTACGATAAAATCCATCTTCTGTAAAACTTCTTTTATTAACCTCTTCTGCTGCGTAATAACCATGAATAGTATAAGGCCCTCTTGTCAAAAGTTCTCCATACTCTCCGTTTTTCAAACAATTCCCATTCTCATCTACAATGCATATTTCATCCAGTTCAGAAGCTGGTTTCCCTTGGCATTTTAAAATAACCTCATCTTTATCATCTAATTTTGTCATACAAACTAACCCTTCAGCTACTCCAAATGTTTGTTGTAACTTACATGGCAAAGTCTCCATAATACGTTTTGCTACACTCTCTTCTAATACAGATCCTCCCACCTGTAGAACCTTCCAAGAAGATATATCACCTTCATCCCACCATTCAAGCATATCCATACATAAGCTTGCTACAGCAGGTACCATGCCTGTATGAGTTACCTTTTCTTTAGCAATTAGTTCTAATAACTCATCCGGGCTACTTGTTTTACTTAAAACAACACTACCTCCAGATAAAAATGTTCCCATAATGCCTGCATTCCCAAGTGTAAAATTATGTTCGATTGGCAATGAAGTTAAATAAATAGTATCCTTATCCATTCCGCAACGTAAAGCTGCCTTTTCGGCATTATATAAATAATCTGCATGTGTTCTAGGAATTAATTTCGGCGTATTTGTTGTACCACCAGAAAGTAATAAAAATACAATAGATTGCGGATTTATAGTTTCTGTAACTTGCTTCGCCTGTATATTACATAGTGCATTAATTGTATAATGTTTTTCACTTATGCCATCAAAAACTAAATTTTTAATGAAAGGATATTTCTCTTGTAATTTACTTCCAAATTCTACATAGTTAAATCCCAAATGATTTTCTGCTGCAATATAGGTTGTTGGCTTAGTTAATTCAATGATACTTTTAAAATCTCCCTCACGTTGAGAAGGTAACCCCATAATAGGCACTGCACCAATCTTAGCTAATGCAAAAATTGTAAAAATGCAACCTGCTGTATTAGGTAGTTGTATTAAGACATGGTCATCTCTTTTGATACCAATTTCTCTATAACCACTTGCAAGTCTTTCTACTTTTTCTTCTAACTCACTATAGGTATATTTTTTACCTTTCTCTATAATCGCAATTTTATCTGCATATAATTTTGCAAGATTTGATAACTTCTCACCAAAAGTAATTTGTGGTATATCATAAACTCTACTTTTCACTATTCTCTCTCCTTATTACACTGCAACGACCTGCATACTTCCCAAAATATTGTTTAAATAATCTAACAATGGCTTTTTATCTTGAGCAAAATAAAAATGTTTACCTGTAAATTGTTTAAACGTAACTTGCTCATTAGAAAACTGTTTCCAATCTTTTAAAGCACTATCTCTAAGTGTTAAATCTGTATTTCCCCAAAGTACATAAATAGGGCATTTTAAAACTTCTTCTGCTTCATATTCATAAGTAGATAGCATACTTAGGTCTGCTCTATAAATAGGTAAGTAGTACTTACTAAAAATTGGTCCCATAGCTGTTTTTTCATCTACTAATTCATATTCCACCATACGCTTTATAAGCATTTTATCTTCTAAAGCTTCTTTCCCCATTTCTCTTTCTCTAGTCATAACATAACGAGGTGATTCTGATCCCGATGCAATAAAAGCAATTGGCTCTTTGCCTAAACGTGTCCTTACTTCTAATAAAACTTTATATGCTATTAATGTTCCCGTACAATGTCCAAACAAGATAAAATCTTTACTAAATAACTCTATATTTTCTTCTACAAAATTACTTACTAAAATATCTACATTTTCAGGCATTGGATCATTTTTTCTAAGTTCTCTTTGTGGATAAAGTATAGGAAAAAAGTTAATTGTTTCAGGTATTTCACTTTTCCAAGGTGCAAATAAACTAGGGCTTCCCCCTGCATAAGGAAAGCATATAAAATTAATTTCTGCATTTTTATTTTGTACATCATGTGTAATCCACTTACTTTTAATTATTTCACCCATTATAATCCTCCTTCATTTAAACACTCTAAACACTTTAGGCTAACTTTTCTTTTATAAATTTGCTAACAGCTTCTACATTTGAATAATTTAATACCTGTATTAATATCTCTTCAAAATCATATTTTTCACCATAAACTTCTGTTAAATTTGCTGCTATCCTGTTCATCATAAGTGAATCTGCACCTACTACATAAAAGTCATCTTTTATACCTATACTTTCAATACCTAATACGTTACAAACAACCTTTTCAATTTCTTGTGTATATGTATCCTTTACTACTTCTTCTACTGTTTCCTGTTCTACAAAAATATTTTCAATACATTTATCAATACATTTTTCAATGGCTTTTCGATCTACCTTACCATTAGCTGTAAGTGGAACTTCTTGTAATGTAAATACGTGATAAGGCATCATATAAGAAGGTAATTTTTCTTTTATAAACTCTTTAATTTCATCTTCATTTATAACGCCTCTTTGGCTCCATACAGCCGCCATAATCTTCGTGCTATTTCTAAAGTTCTTTGTAATAACAACTGCATTTTCTACATCTTCATATTGTTTCAATGCTGCTTCAATTTCTCCTAATTCAATACGGAAACCCAATATTTTAACTTGCTTATCTTCTCTGCCTAAGAACTCTATTTCTCCACCTTTCATATATCTACCCATATCCCCTGTACGATAAACGCGTTTGCCTAGAGAAGGTACTACAAAGAAACGTTCTTTAGTACGTATTTCATCATTATAATATTCAAGTGCTAAACCATCTCCTGCAATATAAAGCTCTCCTTTAAGGCCTATTGGACACTCTTCAAATTGATTATTTAATACATAGAATTGCTGATTTGCTAATGGTTTTCCATAAGGAATACTTACCCAATCAGCTTCTAATCCCTGATATTTATGATAAATAGACCAAATACCAGCTTCCGTAGCACCACCTAAACTCACCACTTGTGCATTAGGAAGAGAAGTCTTCAACTTTTCTGGTAAGTGTAATGGAATCCAGTCTCCAGAAAGTAAAACTACTTTTATTTGTTCTAACTTTTCTTCTTTTTTTGTTTCTAAGTATTCTTGTAACATAACCATAAGTGATGGCACACTATTCCATACTGAAACATTATATTCTTTAATAAGTTGTACCCAATAAGAAGCATCTGCATATTTTTCTTTATCTGGATAAACTACTCTTCCCCCTATACTTAATAGCCCAAAGATATCATATACAGATAGGTCGAAATTAAGTTGTGATAAACCAAAAGTGCAATCTCCTGTTCCTACATTAAAACGTCTATTAATATCTTCAATCGTATTAAGAGCTGCTTTATGACTGATTACAACACCTTTAGGCTCTCCTGTTGAACCAGATGTATGAATAATATAGGCAGGTAATTCAGGATCTTGACTAATACTCATTCCTTCTTCAATTAATTCCATGCTATCTGTTTCATCTTTTATTTCATCTACGACTACTACTTCACGTCCCACCACATTATAATTTGTTTCATTACACACCAATACAATATTTATTTTCGCACGTTCTAATATTTTTTCATTACGTACAGTAGCTATACCATCATCGATTGGCACATAGACACCACCAGCAATCAATATACCCAGAGCTGCTACAACTTGATAAGCACTTTTAGGCATGATAATTCCTACATTTTCACCTGCTTTGCACCCTAAATTTTTTAATACCTTGGCTACTTTCATACTTCTTGCAATCAGCTCACTATAAGTAAATTCATAGGCTTTATCTATAACTGCAATATCTTCAGGTGTTTTTCTAGCTTGCTTTAAAACAGCGCCATGAAGTGTTTCATTCACTTTGTGACTATTAGTATTATTGGCTATTTTCCTTTCTTCCTGTTGCCACTTTGGTAATTTTATTTCATAAGATTCATTCCAATTACATTCTTCCTTTGCTACTTTAAAAATACAGTTCTTAAACACCTCAAACATATCTTCTGCATAACCATCTAAGAATACACCTTCTCTTATATCCCAATTAATTCTTAATCCAAAGGCTCCATCCATTACCTGGCAATCTATAAATACTTGTGGCGTTTGACTAATACCAGTATTCCTAATTCTTCCAATTATTTCATTATTTTGATTACTACTACCAATAGCGCTTGTAAAAACTACAGGCATAAAAGCTGCCTCTTTACCTTTTTGTCTTGATAATTCTCTTAGAATCTCTACTCCTGAATACATACCATGATCTAGCGCCTCAAATAAAGTACGATTAATTTCTCCTATTTCTTCTTTTAATATAGATCCAACTTTTAAATCGATTGGAATCAGTGTATTAGAAGTAAAATCTCCTACAATCTGATTAACTTCTTCATGTAACGGTAAACGATTTAACATAATCATATTAATACAGAAATTTGCCTCTTCACTAAAACGCGCTAATACCTTGGCATAGATTGTTAAAATTAAACTAGTTGGCGTAACACCTGCTGCTTTACACTTATCCTTTAATTGCTGCCATTTACTTGGGCTAATTTCTAATTGCATACGTTTAAAGCTATCTTTGACCTGATTATTAGCCTTTCTCGGCATTTTAGGTGCCTCAGGTAACATAGGTATTTTCTGCATCCAATATTCTTTATCATTTTCATATTTTCTACCTACTCTAAATTGCTTTTCACCTAAGACGTAATCTCTAAAATGAAGTGTTAATTCTGGCAGTCGCTGATTTCTAAAATAAATTGCTTCAAATTCCCCTAAAAGTCGCCAAATACTAGTCCAGTCTACTATTAAAAACTCTGTAGAGTAATGTAAAATATGCCCCTCATCAGTATGAGATATACCTATATCAAATAATGGCCATTGATTCACCTCGTATGATTTATTTGATAAATTTTGACGCATCTCATCTCTAGTTTTGGAATCATTGGCTTTCAAAATCTTAAATCTGTGTACTTCTTTTAACTCTTTTTGATAGCCCTTTTGATTAAATATAGTTCTCAGCATACCATGTCTTGAGACTAGCTGATTCCAAACATCTTCTACCTTTTCATCATCTAAATTATCATAAGCTACTTCTAAGTAAATATGGCAGGATACACCACCTAGATTATAATTCTTACTTCTTCCTAACAAATACGCTTCTTGAATACTTGTAAGTGGAAATGGCTCATACCATTTCTCTTGATTAATTTCAAGTGTTACTGGCGTTTGTTTACTTCTTAAAACTTCAATAACTTTTTCTTTATTTGCCTTTAAAAATCCTAAATCTTCTTTAGTAACAACACCTTTGGGCGCATTATATTTAAGCTTACCCTCTTCTTCATTTAAACGTACACCTTTATTCTCTAAATCTTCTAAATAATTCAAAATCTCTTCCATAATATTCTCCTTCTTAATATTTCTATAAGATTATAGTACCCCCTCTTCTGATTCCAAAAGTTGTGCATCTTCTAAAACTTTTAAATCAACTATTCCATATTTCATAAGCTTCTCAAATACCACTATAGCTCTTTAATTTTTTCCATACTGCCAACGCCACTTTCAATACAATCTTCTTTTAAACTTTCATATATTGCTACCATAAATGCTGCTGATAATACCTTTTGGCTTGGTGCCGTTATAATATATATTTGATGTTTTTCTTCACCAAACTGATTTATACCGTTCATCTCTATTAAAAACTTAATACTTTCTTTTTTTCCCATCATATCTAATTCACTAGCTAAACTAAGTTGTACTGCCAATTTATTCTTATCCACAAAATACCCTCTAAGCATATCTTTAAAAAAAGCTACTGTATTTTCTCCACTTATTACGGTATACCATTGTGCTAAATGACAATTTAATTTTTCTTCTATTTTTACTGTATCCTCATTTATATAAGGGATCATACGCCTTACATCTTCAAAGAATGGTAAAATATCTTTCATACTTGGCGTGTTATCTAATACTTTGCTAACAGTATTTCCTGTATGCTTTATAACCCCTTCTATAAAATCAGCTGCTGCACTTTCTGTAAAAGCACCTCTTACACCATAAAAATGTATAAAACTTTGAATTTCTTTAAAATCCCTTTTAAAAACTAAAGGCAGAATCTCAGATACTCCAGGTACAGATCCCATATTGTATAAGACACTTTGTGCCATTTCTTCTTGCTTAAGATTTTTAATTTCTTCATGGAATCCACAGTCAATGACATGGTTCCCCATATTTTTTGCACACCTTGCCACTATTAAAGATAACTGTGAAGATGGACCTGCTGCATTAATAATCACTTCGTTCTTTCTCATAAATGTGCATAGGCTTTCTTCATCTTTTATATTGAGTTCTTCCCAAATAACCTCATTAAGTATTTGATCTCTTTCATCTTCAAAAGTATGATGCGTTCTACTCCCAATCATTATATCCGTATAACCCAAATGAATTAATAACTTAACAACCTCCTTTCCAATATTTCCATATCCACCTAGCACACCAATCACTTTGCTTCCTCCCACTTATCTAAAATTTATCAGCTTAATTTAATTACATCTGCATTTAGATAATTGATGAACTCTATATCATGAGTAATAATAATTACAATCTTATTTTTTCTAATAACACTTGTATCAAACTCCCTACACATTTCATGTTATCTAAATCCAGTCCACTAGTTGGTTCATCAAAAACAATGATTTCCCTTTTACATAATGCCCCATCTACTACAGCAAGCCTTTGCTTTTGTCCACCAGATAAAGCCATTGGGTGTTTATCTAAAAATTTATCTAGTTGCATTGTTTTAAGCCCTTCTATAGCTTCTTTCTTAGAAACGTCATTACCAATTAAAGCTTCTGCTAAAACACTATCTGCAAACAATTGATGATTCACATCCTGCATAATTAGAAAACTATTTTTACGAAGCATCTTAGGTGTCATTTTTTTGCCATCTAAAAGTATCTCACCATACTTATATTTTCTTAATCCGCATAAACACTGAGCTAAAGTAGTTTTACCTCTACCATTTTTCCCAAAAATAGCAACAGCTCTTCCTCTAATACCTTTAAATGAAAGTCCTTCCCATAAAGTACGACTTCCACGAAGAATTGAGATGCCTTTTATCTCTAATCCTTCTCCATATTGCTCTTCTTCATTTTGATGAAGTTCTACGCTTTCTATGCTGCGAATTCCCCATGTCTCACATTCCTCGGCTGTTAGATTTTGAAATTGCTGTGCATTCCACTGTTTAATAATCTTTCCATCATCTAATAAAATAGTACAATCTAATAAATCAGCTAAATACCATACCCGATGTTCTGCAATTACAATGGTCTTTCCTTGCTCCTTTAGTTTTACAAGTAGCTCCCTTAAACGTATAATCTCATCTTGATCTAAATTAGCAGATGGCTCATCAAATACATATACAGCAGGATTTTCCATATAAGCTGCTGCAATAGCTACCTTTTGTTTTTCACCACCTGAAAGCTCAAATACACTTTTACCTATTAAATTTTCTAATTTATACGCCTTAATAACCTCATCTAAACGTTCTCTAATTTTTTCTCTAGGAACACCTTTATTCTCGAGTCCAAATACCATTTCACTTGTTGTATCTAAATTAAAAAATTGGGTCTTTGGATTCTGAAAAACAGACCCTACATCCTTTGAAATTTCCCAAAGCGGTTTTTTAGAGATATCCTCTCCATTTAGATAAACTTTTCCCTCTAATTTTCCTAGTACCTGTGAAGGTATTAAACCATTAATTAATTTTGTTAATGTAGTTTTTCCACAACCGCTTTTTCCACACAATACAACAAATTCTCCCTTTGCAATCCTTAGATTACAGTCTTGTAAATTAGCTCTTTTACTACCTTCATAACTAAACGTTACATGATCCATATAAATCATTTCTCTACTCACCTCACCAAGAATGCAATCACAGCTAATAACACAAAGTATATTATTGCTATCATATCTTTTACTCGAAACTTAATTTCAAATAATGATGTTTTAGCAACCGGACTTTCAACACCTCTTATGATGGCTGACTGTGCTAATTCTTCACCAGTTTTTACTGCACTCATAAGTAATGGCACATACATACCCTCTATCTTCTGCTCTACACCCTTTATATTTCTTAAACACATAGCATGCCATATGGCTGATACTTCTTCCTTAAGTATAGGGAAATAACGCATAGATACTGCAAAAGCTATTGAAACAGAATTAGGAATATGCATTCTACGGAAAGCTTCTAAAAGTGCTCTAACTGATGTTATGCTGCAAAACAAAGCTGCCATAGCTCCACATGGAAAAATCATCTTAAAATATATAAACACTGATAATATACTTGCTATAGTCACATTGACATTAGGAATGACTAAAACTTGGATACATGTTAGTAATAAATACATACCTAACATTTTCATCATTGTACTTTTAATGCCAAAGACATACATTAACACCAAAATACTCCCTACAAATATCCATTCAATATAAAGGCTCGTATGAGCAAATACAATAAAGACTGATAGAATAATAAGTATAATTCCTGTTCTAGGATCTAACGTCCTATCTTTTTTATTACTCATCTTGCAATGCCAACTTTAACAAAGTGTTTTCTCATAAGTTTAAAACCAAATAAACCTCCTATAATAGCTCCTACAAAAATACTTAAAATAATTAATACTGCACTTTGAGTAGATACTACACTACTTAATGCATTTAAATAGTCTTGATTCATAAATTTTGCTGAATACTCTAAGAAGGCCTCTTTATTAAACCAAAGTTGATAAAAGTCTCCAATAAATCCAAATGAAAAGAAAATATAGCCCATCATAATCCAAAACTTCTTACGAAATCCACCTATACGTAACATAACTTCCGCAAGAATTCCACCTATAATTTCTGAAATAATAATTGAAACTGAAGATGTTATAAAGATAATTCCAGTAATAACACTAATAATAAAAATAGGTCCAGTTGTTTTTGTTTTAGTCACAATTAGCATAAATACAGGCCCCATTACAAGTGCTCCTAACATATGTGATGCAAACCATGCCATTGGTATAATGCCACCTAATATCATAAATAAAAATCTTATTGCAATACATACAACACCTAAAACAGATGCTACTATAATATCTTTCATGCCTAATCTTGTACTTACTTCTCTACTCATATGATTTATTTCCTCCTTATTGTTTCATTTTATTTATACTCTTTTTGAATTTATATATTATATGATTTAGAAATTCATTCTCACTAGCTTGGTATACTAAGGTTAGTTTATAATTTTCTAATCCTCCTATGCTAAGATATCTTTTACTAAATACGATAAATACGTCTGATCATCAAGTACAAAGAAATGATTCCCTTCAAATTCTCTTAGAGAAAAGCTTTCTTGAGTTACTTGCTCCCAATTCTTCATAATGTCTTTTGTAGCTTCCACATCATTAGTAGCTGCATGAGCAATAATTGGTGTACTAATCACTTCTTGATTATACAAAAAACTATCGTTTAATCTATAATCCTTTCTAATTTCTTTCAATATATGATTTAGAAAATCATTATCATTAAAAATTTCTTCTGGGGTTTGTTGATAACGTTTTAGTTCTGCTATTAAGGCCTCATCTCCCATATAACTCTTAAATTCTAATAAATTCTCTTTTTGAGGCGCTTGCCTACCAGCTACAATAAGTTTACTTGGACTTATGCCGTACTGCTTCTCTAATTTATAACATACCTTAAAAGCAAGTGCTGCTCCCATACTATGTCCAAACAGGCTAAATTTTGCACCATTATTTTTTGTATAAATTTCCTGTGCTAAATGGTCTGTAAGTTCTTCAAAGTCTTCAATAAATTTCTCTCTTCGCCTCATTCCTCTCCCGGGCAATTCTACACAAATAATTTTTACAGGTAATACTTCAAGTGTCCATTTTCTATAACTTGAGGCACTTCCTCCTGCATGCTGAAAACAAAACACATTCATAGCTTCCATATCACGGCTCATCTTACTCTCAAACGGAAATACTTTTTTATTTTGTATGTCATTCATATCATACGCTCCATACTATCATATATTTTTGCTTAACTCATTAACGCGCATTACTGACTCTTCATGTGTGATTATATCAGACTATTTTAATTATTTCAATATATTTTGATAATTATTTTCAATAAGATTTATTTAAATAAAACAAAATTCCAAAAACTCATACTGCATTATGTACTGTTTTTAGGATTTTGTTAATAAGCTATTTCTGTAATTTCCAACCTATTGATTGTTTTCTTATGTTGATAAAATCAGCATATATTCCTGGTTTTTTAATAAGTTCTTCATGCTTTCCAGATTGTACAATGTGCCCTTTATCTAAAACTAAAATCTGATCTGCATGACGTACTGTTTTTAATCTGTGTGCAATCATAATAATTGTCTTATCATGTGTTAATGCTTCAATTGCTTTTTGTAAATCTGCTTCATTTTCAGGGTCGACATTAGCTGTTGCCTCATCTAATATAACTATATTTGCATCTTTAAGCATTGCTCTTGCAATAGAAATTCTTTGTTTTTCTCCACCTGAAAGTGTTCCCCCACCTTCTCCTAATACTGTATTATAACCATCTGGTAATTTAGAAATAAAATCATGACAACAAGCTGCTTTAGCTATTCGTACTACCTCTTCATGTGTTGCTTCTGGTTTACCAAATTTAATGTTATTTTCAATTGTATCCTGGAATAAATACACATTTTGAAAGACCATACTAACATTCTTTAAAAGACTATCCAAAGTATATTCTCTAATATCTCTACCTCCTATCAATACTTTGCCCTTATTTACATCCCAAAAACGAGCAATTAAACTACATAATGTTGATTTTCCACTACCACTTGGCCCAATAATTGCTGTAGTCGTCTTATTGGGTATTGTAAAACTTACGTTATCTAAAATTTTACGTTTATTACCATTCTTATCTTTTCCATAAGAAAAGTCTACATTTTTAAATTCAATATCAGCGGAATTAAGCGGTATATGTCTTCCATCTTGATCCATAATTGGTGTACTATCAATTTCATTAGCTTTATTCATAGAGTCATTTAACATTTGCAGCATAGATGCCATATTTCCTGCTGATTCTAAATCACTATATACCATAAAAGCCGCTACTACAAAAAGTAAAGCTGTTACTAAATCTAAATTATTTTGTAAGTATAAAGTAACTGTTGTATATAAAATCCACACACTTGTACCGCGTACAATAAACTGTTTCATAGCATCTAAAGGAACACTACTTATTGTTAATTTTACATTCTTATCATGGCTATCTTTAATTGTCTCATTAATTTTTTGGTTTCCCAGTTTTTCTAAATTGAAAGATTTAACGATACTCATTCCTTGCACATATTCCAGTGTGGCTTCAACTAAATCTTCTTGAGCCATTTGACGTAAAACTGAATGTTTTGTAGATTGTCTTTGGGCCACTTCCGTCATAATTAAATAAATTATTATACCACCTAGCACAATACATCCAATTCTAAAATCTATCATAAGTATAGCTAGTGCAAATGCTAATGATTGTAAAATACCACTTAAAATAATAGCTAAACTACGTGCTGCTGTATTTTCTACATCTCCTAAAGATGTTGTAACTACAGCCGTAATATTTCCTAAACTATTTTTATTAAAAAAACCCATTGGAATGTATCTTAACCGGTCACCAATATGTATTCTTTTTTCAATAACCATTCCGTATCCTGTTTCTGTCTGTTTAATAATTGAACCATAAGTGGCCCAAGATTTACCTATTACCGAAATTAACATAACTAAAAATGCACATAAAGCTATTTTTAACTCTTTATTCTCACTTAATAAACCTTGTAAAACAATCATCAATGCCCAAAATTGAAAAGCAGAAAATATAGCACCAATAAAGTTAATTCCTATAGATTGTACAAGTAGCTTTTTGCGGCTACCTGCAAATTTAAAAATCTTCCTAAATATATGAAGCATATCCTCTTCCCCCTTGTATTATGCTTGATCTTTTGCATCAATATGTGCATGCCACATTGAAGCATATAAATCGCTATTTTTAAGTAATTCTTCTTGTGTTCCTGTTTCTACAATATGACCTTTATTAACTACAATAATTTGATCTGCCTCTGTAATCGTAGATAAACGGTGTGCTATTACAATAAGTGTCTTATTTTTAGTAAGAGCTGATATTGCTCTTTGAATTTCCGCTTCATTTTCAGGATCCATTGCAGCCGTTGCTTCATCAAGAATAACAATAGGTGCATCCTTAAGCATGGCTCTAGCTATAGTAATTCTTTGCCTTTCCCCACCAGATAATTGACCTCCTGCTGTACCAACTAATGTTTCATATCTATTATCTAATTTACGAATAAATTCATCACAACCTGCTTTTCTAGCAACTTCTTCTACTTGCTCATCTGAAGCATTCGGATTGCCCATTCTAATATTTTCGCGAATACTCTTATCAAATAAATAAGTATCTTGAGAAACATAAGCAATTTGTTTATTAAGTTGTGTAAGTGGTATTTGTTTAATATCTACACCACCAAACTTAATGCTTCCTGTTGTAGCATCCCAAAAACCTGCAATTAATTTTGCAATAGTTGATTTACCTGAACCAGAAGGTCCTACTAAAGCTGCCATAGTATTGGGTTTAATCTCTAATGTAATATCTTTTAGAACATAATCTTTTGCTGCATCATATCTAAAAGAAACATGTGTCATTTGAATACTATTATTAACTAATCCAACTTCTTTGTTCGGACGAACAAGCTCCTTTGCTTGTAAAATACCCTCTATTTCTGCAATATTTGTACTTAATACTGCAATATCATCCGTAAATGTAAAAGCTGCCATAATAGGTCCCATAGCTGCTAATGATAAAATAATAATTGTTATAAATTCATTTATTTCAAGACTTCCTTTTATCCAAAATAAAAATCCAATTGGAAGAATTGCTAATAAAGTAGATGGTAATAATGCTTGATATATACTCATGGTCTTTTGATTTTCTCTCATCCACTCTATATAATAATTACCATTGTCCGAAACAGCATCTTTATATTTTCCATAAGAACCTGCTGATTGATTAAATGTTTTAATTACTTCAATTCCACTAATATATTCAATTACTGTATCTGCCATCTTCTTTCCAAGCTCAACTGCTTTCTCATACTTAGCTGGATAATCTTTCATCCCCATCATCAAAACACCCATACCAATTACTACTGTAATCATAGAAGCCAAGGCCATTCTCCAATCTAAAACAAATAAATATATAATGATTACAATTGGTACCAATATATTCGCTGTCATCTCTGGAAGGAGATGGGCTAATGTAGATTCCATCCCCTCTACGCAATCTACTATTATCGTTTTATATTGCCCAGATGGTGTATCTAAAATTGTCCCCATAGGAAGTCTAGTTAATTTATTAATTAAATTAAGTCTTAAATCCCTTAATGTTTTATAAGTTGCCCTATGTGATATACTTGTAGAAATACATATAAATACAATTCTAATAACGTAACCTATTAAAGCATACATACACCATTTACTATAAAACACCATCTCTTCATTACCATCTAGTAACCCCGTTACTATTTGCGCCCCACAAAAGTAAGGCAAAACGCCTCCCGCTACACCTATTACTGCAAATACTACAGATAAAAAAAATTGTCCTTTATACGCTTTCCCCCATCCTAAAGCTGTATTAATAGGTGACTGTTTCTTTTTTTCTTCCATCTTAACTATCATTCCTTTCGCTGTGCTCAAGGCACAAAAATTCATGAAAAATATTTAAGCCCCTATACCTTTGGCAATACTTTTAGTAGGTAAACAATTATACTACAGAGCACGGGAGGAGAATTGACGATTCCTCTACGGGAAATCCCATATCTTAACATGTGCCGAATACTTTATCCAAGTACAAATAATTGTGCCATTGAGCACGTACACTAATCTTTGCATAAGCAAAACCTTGTTTATTATTAAGTATTCAGTCAATGATTGTTTACTTTATTTTTTTGCCTAAAGGAGTGTTTAAATGCTTAAAATTGTATATCCTATCTGTTGTGGCATAGACGTTCACAAAAAATTTGTTGTCGCTACGCTTGCCACTACTAACTCCAATAATGTTACAACCTATCAAACTAAGCAGTTTTCTACTTCTACCGATGATTTACTCAGCCTCGTTTCTTGGCTTAAGGATAATAACTGCTCTGAAGTCTGCATGGAATCCACTGGTAAGTATTGGATTCCTATTTTTAATGTCCTCGAAACTTCTTGTCATATCACTTTAGCTAATCCTAAATATATTAAAGCTATTCCTGGTAAGAAAACAGACAAGAAAGATTCTATCTGGATTGCTAATCTTCATAAACATGGTCTTGTGCATGGCAGTTTGATTCAACCTAAATCTATTCGTGATCTTAAAGATGTTATACGTTATAGACGTAAACTTGTTAGTATGCGTTCTAGTGAAAAAAATAGAGTTCAAAACTCCTTAACCATCTCTAATATCATGATTGCTAGTGTTGTTTCTGACACTTTCGGTAAATCTAGCGCTGCTATTATTAATCATATGATTTCTTGTCTAAGTTTGATAGTTCTAAACATTTATGTTCCTAGGCTGGGCTTACACCCCAAAATAATGAAAGTGCAGGTAAAAAGAAAAGTGTACGTATCAGTAAAGCTGGCTCTTATCTAAAACCTATTCTTGTTCAATGTACCCTTGCAGCTATTAAAGATAGATAGTCCATTTCGTATTAAATATGAACGCATCAAACGGCGTCGTGATCATAAGCGTGCCCTAATCGCAATTGCCAGAACCATGCTAATCTGTATTTACCATATGCTTTCTAAAGAAGAGGATTTTAATCATGAATTGTATTTAATATCTTATTTGTCGCTTCTTGGAGCTATTCAAGGGCTTGTTTGCTATGTCTACTTCTAGGTTTCCTTTTTCACACTAATTCTCCTCCTATTTTCCTGTTAAAAATAGAAAAAGTCCGAAGCATTAAGCTCCGGACTTTTCCATAGCTTAAAATAACATCGTTATTTAATAACACCGTTATTTTAAAACTTATTTCAACTCATGTCAATATTTTCTATATATTCTGTTATATTTTTTGAAAATAATTTTCATTTATATACCTAATAACCTAAACCATCCTGCTTCATAAAAAATATATAAACTTTTCACATACTCCTTTGCCTTATGTCTAGGCATATCATGGACTATCGTTTCAAATATACCAGCAAATAATGTGTTTGCTACGATATGAATAAGTTCCTCATCAATATTAAATATCTTATAGCCCTCTGTTTGTAATCTCTTAATTAAATCTAAGCTTGCACTTACCTCAATATCTACTAAACAATCAATATAATTTTCATATTTTGTGCCAGCTGAACAGCAATAAATTAATTTAAACACATCGTAATGATCATAAATATAATCTATCATCCAATCCTCTGTTATAATCTTATCTAATCTTTCAACTTGATCATTTATATTTAAATCTCGGAATTCTTCTTGTGTAGCCTTGTATTTAGTTTCTAGTATATTTGCTACATCACTTATTATAGAATTAAATAATGCTTCCTTATCTGGGAAGTATTTATATACAGCTCCAGTAGTTGCACCTGCCGCTTTCGCAATATTTCTCATAGATGCTTTTTGAAAGCCTTGTGCTAAAAACTCCTGTTTACCAGCTTCCTGTATAGCTTCTTTTAATTTTTCATTAATTAGTCTCATATTTTTCCCTCACTTCTGTTAGCTATTATAAGACCATTAATATTAAAAAAAAGAAAAATATTTTTATTAACTCTTATAAAGTTCTATTTACTTATGAACATTTGCACCCAGTTATTGCCGTTAGCTTCATAACCAATTCCAATATGTGTGTATTTACTGTTTAAAATATTTGCTCTATGTCCTGAACTATTCATCCATGTATTTACTACTTGTGCTGGAGTTATTTGCCCTTGCGCAATGTTCTCAGCTGCTGCTTTATATGTAATACCGAATTTTTTCATCATATCAAATGGTGATCCATATGTTGGACTTGTATGACTAAAGTATTTATTTTTATACATATCTGTTGCTTTTACTTTTGCTACATTTCTTACATTTTCATCCATTTGAAGTGCACTTAATCCTTGTTTACTACGTTCAATATTTACAAGTCTTAATACCTCATTCTCAAAAGCTGCTTGATTTGTCTCTGACTCGCTTGTTTCTGGTTTTGTTG
>NZ_BBCG01000024.1 GCF_001311925.1 Cellulosilyticum ruminicola JCM 14822
TGTGCTATGAATCATCCATACGTTTACGGCGGAAATGATAATAGTACAATACGCATTCTATGTACACATACTTGTGGTGTTCATGTGAAAGGGGTTCTAATTGAAAAATTTTATCCACAGAAGGCAACTTTTGAATTGTAAAATATCATCATTTTGTAATAAAGCCAAACACAACTCAAAACCTTAATATTGTGTTATACCTCTAATTTAGAGTATTTATTTAGTGATTTTATTAATAACAGATTGATAACGACTCATAATGAAGTACACAACTGGTACACCAATAATAGTTACTACAATAAATTCACCAAAAGCTACATTTCCCATAAGCCCTATTAACGCTGTAAGATTTTTTGTCATGCTGCCTTCTGCAATGCTACATGTGTAAATAACCCATCCTACAATAAGCCCATTAACAATCGTTGGCCAAATAGATGCTACAATAAGTCCTTTTTTGCTGCCTTTAAATGCTTTAGCTGTGTAATAAATCGCACTTACACTTAAAAGTGTGGCAAGTGTTCCAAAGACACCATCCATTAATAAATAAGGTGACATTAAAATATTTACAATAAAGCATCCAAGTGTTAAACCAATAATATAAATTGGATTGAAATATGCTAAGAATACCATAATCTCTGATAATCTAAGTTGTAGTGGTGTAAAACTGATACTTGAAAAGATTGCTGTAAGTACAGCGTAAATTGCCGCAATCATTGCAATTTGAACAAGTTGTTTAGTTGTCATTTTCGCTTTCATAAGCCTCTCCTTTGATAATACTTTTTCAATTCTGCATAAATCAAATAGTTCATATCATATTAAAGAGGTCATTAGTATAGTTTTCCCTCTACTAATGACCTCATATAATCATTCCATATATTTTATAATATGGATTTATTAATCTTTTTATTCTCTTATCTTACCGTAGTTTTATTTTTAGACAGGAGGTTCACGAACTGTCTTTATTCAATTGCTTTCTATTATACCTACTTATAAATATTTTTTCAACCTTTTACATAGTATGTATAATTTTTCTATTCCATTAAAGCATGCATATACTCCGCAATTATTACACTGACCAAAATCAAAAAGGCGCCTATCCCCACATTTATTGTGAGCTTCTCACTTAAAATAATAATAGAAAATAATGTCCCAAATACTGATTCCAAAGACATAATAATGGCTGCCCTTGCAGAAGTTGTATACTTTTGACCAATGGTTTGGCATAAGAAGGCTAAGAAAGTGCTGAAGACCCCTAAGTATCCTACTGGTATCAACATTTCCAGCCCTAGATTTTGTGGTGGTTCTTCAAAAATGACTGAGCATACAAATCCTAATATGCAACATGTAAGCATTTGAAATACAGAAATCAAACAAACATCATTTTGCTTTGTATAATGTCCTAATGCTGTAATCTGTCCTGCAAAGAAGATTGCTCCCAATATAGCTAATACTTCTCCTATACCTATATTAAAGCCCATTTCTGCATTTAAATTAAGAAAACCAAAACCTATTATTGCAATGATACTGGCAATCATATTGTATTTCTTAATATCTTCTTGAAAAAAGATATAAGATAAAAATGGCACGATTAATACATTAAGTGCTGTTAAAAAGGCCAATTTCCCTACATTTAAAAATTCAGCAGCTACAGTCTGTCCTGCAAATCCTAAAAATAAAAATAAGCCACTTACAGTCCCTGCTATTATATCTTTTTTTGTAGTCTTCTTAATCCTTCTTCCAAAAACGATTCCCATTAATATACTAGCAATCAAAAATCGTATTGCGATCATATAAAATGGTCCTAATGTATCTAACGCCTTAGCTACGCCTATAAAGCCACCGCCCCATACTATTGCCGTAATCAAAAGTAATATATCGCCTCGCCATGTAGTCTTATTTATGCTCATTATCTAATCCCCATTTATTTACTCTGTAATCTATCTTATTATATAAGTTTTTTAATTTCTACTTACTCTTTCACATAAGAACAACAATAATCACTTACTTCTTTTACACGTACTTCAAAACTAGAATTACTTGGTACTTCGAAAACTTCTCCTTCTTTATAACTTACAAAAGCATCACTATCTGGTAATTTAACTTCCATATTACCTGCTAAAATTTCCATTACCTCTTTAAGTCCTGTTTTAAAGGTATATTCACCTGGACACATAATGCCTAAAGTTTTTCTTTCTCCATCTTTTAAAAAGACCGTTCGACTTGTTACATTTCCATCAAAATACACGTTCGCTTTTTTCATTAATGTTACATTTTCAAATTGTACCATACTCAAGACTCCTTTTTATTTGATATGCTTTTCTTTATATTTTACAATATAACATTAAATTTTTCTATCATTTTTATAACTTATTTGTTACAAGATATAAATAATCAATAAATTTTGTTCTAATTTATTAAGACATTCTTATGACACAAAAAATGAGCTATAGAATGTCACCATTCATATAGCTCAATATAACAGTTTAAATTTTAACAATGTCTTGAACAAAGTTTTAGATTTAATTTATTTTTTCTTCTGCTTCTCCATAATATATCCGCATATTACCATCCAAAAATTCTAACTCGTAGTTACTTGTTCAATCTTGGTTACTTTTACTACATATGTCTGAGTTCCATCTATGTTTACAAAGGTATAATCTCCATTTGCATCTGTAAATTGTGACTCTACAAGTACATCTCCACTGATTAATCCAACAAAAGCATTAGGTATAACTACCGGCAGGCTGCTTCCTTCAATAACAACACGTCCTGTAATACTTGCTAGATTTATATTATCACTTACCAAAGCAAATGTAAGATTACGTCCAAGTGTATCTGCTGCTATTTTTATTGTTTGCGTTTGATTATCATATCTTAATTTACTTGCTGTTACATTATAAATAACTAAAGGTACAAAATCATCATATGCTATAAAAGAACCATCATCTGCCGTCGTTAATGTAACCGTATCGCTAATGGATTATTTGTTGGCTGTAATAAAAATAACAAGGATATTACATCTGTGTTTGTAAATGTTTCTTCAGCTGTTGCAGTTATATCATTTGCTATAGGATTTCCATCATGATCATATACAACTACTCTAACACCATTTGTAAGTACAGGGTTGTCTTGTGTTCCTGTATAAACTATGCCATTGATTGTTAATAATACTTTATTCACACTAGTAAGAGGTATTATAATATGTCTTTTTATTTCGTTAAGTGACAAGCAATACTTATATATCCATATAAATAACTAAAAAAGGCTGCCTTAATACCTGAGGCAAGCTTTTTTCTATAAAAAATACATAGCAATGCATACACCTAGTTCTGTAAGTTCACAAATACAGCCTAATACATCTCCTGTAATTCCATCTATTTTTCTATAAACACTTCTTTCAAAAAGTTTTAGTATCACTATAACAATTCCTATTAAAACAGTTGTTTCAATGACAACATTTAAGCTAAATGACTCAAATAGCCATAATACTCCCAATGTAATTACAATTGTTGTACTCAAAGCTATGCCTAATGAAGTATTACTTACTTTACCAATAAAGATATTTCCCATGCCATGAGCCCTAGGCGTCTTGCCATGATAACAACTTAACACTTGCATAGTCCTAGCAATCACAGGCATTATAATAACAACCCATAACTTATTTTGATTTAATAATTCCATTAAGAACCCTAATTTTAGTAACAGTACAAACACTACACTCAATAAAGCATTTGTCCCTACTCTAGAATCCTTCATAATCTCTAAAATACGTTCTTTATCACGATAACTATAGAGACCATCAAAGGTATCACCCAAACCATCTAAATGAAGACCTCCTGTAAGCATGGCTGTTCCCACTAAAATAAGCGTGGCTACAATAAAATTATTGTTAAAGCACATTTCACCTATATATCCTATAACATAATAAATAATACCTAAGATTAAGCCAACTAAAGGGAAATATCTCGTACTCTCATGAAAGTCTTCTATAAAACCAATATCCATATTAATAGGCATACGTGTAAGGAATTGTACAATCCCTATGAATTTCTTCATTACTTACCTTCCCCCTTAATTTGCATCGGTATGCCGCTTACCACAAAGTATACCTCATCTGCAGCTCTTGCAATTAATTGATTCATACGTCCTATAATATCTGTATAAATACGTGTCAGCTTATTAGCTGCTACAGGCTCATGCCTATTTCATTTGTAACAATCACAAAATATAAATGCGTTTGTTTTACAGCTTCAATAAGCTTTTCAAATTCTTCTTTGATATTTTCCTCGATTTCATTAGCCTGCTCTGGTGTGATTTTGTCATAATCTATATTCTCTTTAAACATTAAATTATTTACCATTAACGTAACACAATCTAAAATAACTGTTTCATTTTCTGATGCAACTTCAGGAATACTTGCATAAACTTGTTCATAAGTTTCATAAGTCTTCCACTCACTAGGACGACTTTCTCTGTGTTTCCTTACACGGTCTTTCATTTCTTCATCAAAAGGAATGCTTGTTGCGATATATGCTGTTTGATTATTTTGGGCCTTACATAGACTTTCTGCAAAGCTACTTTTACCAGATCTTGCACCTCCAGTAACTAGAATTAATCTACTCATTAACTTACCTCCAACCCCCTTTTTTATATTAACAATTACTTTCTGCTCTTGTAGCCATATTCTCATAAACAAAATTAGCTGCATCCATAATATTAAATACTAAAATACCCCCTGTTCCTTCTCCAAGTCTCATATCTAAATCCAACATAGCTTGTACTCCTAAAAGCTCTAGGGCTCTCTTAGTTCCTGGTTCTGCTGAATAATGTGAACCTATCATATAATCACGGCTAATAGGACATAAATGATATGCCACAAGTGCTGCTGCATATGAAATAAAGCCATCTAATACAATTGGTACACGGTAAAGGGCGCCACCCAAAATAGCTCCAGCCATAGCGCCTATTTCAAAACCACCTACTTTAGCAAGCACATCTATAGCTTCTTCTTTGTTTGGTTTATTAAGTGCAATAGCACCGCGAATGACATTAGCTTTATGTACGACTCTCTCTGGACTTAATCCTGCTCCTTTACCTGTTACTTCTTTAGGGTCACATTGTCCAAAAACTGAAATAATAGCACTAGATGGTGTCGTATTAGCAATCCCCATCTCACCTATACCAATTACTTTATAGCCTTCTTCTACACATTTTCCTACAACTTCAATTCCTACCTCTAAAGCTCTAATAGCTTCTTCTCTAGTCATAGCTGGCCCCTTAGCCATATTACTTGTGCCCTTTCGAATTTTATAATTTAAAACGTCTTCTAAAGGCTCATCACATTTTACACCTACATCTATAGCTTTAATATCCGCACCTATAAATTTAGCAAGCGTTCCTACACCGCAAATACCTTTTGCAAAGTTAGGAATTTGCGCCTTTGTAATCCACTGCGGATCAGCAGCTACGCCTTCTTCATAGACACCATGATCTCCCGCAAATCCAACCACTACCTTTTTAGAAATATCAAAGCTTGTTTTTTCATAAATACCAGCTAAGGTGCGGCATATATCCTCTAGTTTTCCCATACTTCCTAAAGGCTTACTTAAATTATCTAACTTAGCCTGTGCTATTTTCATAGTTTCTTGATTTAAAGGTTTTATATTTTCTAAAGCTGACTCTAAGTTATACATTTTCCACCACCTATTATTTTATCCACCAAATTATTTATCATCTACAGATTTTACTTCTTTAGCCAATGCCATAACTTCTTTCATTTTTTCCATTACGTATTCATACCCATTAGATCCATGTGTTTTAGTACATTTCATACAACTTTTAATACCTTTAGCTGTATACTCGAAACCTCCTCCACATTTGTCTCCTAAAGCATATAATGGGCAATAGCAAAAAAGACAGTTAAATGTCTCCTCATCTTTTACCTTATGACATGGGAAGTACTCACATTGTTTGTTTTGAAAAAATTTATAATACGCCATTCATATTTCCTTTACTACTTTTTTATTATATGTAGAAATCATATGCTCCACCCACGGCATATGATTTCTACAGGCTCTTATATTTACATGTGTTCTTTTACAACTTTAAGTGCTTCATAGCTTGCTTTAATAGTTGTATCAATATCCTCATCTGTATGTGCATGCGAGAGGAACATGCCTTCAAATTGTGCTGGTGGCAGAATAATACCACGTTTAAGCATTTCTTCGAAATAAATTTTAAATAACTGTGTATTACAATGTTTCACGTCATCATAATTTCTAATTGGTCCTGGTGCAAAGAATAAACATACAAGTGAACCACTATCATTTACAGTGAAATCAAGACCAAGTTCTTCGATATTACGTTTTAATCCAGTTGCAAGACGTACTGCTTTTTCTCTTAGGCTTGTGTAAATCTCTGGGTTATCTCTTAAGATTTCTAAGTTCTTTTTACCCATATACATAGCAAGTGGATTTCCTGATAATGTACCTGCTTGATAAACTGGCCCTAATGGAGATACCATAGACATAATCGCATCTTTTCCACCATAAGCTCCTACTGGAAGACCTGCACCAATGATTTTACCGAAGCATACCATATCTGGTTTAATGCCAAAGTATTCTACCGAACTACCATATGCTATTCTAAATCCTGTGATAACTTCATCAAAAATTAAAACACTTCCATACTCTGTACATACATCTCTTAATGTTTGTAAGAACTCTTTAGTTCCTTCAATAACACCCATATTTCCTGCTACTGTTTCTACGATAACAGCTGCGATTTCATTGCCTTCTGTTTCGAAAATTTCTCTTACAGCTTCTGGGTCATTATATCTTGCTACAATTGTATCTTTTACAACATCCGCTGGTACTCCTGGACTTGTAGGTACGCCGAATGTTAAAGTTCCTGAACCAGATTTTACAAGAAGTGCATCTGAATGTCCGTGATAGCATCCTTCAAATTTAAGGATTTTATTTCTTCCTGTATAACCTCTTGCTACACGAAGCGCACTCATAGTTGCTTCTGTTCCTGAGTTTACCATTCTTACTTTATCAATAGCTGGATAAGCTTCTACAATAAGCTTTGCCATTTCTACTTCAATAGCTGTTGGAAAACCATAACTTGTTCCTCTTCTTACTACTTCTTCAATGCCATTTACAATGATATCTGGGCTATGTCCTAACATAAGCGGCCCCCATGAACATACATAATCAATAAATTCATTGCCATCTACATCTGTTACCCTGCTTCCATGGGCATGATCAATAAATACTGGATCTAATCCTACTGATTTGAATGCTCTAACCGGGCTATTTACACCCCCTGGAATATATTTTACCGCTTCTTCAAAAATTGCTTTTGACTTCTCGTTTTTCATCTTTAGCATCCTTTCATCTTTCTAGCTAATTCTTTTGCAAAGTATGTGATAATAATCGTTGCCCCTGCACGTTTAATAGACATGACACTTTCATAAATAGCATCTTCGCTTAAAAGACCATTTTTGACAGCTAACTTAAGCATTGAGTATTCTCCACTTACATTGTAAGCTGCAATTGGCATATTGAAGTTATCTTTAAAACGTCTAATTACGTCAAGATAAGAAAGAGCTGGTTTGACCATAATGATATCTGCGCCCTCTTCACAGTCTAATGCCCCTTCACGTAAAGCTTCATCACTATTTGCTGGGTCCATTTGATATGTTTTTCTATCTCCGAAACTTGGTGCTGAATGAGCTGCTTCTCTAAATGGGCCATAGAAACTAGATGAGTATTTTGCGCTATAAGCCATAATAGATACATTCATATATCCAGCTTCATCAAGTCCTTGTCTAAGCGCTGAAATACGTCCATCCATCATGTCTGAAGGTGCTACCATATCTGCTCCAGCTTCTGCATGACTTACTGCAATTTTTGTAAGATATTCAAGGGTTTTATCATTATCTACATAACCTGTTTCAGTCAAAATACCGCAGTGTCCATGACTTGTATATTCACACATACATACGTCTGTAATAACGAACATTTCAGGGTCCCATTCTTTAATCGCACGTACAGCTTTTTGTACGATGCCATCATGGGCAAATCCTTCTGAACCACATTCGTCTTTATGATTTGGAATACCAAATAAAATAATATAACGGATGCCTAAGCTTTTAAGCTCCATAATTTCTTCTCTTAAACGGTCAATTGAAAAATGATATACATCTGGCATAGATGAGATTTCTTCTTTAATATTTTCCCCTTCAACTACAAAAAGTGGATAAATGAAATCTTCTACATGAAGTACTGTTTCACGTACTAAATTGCGGATTGCCTGACTGCTTCTTAATCTTCTTGGTCTTTTAATCATCTTTCTTATCCTTCCTACCTATACATTTTATTTAATTAATCATTACTAATGGTTTCTAATACACTTTCAATTTTAGCTTCTGGTGACTGCTTATAAACATTCATGCCTAACTCTCTCATCTTAGCTGATGTGATTTCACCTATTGAAATAAGCTTAACCCCTTCTAATTTTAAAAGATTTTCGCATCCTAATATTTCCATAAAATAAGTAGCTGTAGAAGCACTTGTAAATGTAATATAATCAACTTCTTTATTTTCTAATAAAGCCACAAGTTCAGTGCGTCTTTCTTCTAAACTTTTTACTTCTTCTAACCCATTAATAGAAGTTTGTGTGTCCATGACTGTCTCATATACTGTTGCATATGTGAGCTCACAAATCTTATCTAATGAATCTCTTAAAAAGTCTCTGGCATTTGTAGCTTGTGGTAATAAAACTTTATCTTCTTTTCGAAGCATCTTTTCAAGACTTGTATATAGCGATTCTGCTACAGCTTTTTCTGGCACAATATCCGCTAAGATTCCTTTTTCTCTAAGAACCTTTTCTGTAATAGCACCTATAGCTGCTACCTTCACATTACCTAATGCCCTTAAATCTTTACCAGACTCAAGTAAATTTTTAAAGAATATTTCTACTGCATTTTGACTTGTAAACACAATATAGTTATAAGTATCTATTTGAGCTATAGCTGATTTTAAAACTGTTTGATCTTCATTTTCTTTAATAGAAATTGTAGGTAGTTCAATGGCTCTTCCACCTTCATCTTGAATACGGCTTACAAGCTGACTACTTTGTGTTCTTGCACGAGTTACCATGATTCGTTTACCAAAGAGAGGTCTATTTTCAAAGAAGTTAAGTTTTTCTCTATATCTCACAACATCCCCTACTACGATTAAAGTAGGTGGTTTCACTCCTTCTCTAAGTGCAATTTCATAAATTTCTTCAAGATTTCCTGTTACCACACTTTGGTTATAACATGTTGCCCAGCTAATAAGGGCTACTGGTGTGTCTTTTGATTTACCTGCTGCCATTAACTTAGTGGCGATTTTATTTAAGTTAGCCACGCCCATTAAGAATACTAAAGTCCCTTTTAACTTACCTAATACATCCCAGTCTAATTCATCATTTTCATCTTTTAAATGCCCCGTAATAACATGGAAAGATGAAGCCGCATCGCGGTGTGTAATTGGAATTCCCGCATAACATAAACCGCCAATAGCTGATGTAACTCCTGGTACGACTTCGAAATCTATGCCTCTCTCATAGAGATATTCACCTTCTTCTCCGCCACGTCCAAATACGTAAGGGTCTCCTCCCTTAAGTCTAGCTACAATTTTACCTTCTGCTGCTTTGCGTGCAATTACTTCATTAATTTCATCTTGTGGCAATGTATGATTACTAGACGCTTTCCCTGCATCAATATATTCACATCCTGCTTTGCCTTGTTTTAAATACTCACTATTTGCTAAACGGTCATATACGATTACATCTGCTTTTTGTAAGCATTCTAACGCTTTTAATGTTAATAATTTATAATCCCCTGGTCCTGCGCCAATGAGGTAAACTTTACCCTTTTTCATTCTTAAATGCCTCCCTTACCTCTTCTGCTAACTTCTTGCCAATTAATACGGCTTCATCTTTATGTCCCGTTAAGCTTTTCTTAATCAAAATCGTTCCTTCTTCATCTCCATAGAGTCCTGTTAAAGTAATGTTTTCACCTTCTACTTTACAATATGCACCTACTGGTATATGACAGCTTCCCTCTAAAGTATCTAAGAAACTTCTTTCTGCTTCCATCTGAATCTTAGCCGCTTCATCATATATAGATTTCATAAGTTCATCAATATGCGCATCATTTTTACGTACTTCAATGGCAAGTATGCCTTGGGCTGGTGCCGGAATCACTTTCTCTGGTAATAAATAACAACTAATTTTATCTTTTAGTCCCACACGTTTAAGTCCCGCTGCCGCAAGTACAACGCCATGTAAATTCTCCGTTTCAATCTTACGGATTCTTGTATCTACATTCCCTCTAATTGGTACAATATTTAAGTCCGGTCTTAAGGCTAAAAGTTGATACTTTCTACGTTTACTTCCTGTGCCAATTGTTGCTCCTTGTGGTAAATCTGCAAGTGTACTATAGCCTTCTTTTAAAACTAAAGCATCACGCATATCTTCTCTTGGTGGTGTATAAGAAAATTTAAGGCCTTCTGGCAATTTAGATGGCATATCCTTCATGCTATGTACAGCAAGGTCAATGCTGCCATCTAAAAGTTTGAGTTCTATTTCCTTTGTGAATAATCCTTTATCACCAATTTTATCTAATGGGATATTTTGAATCATATCTCCTTTAGTTTTGATAATCTCTACTTCAAATTCTACACCTGGGTTATGAGCTCTTAACTGATCTACTACCCAGTTTGTTTGTGTAAGCGCAAGTTTACTACCTCTTGTCCCAACTTTAACTTTCATTTTTACTACCTCTCTTTATTCAAGTCAAATAACGTTTCTACAATCTGTGCATACTGCATTTTTTCTTCATGATCCTTTGTTCCTCTAAGCTTTACAATAGGCTCTCTTATTACCTTTCTAAGAGCACTTAAAAGGTACTTATTAATCATTTCCTGATCTTCTTCTGAAAGATTTAATTTCTTATTAATTTGATGCATTGTATTTTCACCAATCTGCTCACATCTTGCATTAAGTCCCCAAATAATCGGGTCCATACGTAAACTTTCAAGCCAGATATTTAACTCTTTCATGCTTTCCATTATCATCATTTCTGCCTGACCTACTAACTGCTGTCTTAAAGCATTATTCGCCTCAGAAACAGCTTTCAAATCATCTATATCATATAAATACACATCTTTGAGCTTTCTTACGCTTGGATCAATATCCCTAGGCATAGCAATATCCACCATATAGAGTGGCTTTTGACGCTTTGTAATATGTTCTTTTTTTAAGATTACATGTGGGGATGCCGTTGCACTCACCACAAAGTCTACATCGCCTAATATGTCATAGCGTTTTTCATAGAGAATAGGTGTAAGCCCTTCATACTTATCTGCTAAAGTCTCCGCTCTTGCATGGGTACGATTCGTTACATAAATTGTCTTTACCTTTTCTGCTTTAAGATATTTAATAGTCAGCTCATTCATTTTACCTACGCCAATAATTAATGCTTTCTTATCTTCTAGGCTGCCTTGTAACTCTTTTAAAAACTTTACCGAAATATGACTGACAGACAATGGATGTTCCGACATTTTCGTTGTACTTTTAATTTCTTTAGCTGTTGTAACTGCTTCACGAAATACTTTGTTAAGCACTTTCTTACTTGTTCCCTCTGCCATAGCTAGCGTATGTGCATCTTTTACCTGTCCTAAAATTTGATCCTCACCTATAACAATGGAATCAAGTCCCGCTGCCACATGATATAAGTGTGATATGGCCTCACTGCCTATCTTTTCAAATAAATATTCCTTAATACGAGGTGCATCAAAATACGTTCTATAGAACTCTTTCACCAGTTCCACTTTATCTTCAATCTCATCATCACAAATATAAATTTCACTACGATTACAAGTAGATAAAATAATACATTCTGCAACACCCGCCGCATTAAAAAAGTTTAATCCTTCAATTTTTTTACTCTCTGTAAATGCTACACATTCTCTTATCTCAATAGGACAAACCTTATGATTTACGCCTATTACTGCAATCTCCATAGTGCACCTCCTTCTAGCTAATTGACCTATTTATATCATTTCTTAAAAAAACTTTACTAACCATTTAGCTCCTAAAATTCTTTTAAGAAATCCTATAAATAATATAATTTCTCTACGTTAATATCATGTACAATTCTTGTATACTTTAATAGGCATGGTAAATAGAGCTCACCCTATTTACCATGCTATCATTGATGTTATTTTAACAACTTATTATCTATTTAATTTCTTATTAATTAAGATTGTAGAGAAGTATGAAATCTTATCTTTAAGCCCTACCTCTTTTAAATTCCTATAAACTACTTCACTTTCTTGTGAAGAATTACTTACTAAAATAGCATACTCTAATAAATCATTTTCTTCAATCTTAGCGATGATTTTTTCAAAATTTCTGTAAACCTTCATTAATACTAATGAGTTATAATTTGCTAAAGCATAATCCAGTTTTTCTTCTGCTGTTGTACATGGTAGCACAATAAGTGGCTCTTTATCCATAACTAATGGAAAGTTTTGATTAGATGCAATATGTGAGAATGATGAAATACCAGGAACAGTTTCTACCTTAATTCTCTCTTCTAAACGTTCCATAATATAAACATAAGTACTGTAAATCATAGGGTCTCCCAATGTAATGAACCCTACTTCTTTACCAGCTTCTACATCTTTTACAACTTCATCAGCTATAGCATCCCATGCTTTAACTTTCTCCTCTGTATTGAAAGTCATTGGAAAATGTCTTGTTTTGATTTCTAAATGATCATTTAAATGTGGTTTTACAATTGATAACGCTAAACTGCCTTCATCTTTACTAGATTCAGGTGTATATAAAATATCTAGTTTATTTAAAACGTCTACAGCCTTAAGTGTTAAAAGTGAACTATCTCCAGGCCCTGTCCCAATACCATAAAATTTTGCCATGTTATTTCTCCTTTTATATTCTGTCTATGCAATGCTTTCTTTTGCGTGTGTAATGAAACGTTGTTGTACGCCTTCATATTCACCTAAGCCTTTGAAGATAATTTCTACTTCATAACCAGCTTCTTCGAAAAGAGTTTTCCATGAATCCTCCTCATCACTAGCCATATCATTTGTAGCATGATCTCCTGCTACTAACATAAATGGTGTGAGATAGATTTTTTTGATATGATCTCTTTTAAGTCTCTTAAATACTTCACCTATTTCTGGATAACCTTCTACAGTTCCCACATAGATTTTCATATCCTCTTGATCAAACATATAGTCAAGAGCGCAGTAAGCAGAGTGTGCTGGATGCTCTGTCCCATGTCCCATAAATACAAGTCCTTCTCCTTCTTTAAGTTCTGGAAGTTCTTGTTTTAAAAGTGCTACAGTTTCTTTGTAGTCATTAATAAGTGTTAAAAGTGGACGCCCTAATGTAATCTTTTTAAATTTATCTTTATATACCTCTACTTGGTCTTTAAGCTTTGTATATTCATCTCCACAAATAATGTGTAATGATTGTACAATGACTTCTTCATACCCTAATTCATAAATTCTTTGAAGCGCTTCTTCTGGATTATCAATCACAAATCCTTCTTCTCTTGCAATCTTTCTAATAACCATATCTGATGTGTACGCTCTAAAGAAATCATATCCTTCAAAAGCCTCTTTAATTTTATTTTCACATGCTACAATTGTCTTTTCTCTTGTATCTTGATAACTTGTACCAAAACTCACTACTAATACTGCCTTTTTCATATTGCTTCATCCTCTACTTTTTTATTAACTCCCCACATCCTAGTTCTTTATCTGATTTAATTAAGCACATCTTATCTTATCTACTTATAAAAATCAATTATTTTCTATACTGTATATCCTCTAGGCGTAATCATAAAATCTTCGTGAATAAATGTACTCTTATTTCCGATTACAACCATAGTTGTCATATCAACTACTTCATAATTCATTGTGTCAAATGTACAAATGATTTTTTCTTCACCTTCACGACCAGCATCTTTTACGATACCTACTGGTGTATCACCTGATTTAAATTCTCTCATAATGTTAAATGCTTTTTCTAAATGATCTTTACGTCCTCTACTTCTTGGGTTATAAAGACAAATTACAAAATCCGCCTGCGCTGCTAATCTAAGTCTTTTTTCAATCACTTTCCATGGTGTTAAAAGGTCACTTAAACTAATGTGGCAGAAATCATGCATAATAGGTGCTCCCAAAATACCTGCTGCTGCAATACTTGCTGTTACACCGGGGATAACTTTTACTTCTATCTTAGTTTCTTCTTTTGTAGCAAGTTCTAAGATAAGTCCTGCCATCCCATAAATCCCACTATCTCCACTACTGATCACTGCTACATTTTTACCTGTCTTAGCAATTTCAATAGCTTCTTTACAACGTTCAACTTCTTGACGCATGCCATTTTGCATTACTTCTTTGTCTATTAACATATCTTCAATTAATTTAATATAAGTTTTGTATCCTACAATAATATCAGCATTTTCAATTGCTTCAATTGCTTCTAATGTCATTGTTTCTTTGCCACCTGGGCCGATTCCTACTACTGCAATCATTTCTAAATCCTCCTGATGTCTCTTATTCTATAATTACTTTTATTATATTCTAGTCTAAATTATGATCTAAACTCATGTTTGAAATGTTTATCATAAAGCTTTGAGTAATTGTACTCTTTCCCTAAGAAACGCCCTACCATAATAAGAGCTGTTTTATTAATGCCAGCTTCTTTTACCTTTGCTACAATATCTTTAAGTGTGCCTCTAATTTGCTTTTCATCTTCCCATGTTGCTTTATAAACAACGGCCGCCTCTGTATCTTCTGGGTAACCACCTTTAATAAGCTTTTCTACAACTTTTTCAATACCTTGTGTCGATAAGAAAATTACCATAGATGTTTGATGCTGTGCATATGATTCTAATGATTCTAATGGTGGTACTGGTGTTCTGCCTTCCATACGTGTAATAATAACACTTTGTGAAACTTCTGGTACTGTATATTCTACCCCTAATGATGAAGCTGCACCTAAAAATGAGCTTACCCCTGGAACACAATCGTATCCGATATCATATTTCGCAAGTTCCTCTACTTGTTCACGAATTGAACCATAGATTGAGAAATCTCCTGTTTGTAAGCGTACTACTGTTTTACCAGCTCTTATGCCATTTACAAAGACTTCTGTGATTTCTTCTAAGTTCATATATGCACTATCATGAAGCTCACAGCCTTCTTTGCAATAATCTAATAAATCTTTATTAATTAATGATCCCGCATAAACAACTACATCTGCCTCTGTAAGTATTTTATAGCCTTTAAGTGTAATTAATTCTTTATCTCCAGGTCCTGCGCCTACAAAATGTACTTTATTCATTTTGTTCTCCTTTAACTATTTATTTTTTGTCTATTTTTTAGTTGCTTCGATTAAAAAGATAGGGTTAAAAGGCTTAAAGTACTCCCCTTTTCCTAGCTTATCTAATTTGCTTACACTAAGCATTGTAGCATCAATATCTTCAAAACCATATTTTCTAAATAACTTTAAGCATTCATTAAAAGTATCTAAAATAATAAAGTTGGCTACGATTCTTCCGCCTTCATTTAAAAGCTCATGACACCATTTAATGATTTCTTCAAGTTTAGCACCTGTACCACCAATGAAAATCCCATCCATCTTTTCATCAATTTGAACTGGTGCATAACCTTCTATGATTTCCATATTGCTAAGCTCAAATTTATCTCTATTTTGTTTAATAAGTTCTATAGCTGGCTCTTTGCATTCTACAACATAAACTTTCATTTCATCATAAGTTCTAGCCACTTCTACGCATACACTACCAGTTCCTGCACCTACATCTAAGAATGTCTTTTTGCCCTTTAAATCAAGTTTATTAATAGCAATAGCTCTTACTTCTTCTTTTGTAATAGGTACTTTACCTGTAATGAATTCACTATTTTTCATCTACTATCACCACCACATTCATTTCATAATTCTCTGTTTCCAAAACTTCTTCAGGTCTCAATTTTGTAATACGTTCATTATCATAAGATAGGTTTTCGCCTATCCACATCATCTTATTTAAACCACTCTTAATAATTTCTTTAGCGATTTCATAAGGACCGATTTTATCATCTGTTACCATAGCTACTTTTTCATGAGCCAATATAAATGGGAAGTTTGGTATTTTGCCGTGACTACTTGTAATATATACATCATTCATATTCATAGGTATTTGACTAAACATATAAGTCGTCGCACTAATGCCTGAGATAATCTCAAAGCTGCCTTCTTCTAACTGCTCACTTAAGTATTTACCAATGCCATAAAGCATAGGATCGCCTGAAGCAACTACAGTGATTTCTTTATTTAAATAATTTACTTTAATAAACTGTAATATTTCTTTTAAATTATTGCCAATCTCTAATGTTTCTCCAGTAAACATCTCTTCTAAACTTTGTAAGTTTCGTTTGCCGCCTATTAAAACATCACTTTGTGCAATAGCCGCCTTACCTTTGTCTGTAATAAGTTTTATATTTCCTGGACCTAGGCCTACAATATTAATCATTGTCTACCTCCTCTACCTCAGGTGTTAACGGTGTATATCTTTCTAAAAGCGCATCTACACTTTCAGACCTTGCAAGTTCATCTCCTGCCATAGTAAATAGGATAACCCCTATATTTATACTTTCATCTTGTAAATGGATTTTACATCTTGTTTCACATTTATCTCCAAGGATCTGATAAACTTCCTGTAGTCCTTCTCTTTCAATAATCTCCAATGTAGCTTCTATCGTTAAGCAGCTCTCTACTTCTTTAAGAATTTCATATCTTACTCCCATTAATGCTAGGTTAGCAATCATTATCTCACTTCTTGCATCCGCCACCCTACTATGAGTATGAAAAATACCTGCTGCTACTTTAATAAGCTTTCCAAGATGTCCTGCTATGACAATCTTTTTGAAACCAATGCGCTTACATTCTACAAGCATATAACTTACAAAGTTACTCATACGCACGACATGTTTACTATCAATTTTTAAAACATTGCTTACAAAGCGTTCACCATGATTTCCTGGTACTAATATAATTTCTTCGATGCCTTGGGCCTTCTTCATTTCAAGCTCTACAGAAAGTGAACGCTTCCAGCCTTCATCAGACATAGGTTCTACAATACCCGTTGTTCCTAAAATCGAAATGCCACCCATAATCCCCAGTCTTGGATTAAAAGTTTTTTTAGCAATTTCTACGCCTTCTGGTGCAGAAATAACAACCATCATTCCTCTATTTGTTCCAATGACACTACGTACTTCTTTACTAATCATCTGACGTGGCACTTTATTAATAGCTGCTTCGCCCACTGCCCCATCTAATCCTCTTTGTGTAATACGTCCTATACCAAGACCACCATCTATAGTTATTTTATTGTCTTCCTGCCATCTAACTGTGGCATAAATCATCATGCCATGAGTGGCATCCACATCATCTCCGCCATCTTTTTGAATAGCACAAGTAACGCTATCTGCATCTCTTATAATATGATGTACTTTTAGATTTAAGACGATGCCCTTAGGCGTATCAATTTGTACTTCTTCGATATCCTCTCCTGTAAGCAGCATAAATGCTGCCGCTTTGGCAGCACCTGTGGCGCTACTTCCCGTTGTATATCCTCTGCGATATTTCTTCCCGTCTACATATACGAATTCTTCCATTGTCTTCTCCTTGAAGCCTAAATCTCACTATAGACTATATACGATTGCATTAATGATTGCTGCTGCTAAATTGCTGCCACCTTTACGTCCTTTAGAAAGAATATAGGGAATATCTGTTTGTTCTAAAGCATCTTTAGATTCAGCTGCTCCAACGAATCCTACTGGTACGCCTACTACCGCGTCTACATCTAACCTGCCTTCTTCTTTCATTTCCATCACTTTATAAAGTGCTGTAGGCGCATTACCTAATACAAAAATTTTACGTCCTTCCTGAGCTGCTGCATATTCTACAGCTGCCATCGAACGTGTCATTTCTTTTTCTTTTGCCATAGCACTTACTGTTTCATCACTTACATAACATTTTACTTCTACACCTAACGCTTTAAGTCTTGTTTTATTAATCCCACTTAAAGCCATATTGGTATCTGTGTAAATTGTTGCACAATTTAAAAGAGCATCTTTGATTGATTCTACTGCTGTTTCAGATATTTTAAGAATATCTAAGTATTCAAAGTCTGCTGTTGTATGAATGGCACGTTTAATAATTTTCTCTTCTACTTCATTTTTGAATTCATATCCTGGTCTAGTTTCATCAATAATATCTTGAATAATTTCAAAACTTTTCGTTTCAATTGCCATAGGATTTTTAATATAACTCATGATTTAATTCCTCTCTTATTGCTGCTATGAGCTGATTATTTTCTATTTCACTTTTAACTGCTACACGGATAAAATGTTCATCTAATCCTTTAAAATTAGATGCATCTCTTATAAGCATATTATGTTTTTTAAATAAATTCGTTTTAAGTTCACTTGCCGTCTTTTCAAATAACTGTATTAATATAAAATTAGTTGTTGCTTCATATACTTTGAGTCCTTTAATCTCACTCAAAGTATTCATCATACGTTCACGTTCTTTAATAAAGTAAGCTTTACTTTCTTTAATATAAGCTTTGTCTTCTAAGAATTTAGGTGTTAATGCCTCTGCAAAACTATTCACTGTCCAAGGTTCTTTATAGTTATACATACCTTCTAGTAATGTCTTATTACTAGTTACGCCATAGCCTAATCTTAAGCCTGGAAGCCCAAAAAATTTAGTAACAGCCTTAATAATAATTAAATTCTTATACTGACTTATTTTATTTACTAAACTTAATTTTTCCTCTTCTGCTACAAACTCCATAAATGTTTCATCTACAATTAAAAGTTTTTCCCTTGCTTCTAGAATCTCTATAATTCCTGTAAGATCCTGTACATGTCCTGTAGGATTATTAGGATTACAAATAAATAAAGCATCTATTTCATCTAAGCTTTCTGCAAGCTTTGCCTGATTTATCTCAAATGTATTTCCTGCTTCTGTTAGATACAAGTCTTTAATTTGCATCCCACTTAACCTACTACTACGTTCATACTCTGAAAAAGTAGGGTTCATCACGCCTAATGTGCCACCTTGTAACTTATTATTTAAAGTCTTCATAAGTAAATACACGATTTCTGTTGCACCATTACCTACTATAATTTCTTCAGCCTTTACGCTTAAATATGTGGCAATAGACTTTCTAAGTACTGTATAGTGAATATCTGGATAAGCCTTGGCATTTTGTAAGGCTTCTTTTAATACTTCTTCTAAAACTTCTGGTACCTTCGGATTAATATTAGAACTAAAGTCAATAATCTCCTTTGGATTCTTACCATACAAGCTTGCCATTTCTTCTACATTGGCTCCATGTCCTAATGATTTCATTTAATTTCTCCTTCTTGCTTAAATCTGCTTTAAAGCATACCTAAACCTATTTTAATACCAATAAAAATAATTAAGGCTACAATTGATGTTACATACATAAATTTATTAGTTCTTACGATATCCTCACGCTCTGTCTCACGTTTTTTATCACCAATCGTTGGTTTATAAACCACCTCACCAAAGTAGACATTTGTCCCACCTAATTGAATACCTAAAGCTCCTGCTACTGCCCCCTCTGGGTAAGCACAATTAGGACTCTTATGATTTTTACGGTCTCTTATTGCTATTTTAATGCAGTCTCTTGCATTATAACGTAAAATGAAACTTGCAATCATCATTAAAAAGGCTGTAAGTCTTGCTGGAATATAGTTGGCCACATCATCAATCTTAGCTGAAACAAAACCAATATCTCCATACTTCTCATTTTTATAACCCACTGTAGAATCTAAAGTATTAATAGCCTTATAAGCAAAAGCTAAAGGTGCACCACCAATACAAGCATAAAATAATGGGGCAATAATACCATCTGTTGTATTTTCTGCCACAGTTTCTACTGTAGCACGTACAATCTCACCTTCATCTAACTGGCTTGTATCGCGTCCAACAATATAAGAAAGCTGTTTTCTAGAAGCTTCTATATCACCAGTCCCTAAAACTTTATAGATTTTAACAGCTTCGTCTTTTAAACACTTAGTTGCTAAAGTTGTATAAATTAAAAATGCATTGACCACAAAAACTACTATTGGATGAATATCCGCTACTTTTACAATACTCCATGCAACTAAATACGTCACACCCACTGTTACAAGCCATAAAATAAACCCGCCTACTTTAAGTGCTCTTTTACTTTTGGCACACTTTCTCACTTTGCCTTCTACAAAACGGATAAGCTTACCTATGAAACGTACTGGATGCGGAAACTCATAAGGATCTCCAAAGATTAAATCTAATATATACCCCATAATAATCTGTAAACTCGCCATATTTATCTCACACCTCTATTAAAAAATGTGCAAGTGCTTCCAAGTTACTATAGAAATGAATGTGCAAATAAGCAGCTAATGTATTACCTTTGCTATAGCCTCCACTCCATTTATCCTCTTCCTTAGCCTTAGCACCTTTTTGCATAATATAAACACCTTTTTCTTTGCTTTCAAACTCTGAATGGTGAAATTCATGTCCTCTTAAAGTATCGCCTACTTTAGAAAGAATCGTTTCTTCTTGAGCAGTGCCATAACAGTAGCCAAAACGTTTAAGTGATTTTGTCATACGGCTTACTCCTTCAAAAATGCCTACCATCTCGTAGTAATTTTCATCATGGTCAATTAATCCCTCACCTAAATACATTAATCCGCCACATTCTGCATAAATCGGTATACCTGCTTCATGGGCCTTTTTAATAGCTTCACGAACGACCTTATTCGCTGCTAGTTCTTTTCCAAAAACCTCTGGGAACCCACCACCAATATAAATATAATCACAGACTGGTAATTCTTTATCATATAATGGACTGAAGTTTACGATTTCAAGTCCCATATCTCTTAGTAAATCTAAGTTATCTGCATAATAGAAGTTAAATGCCTTATCTTGGGCAATAGCAATCTTCTTTCCTTTCACTTTTGTAAGCCCACTAGATACTATTTCTGGTTTATAATCCGTTTCTACATCTTCCGTCTCACAAAGTTCTAGGAGACGATCAATATTAATATATTTCTCTATTTCACTTCCTAAGCTCTGGAACTTATCATCTAAAGCTTCCATTTCGTTACTTGGTACAAGCCCCAAGTGTCTAGATGGTAAACTGAAGCTTTCATTTGGAGGGAAGTAACCTAATACTTCTACCCCACAATATTTCTCAATAGATTCTTTAACTAATTTGTAATGCCCTTCTGTACGTACATTATTAGCAATGACTCCGCAAATATTAAGATCTGGATCTATTTTTTGATACCCAAGTACCATAGCTGCACTAGAAGCTGCCATAGCCTTAGCATTGATAACAAGAATAACTGGAATATTTAATAACTTAGCCATACTGCTGCTGCTACAATTATTAATATCTGTCCCCTTTCCATCATATAAGCCCATTACACCTTCTACCACGCTAATATCTGCATCCACCTTAACCTTATTAAATAAGTACTTTAACTTTTCTTCTTCTAACATATAAGCATCTAAATTTCTAGACGCACGTTTTGTAATGTGAGTATGATAAGCTGTATCAATATAATCTGGTCCTACTTTATAAGGCTGTACCACCATATTTCTATTTTTAAGTGCCTGCATAATTCCAAGTGATATAGTCGTCTTACCTACACCACTATTTGTACCAGCAATTAATATCTTTCTAGATTGCATTCCCATTCTCCTTAAGTCCTAAAATCTCATAAATAGCAGCCATATCCATATTTTCTCTTACTACTGCTGCTAACTTATCATATTCGCCTTCTTTAAAATCAGCATATGAGGCTACTTCACTTTGAACATCCTCTAAGTTTTTCTCACGACGTATAATATTTAATAAGCCTCTTAAGAATTCTGCTTCATCAAATATTCCATGCATATAAGAACCAATGACATTTCCTTCTTCATTCATGCAGCCTTCTAAATAATTCACAGCTTCACCTAAACTGTTTGCAATAGTTAAAAGTTCCTGACATGGGCCTGTTTTCCTGCTTACACCCATGTGAATCTCATAACCTTTTACAATTTTGCCACCAAGCTCTTTAAAACATCCTGGTAAGTCTTCATTAATCTTACCAATTACCTGAGTTGTCACTTTCTCCTCTGCAAAAGTTGTCTCCATATTTAAAAGTCCAAGACCATAACACTCTTTCTGCTCACCTTCTACTCCTGATGGATCATAAATCTTTTGTCCTAACATTTGATAGCCGCCACATACACCCCAGATTAACTTACCTTCTTTTTGAAGTTTATGAATTTCAATATCTAGTCCGCTTTCCTTTAAATACATTAAATCCGCAATAGTATTTTTACTTCCTGGAATAATAACCATATCAGTTTCCCCAATTGATTCTCCTCGTCTTACATATCTTAAGTTAACATCTTCTTGGGTTTCAAACATATTAAAATCAGTAAAGTTAGAGATATGTGGTAAGTAAAGCACAGCTATGTCTATAGGTTTTGATTTACTGCGTTTATTTTTGAAACTTCTTGATAAACTATCTTCATCTTCAAGCTTAAGATATGTATAAGGTATAACCCCTAATACTGGAATTTTAATAATATCTTCAAGCATTTTAATTCCTGGCTCTAAAATTGTTTTATCCCCACGGAATTTATTAATAATTACGCCCTTTACACGTTTACGTTCTTCCTCTGTTAAAAGCATAATTGTCCCTGCTAAGGAAGCAAATACACCACCGCGGTCAATGTCACCAATTAAAATAACCGGTGCATCTGCAATCTCTGCCATTCCCATATTTACGATATCTTTATCACGTAAATTAATTTCCGCAGGACTTCCTGCACCTTCAATTACAACTATATCGTGTTTGCTGCTAATATCCTCATAAATCTCACGAATCATTCCTGCAAGCTCTGGTTTAAATTCATGATACTCTCTAGCATTCATATTTTTATAAACCTTACCATTAATAATAACTTGAGATTTACGATCTGAAGATGGTTTTAATAAAATAGGATTCATGCATACTTGTGGTTTCATACCCGCTGCCTCTGCTTGAAATACTTGAGCACGTCCCATTTCTAATCCTTCATCTGTAATATATGAATTTAAAGCCATATTTTGTGATTTAAATGGAATAGGCTTTAAACCATCTTGTTTAAATATTCTACAAAACGCTGCTGTTATAAGGCTCTTCCCTGCATCAGAACAAGTACCTTGAAACATAATACATTTACTCATGTTCAATTCTCCTTTAAATGTTTTTTAATTTTTCACAGGGAAAAAGGTCCCTTTTAGGGACCTTCTGTTTATATACGCACAATAAGATATTTTAATCTTAAGCCATATCTAAATTTCTCTCCCACCGAAAGCAATATTTCTTATCCTAGGTAGGTCTCCTGGCTTATGCGTCATCAATATATTTACCTTCCCTAGCTTATGCTTAGTGCATTTAAACATATCTCTTCATATACAGTAGCGGGGGCTGCAGTGTTCTACACATTTCCCTGTTACGAAAGTTATTTAATGTCTTTACACCTAAAACGTATTTATTCTTCTATAATCCTATTCTAGCATATATTAGCCCTGTTTCAAATAACCCTTAAATATCTATCCAGTACTTTCCATTTCTTCTTTTTATTATAATAATTTCATTTACTTACATTTACACTTTTACATATTATATCTATTAATTTAGCGCCTACTGTTGTATAATTTAAAATATTCATTATTGTTTAAAATAATTGTATGGGGGTGAAAATAAACGTGAACGACCAAGTCCATCCAGTATACACGATTGGCTTTTTTACTACTGGAGTTGAGCTTGAGTATTCTACTATACTTTTTCAAGCTGTTTCTAAAATTGCTAAAGAATATCAAGTAAACTTAGTAAATTTTTTAGGTGGTTCTCTAAATCCTGATTTTTCATTTCAGCAGTATAAGCATCAGTATCAATGTAATGTTGCTTTTGATTATGCTAATCAAGAAGTTTTAGATGGTATCATCTTAGCATCTGGCGTGCTCTCTTCTTTCTTAAGCCCTACGGAATATAGACGCTTTTATTCAAAATTTAAGAATATTCCTACAGTAAGTCTCGGTTCATTTGTTAATGATATGCCTAGTGTATATACAGATAATAAAGCTGTATTAAAACAACTAGTATCACATCTTATCACAAAACATCATAAGAAAAACATTGCCTTTTTATCTGGTCCTAGTAGTAACTGTGATGCTTTAGATCGTTATTTAGGTTATAAAGAAGCACTTCGTGAAAATAATATTCCTTTCCGCGAAGACTATATACGTATCGGAGATTTTACACCAGACTCTGCTATAGAAGCTGTAAAGGTTCTTTTCGATCAAGGTAATCTTCCTATTGATGCAGTGGTCTGCTCTAATGATTCTATGGCACTTACCGTACTCAATGAACTTCAAAAACGGGACATAAAAGTTCCTGAAGATGTAGCTATTACGGGGTTTGATAATATTCATACCTCTGCTTATTGTGTTCCTAGTTTATCAACCATTGAACAACCTTTAGAAGACTTTGCGCGAAATGCTTTTCAATTACTCATTAATATGCTTCAAGGGCATCCCGTTCAAAACAGGCTTATCCCTTGCAAACTAATTCTTAGAGAATCTTGTGGTTGTAACTTTTTCTCCGCTCCTATGTTGGGACCTATTCTCAATATCGAAGGTGCTAAACTACTTGCCGAATCATTACTCACGCAAAGCCATTATTATTTACCGAATTCTACAATTCCTAAACTTGAGGAATTTGTTATACAAATATACTCATTACTCTTTTTATCACCGGCTCAGTTTCCTACGCCAGCGACTTGTACAAATCTTTTCTTAAAATGTAAAAAGGCTTTATCACCGTCTTTGGCTACAACACTTAACCTTAAACATTTTTTAGCTTCGCTCAAAAAAGATTGGCTTCTTAGATGTGATGACTTATCTAAAATTGGTTTCATTACAAACTTATTTGAAAACCTTTCAGATGATTTATTTAATGATTCGTTAAAATACTATGGTCATAAAACAAACCGTGTTACTAATAACTTTGCATTTATTCGTCAAGTACTCTTATCAATTACACATAATATTACTGTTCAAAACTTAACGCTTTCTTCTATTGCAGAAAACCTTATGACTTGTGGTATTCATACTTGCCTTGTTTATCTATACGATGAAGGGATTACCCATCATCTAACAGATAAATGGCAGATGCCTGAAAAGCTTCATCTATACATGGGATATATAGATGATAAAATCATTGATAATATTCATGAAGTGCCACCTTTAACACCTAAGGAAATTGTCACCTATGGCCTAACTAACAAAGACCATCCTTATACATCATTTATTCATTCCATATTTTTTGGTAATGAACAGCTTGGTGTCATTGTATTAGAAATGCCTTCTGATAATTATGATCTCATTGAAACGCTTACCTTAGAACTAGGCTGTGCACTGAAGCTTTCTTCTATATTTAGAATAGAAAAAACTACAAAAAACAAGTTAGAAACCCTTTCTCAAACAGATGAACTTACAGGGCTTCTAAATCGCCGTGGTTTCTTCACAAAAGCCGTTGCAAGCTATAATCTAGCTAAGCAGCAAAATCGCAAAGGAATCCTATTCTATGCTGATATGGATGGTCTCAAAGTTATTAACGATACCTGTGGACATAGCGAGGGAGATGTTGCCATTGTTGCTATGTCAAAAATATTTAAACAGATTTTTAAAAATCCTGATACACTTATTGCCCGTATGGGTGGGGATGAATTCATCATTTTCTGCTTAGATAAAGAAGAAAGTTACATAGAGTATGTTACAACTCAAATTGAAGTTATTTGTAAAAACTTTAATATTACTTATCATAAATCTTATAAATTCAGCATTTCTATAGGCGGTGTTCCATTTAATGCTAATAGTAGTCCAAGCTTAGAAGAACTGCTTAAAGCAGCTAATAAAAAGCTTTATGGTCTCAAGAAATTAAAAAAAGAACTTGCTACTTCTTCAGAGTAATAAAAACTAGTTGATAAAAGAATTTCATCTTCTATCAACTAGTTTTTTATTATTTTATAAAACTTTACTAAAGAATAATTTAGTTCTTTCTTGCTTTGGATTTGCGAACACTTCTACTGGTTTTCCCTGTTCAATGATTTTGCCACCATCCATAAATAATAATTTAGTCCCTACTTCCTTAGCAAAGCCCATTTCATGGGTAACAATCATCATTGTCATTCCTTCCTCAGCAAGCTCTTTAATAACTTCTAATACCTCTTTAACCATTTCTGGATCTAAGGCAGAAGTTGGTTCATCAAATAACATAACTTCTGGTTTCATAGCTAATGCCCTAGCAATAGCTATACGCTGTTTTTGCCCACCTGATAAAGTGTTAGGATAAACACTTGCTTTATCTTCAAGTCCAACCTTGTGAAGGAGCTCCATTCCAATCTTATCTGCTTCTTCTTTAGAAAGTTTTTTAAGTTTAATAGGAGCTAAAGTAATATTCTCAAGCACAGTCATATGAGGGAATAAATTAAAATGTTGAAATACCATCCCTACTTGTTGACGCACTTTATTAATATTGATATCTGGGTTTGTGATATCTACATTATTAATTAAAATATGGCCAGACGAAACCTCTTCCATCTGATTAATACATCTTAGATAAGTTGATTTTCCTGAACCAGAAGGACCAATTATTACAACTACCTCTCCCTTTTTAACATAGTCATTAATTCCTTTTAAGACTTCTAGAGAGCCATAACTTTTATATAAGTCTTTAATTTGTATCATAATCCTCCTCCTAGTTTTTGCTGTTCAACTTTTTCTCTAGTTGTTTCATAAATAATGTAAGTATCCCTGTAATCATCAAATAACATATAGCCACTATTAATAATGGCTGTGCTGCATTATATGTTCTACTAATAATGATATTGCCTGCACGTGTTAAGTCCATACCACCAATATACCCTACGATAGAAGTTTCTTTGATAAGCACGATAAATTCACTTACAAAGGCTGGTAACATTTGCTTGAAAGCCTGTGGCAGGATAATATGCTTCATTGTTTGTGTATATGTAAAGCCTAGAGAACGTCCTGCTTCCATTTGTCCCTTATCAATGCCTTGAATACCTGCACGAATAAGCTCAGACATATAAGCGCCACTATTAATACCAAAGGCAAGTCCACCTACCCAAATACGATATTCAGAAGGTACACTTGCACATAATACTGTCCATAGGAAAATTACTTGAACAGTTGTTGGTGTTCCCCTAATAATATACACATATGCACTTGCAATATATTTCAAGATTATTTGTATAATGCGAAGAATTTGCCATAAAACTCCTGTACGCTTAGTAGTTTTTATGAAGCCAATAAGCGCTATAATTATACCAATGATTAATCCTACAATAGCTGCAATAATAGTAAGCCCTAAAGTCCATAGAATACCATTTAAAATTAATTGGTAAAAAGCATTACTAAAAAATGTACTATAAAAATCAAAGTTTTGTTGTCCCAATAAATGATAAAAGAAATTCTCCATACTGCTGTACCCCATTAATCCATTTATTTGTCATTACTCAGCAAAGTATTTTGCATACATTTCATCATATTTTCCACTTGATTGAAGTTCTGCTAAAGTTTCATCAATAGCCTCTTTAAGTTCAACATCACCTTTTTTAACTGCTATTGCGTATTTTTCTTCAACAAATGGTGCTTCTAATACTTTAAGTCCTTTTTGAGCAGCTACCATACGTTTAGCAGGCTCTTCATCAATAACAACTGCATCGATTTTACCATTTACAAGATCCATAACAGCTAAAGTTCCTTTATTAAAAGGTATACATTCTACATCCTCTTCTTCACTAATATATTCTTCACCTGTTGTACCTAATTGTACCCCTACTGATTTACCTTTTAAATCTTCACCTACTTTAATATCTTCATTTTCTTCTTTTACAATGATAACTTGTTTAGATGTAAAATATGAATCTGAGAAATCTACTTGTTTTTCACGAGCTGGTTTAATTGTCATACCTGAAGCTACGAAATCTAATCTTCCTGCATTAAGCTGTGCAATTAAAGAGTCAAACTCCATATCTTCAATCTTTAATTCTTTTCCTAACTTCTCAGCTACTGCCTCAGCAATCTCCACATCAAAACCTACAATCTCTGTTCCTTCACGATATTCAAATGGTTCAAATTCAGCATTTGTTCCCATAACGATATATTGTTTACCACAGCCAACCATCATCCCCATAAGTAATGTTCCTATTGTTAATACTGCTAATGCTTTTAATAATTTATTTATTTTCATAAAATCGCCCCCTTTAATTATGCTATATTCTCACTGTCTTATTAAAATTCTTAATAAATTATATTTTTTCAAACACTTCTTATGAATAAGTATACATAGATATGAATTTATAGTCAACGATTTCACTTAAACTTTTTCTATTTTTCTACATTTTTCTAAGATTCATAATCCACAACAATGCGACTTATGGCAACTTGTCTAACAAGATTCTGTCCGATTGCCACATGAAGTGGATGATTTTGATAACCTTCTAATGCTTCTTTACTTGTAAAAGTCGAATAAAGTACTACATCATATGCAGCTGCACTTATATTGTAATTCTTACCTACCTCAATCTCTACAAGTCCTTCTATTTTCCCCTTTAAACCTTCTAACTCAGCTTTCATCTTAGCAATAATTTCTTCTTTGTTTCCATGTACTTCATGCTCTTTCACTTGCCACATTACAATATGTTTAATCATTTTATACACTCCTTTTCTCTTTTGTTTCTTACACTTTTATTTAACCTGTATTTAAGCTGAAAGTCAATTTCTTTTCACCCCAGCCACATTTCTGTAAGCTCATTTCACCCTCATACTTATAAATATTTCTTACAATGTTACCAAGTCCATAGGGATTTTTAGCAATTGCTCGTTTAATTAAGTATTCTGCATTATCTTTCCTTGCTTTTTTCACTTCTTTTGGTATTGAATAGTACACTTTAAACATAATATACCCCTTATACCAGACACCTTCTACACTAATGTTTTTATCTCTATCTTCTTTAATATGCTCACATTACTCTAAGACATACTCTAAAATGTTATCCAAAAACATACAAAGTTCTACTGTTCTCATTCCTACTTTTTCAGACAAACTAATATTAACTTTCATTTTTGAACTAATTATGATCTCATCCTTGTTTAAATAACTATAACACAAGAATTTAAATATCAAGGTATATACACTACCCATTAAACTTAACACTATGCAGCTCACCCATCATACTCTTCTTGCCCTCTTTGATACATTTGATACATAATTTCTTTTTTCAAAAAAGGCTTACACCTAAAGCTACACCTAATGTACACACATGAATTAATAAATCTCCTGTTATAAAGCTTACTGATTCATAACCTATACGCATATAAACCCTATCTATTAAAATTCTTATGACTGTTTGTCCCGCTTCGGAAATAACATAAGTTAAGAAGAATGTACATATACGTATTTTAAACTTCCCTTCATGAAATAGGTTATTAAGTATAAATGCTGACATAATAATATACCCAGTATTACTACTCATCCCCTGTCCATATATTAATTCGACACATACTAGTGTTAAAATTCCCCCCATAAATTATAGTTCTTTTCTTGGTAAATTTAGCTATTGGCATAAATAAATTTGTAATAACACATAATTCCACTGTATATAACATACATAATATTATGTGTACAAAATATAAATTTCAACAGCTTCTCACCCCACTATTTACTTACTGTATTAAAACAAATTTCTAACTTATGCCATTTTCCTTCTGTATAAAATTCCAACTTACCATCATATCTTTGTATAATTTTATTAACGGCCCCTAACCCATATAAATCATTTTCTAAAGCAAATCTAGTTTCTGTGGCACTACTAATCTTTTCTTGTTCTGCATTTTCTGATTTACTGAACCAAATCTTAAATATAATATATCCTTTATACCAAACACCTTTAATTTTAACTTTTCTCCCTTTGCCTAAAGTAATATTCTCACAGGCTTCTAAAGCATAATCTATGCTATTTCCTATTATCAAACATAACTCTTCAACGCTTATACCCAGCTTCTCAGGTAAACTTATATTTATGCTTATAAGAATATGCTTTTCACAAGCCACTTTATATTTCTCATTCATAATTGCATCAACTATGGTATTACCCGTTAATATATTATTTTCTTCAATAATGAGCTGTTCCTGTAGCGCTTCTACATAAGGCTGCATACACTCTATTTGTTCTGGTTCTATAAGTCCTATTAACTTTGTTACTTCATTACTTACTGTATTCTTCTCAACTTCATTCTCTCGTTCTAGCCGTATAAGGCATTTATACGCTTCTAACTGCTGATTTGAAAAATTATGTACTAATTCCTTTTCTTTCACTTCATATTGCTTCACAATCATCTTATGGCCCTTTATATAAAAACTAAGCTTCCTATCAATGCTATATAAATTGTTAGTAAAGGTCTAATATCACCATAGTAGACTTCAAATCCTTGTATATAAGCTTTAATCCCCATGTTAGCTGTCAATATAATAGCTATGCCTACAAAGCTATAAAAAGCACTTTGATACAAAGATAATTTCTCATATACTGTTTTATTCCTATAGTATAAAAAATGTACTTTTAAACACCTTAGTCAAAATAACACATACGATTAATGCAGCTATAGCTGGAGACAAATAGTTTCTTATTATTTCACTCTTGAACTTGTCACCTATATAATCAAAAATTACCCACCAAAAAGTATAGTTAATATAATAAATTGATTGTACTAAACAAAATTCCCATAACTTATTTTTAAAAATCATATGGATAAATATAAAGTTAAGGACTAAATATAAATAAAAATCTTCTTCAGCTACTTTGGCATAAACAATATATAATCCCACAATAATGCCTATTACAGACATATGACTAACAATATTCTTTACACTCAATTTTGCTTTCTTTGAAAAGATACTTATTAAAATAATATTTCCTGTAAAAGATAAAACCCACATCCCCATCTTGTCTATTCCAAAGCTTAAAGTCTCCACCATATACTCACCTTTATTCCTATATTTAATCTAGCTTGTTGCATTGAACCTTAATTCTAGCTTATTTCTATGAAGTGCTACTACTTCATTAAGCTGCCCTTCATACTTTTTAATATATCTTTCTATAACTTGTAATTCTGTTTTTTTATCTTCTGTAGCTTCTTCTGCATGACTATACCATAACTTCAGCATAATATAGCCCTTATACCAAACACCTTCTACCAAAATAGATTTCTCACCTTTAACTGCTTCACACTGTCTTATAGCATAATCCAAAGCTTGTCCCACAATAATGCTAAGCTCAGTGCTATTTAATGCAATATGATCTGGAATACTAATCTTATTGGCAAGCTTGATTCCCTTTTCCTTTGTTATAAGATACTTTTCTCTAAGCAGCGCATCTAATACTCTATGCCCCGTTAACAAAAATTCTTGATTCATAGGTTCTACAGCACTTGCTAACTCCTCTGCATACTGTCTGATTTCTTCAAATCCAGATTCTTCTGCCAGCTGTGCCAAACCACTAATTTGCTGATGTAACATCTCTTTATCTTTTTGATTAAATAAGTCCTGCTTCTCTAACTGTTTTGCAGTTACTACATGCTTCTCAGTAAAGCTTTGAATTAACAATGCTTCTTTATTTGTATAGGTATTATGGATTTCGCCATAAGATTGCAGCATAATGGCGCTGCCTAATATAATGACCACATAAATACTTAAGAATAGTGTAATATTTCCTTGTGCTACATTCCCCTTCAAACCATCTACAACATCCATCCCCAAACCTGCCATTTGACCTATACCGTTCATTATAATCAAAATTACAATTTTTTTAAAAGGAGAAAGCTTTCTATAACAGGCTTTATCTTTGTAATAAAAAGGTGTACTTTTGATGAGCAAAAATGCGATGATTACACTAATAATTTCCGGAATACATATCCATTCATTCATAATCACTTCTCCTATAAGGTCTAAGTCACCTATTTCAAATAAAATAATACCTAAAACTAGCTCTATGCTTCCTACAACAATGATCAGCATCTCATAGGCCACCCACATACTCCATATCTTGTAAAATATTGTTCCCTTATACAAAAATACTACAATTAATACGCCCCATAACGTATATATTGATACCTCTAAATCTTCTACACTTCCACCTCTAAAATAGATAAATAAAGAACTTAAAATACCCATACCACTATACAGTAAAATTCTCTCTAAATTAATCTTACTTCTCTCTAGAAAAATCTGTGTAAATATGCCTATACAAAATGTAATTTCCAAGCTTAGTAATGTTAATTTTAATATCTCAATAATACTGCGCCACATATCTAGCTCCTTTTATCTAGTTTATGTATATAATATTATTACCTAATATTAGTATATTAAATTCTGACTATACTACAAATAGAAAATTATGCACTTTTACAACAATTAAATAAGGGTTATTTGCATATTAATACCAATTGAATGCAAATAACCCTTTATATGTTCACCTTATTCTTATGATTAGGCACTTATTAACTACATTTTTTATTAACTATGATAAAACTGTTGGTGATTATATCCTTTCATATTTTCCGTATACTCACTTAATATCTCTTTATACTTGGCATAGCTTTTCTCAGAAATCTTTCCGCCTCTATAACTCTCTTCCACTAACATAATAGCATCCTTCCTAGATTGAATCGCTAAGTCCTTATAATTATTCTCTAGATATAACTTCAAATCATTGATCAACATTTCGATTTGCTGCTCTACTGGATTTTTCACCTTATGTCTAAAAAACATACTCCACCACCTTAAGCTTATTATAATCACTTTCCTCCCCCTATTATATCAAATCCTAAACGCAAAATGAGCTAATTAACATTAGCTCATTTTAATATGTATTAGATAATTACCAACCTGCTATTTTTTTAACAGCTGCTCTCTCTTTACGATAGAATTTTGCTCTAGCTCCACCTATAACTTTTTGTTGTAAATCTTCCTTCTCTACTTCTTTAAATCCTACACTTATTTCTTTAAAAGTATTAGCATTTATTTTTTCCTTTGAATTCATTCGTAATTTATTTAACATATCCATCATCCCCCTTAGATAACTTGTTTTATTAACTATATTGTACAACAAAATTATAATATTTCAATTTTATTAGTTCAATATATCCATTCGTTGTTCAAGATGTTGTTTTTTTCTGCATAAAATGTACTTTATAATTTTTCATTTTACCGCTTTATGCTTGAAGTGCTTTAACTGCTTTCGTATTAATTTCTACTTGCAGAATAAACTGAAAATCACCTGAATTTGTTTTAACATCACCATCATATTTTCTAACGCTTTTTTTAATGTTTCCTATACCAAAGCCATGATTTTTCTTATCTTTTTTAATAGTTTCTATCTTATTTTTTAACTTGGATACCCTTTCTTCTTTCATCGTATTGATAACTTCATATAAAAAATAACCCGCTCTGTAATTACATTGAATACTAATTTTTCTTTTTTCAGGATCTTCTATACGTTCACAAGCTTCTATGGCATTATCAATACTATTAGATAAAATAATGCATAAATCAACAAATTCCATATCAATATCACCTTCTACACCTACTTTAACCTCCATATGAATTTGCTTTTCATGTGCAACGGCATATTTCTCATTTAATATGCTATCTACAATAGTATTACCTGTTGATATAAGCCCCATCTTACTTTCTACATTAGCTCTTATATCATGAATATATTTTTCTAATTCTTCAAGCTTATTTTCTTGCAATAAACCTTGCATAGCTATCAAATGATTTTTCATATCATGTTTAATTTCTCTAATTTCCTTATGACTTTCTTCAATTTTCTCATAATAAGTCACCTGTCTTTTAAATTGTCTCTTTATTAATTCGTTAACTTTTAAATAATAATTTTGAGCAATATTTTTATCTATCCCTAGAGCTAAAGCCATTAATGAAATAATACTGGTTATTGACCATACTATAAGTGTTACTGGCCCTATGCTTATTTTTTCTAAATTATCATAACAATTAAGTGCAATTAATGAATTTATATTTACACAATATCCTAGTATACATAGTAGAACACCTTCAGCCTTTGAAAAAACAATACTCTCACAATTTACTGTTTTAAATAAGTTAAACTTTTTAATTATACGTACAATCATCCATGTTACTAAAAATTCAATAATACTTACTGAAAAATAATATATAAACCAATTAGACCATAAATCATCCGGGAAACAGCTGCATGCAATATTGCAAAGATATCCAATTAATCCTTCAACCCCTAAAATAGATAAAACTTTCCATATCTTGGTTAATAATTCATTTTCATTAAATAAAAAGCATAAAATTACTATCCCTATAAAGAATATTCCATTTAGAATTTCCCAATCATTAAATATTACAGCTTGTATCATAAATACAATTATTGACCAAATGATACATTGTATTACCTTTTTTATAGTAACTTTCGCCCTTTTAGAAATAAGGTCTACAAGTAAACAATATATAGCCGTTGATAATGCAAGTTCTATCCCTGCTATTATGTAATGATCTAAAATATTATTCACCACGTTCCCTCCTTAGGAAGACGCCGAATTTTTCTTTAAATGATTTAAGTTTTAGTCTACTAATATAAACAACGTCTCCATTTTGCATAGTCACAGTACTTTGATCATGTTCACGAATATATACCATGTTAATCAAATATGATTTATGAATTCTAAAGAAGTTGCGGTCTACAAGTTGTTTTTCAAGTTCATTGATTTTATTATCCACAATATATGGTTTTTTCATAGTATTAACCTTAATTTTTCTGTCTTGTGTTTCGAAATATACTATATCAATAAGTGGTATTTGAATGAACTTTTGTCCTTGATTAAGTACTAAGAATTGGCTTTCTCTCTCCTCCTTTCTTTTTAACGCAAGGTCTAATGTTTGTTCAAGCTCATCTTTTTGAATTGGTTTTAATAAATATCTAAGGGTGTTTACTTCAAAAGCTTTATAAGCCTCTTCTTGATGACTTGTTGTAAAAATAATGTCACTTGTATGTGTTTTTTCACGTATCTTTTTTGCTGTTTCTATACCACTCATACCATCTTGTATTGCTACGTCTAAACAGAATATATCATATTGATCAAGTGATACTTTTAATAAATCTTCTCCTCTTAAAAAATCATCTATGGAATATTCTATTTTACGTTCTTCAAAATAACCTTTTAGCAATCTTATTAAGTGGTCTCTAAAAATTTTTTCATCCTCACATATAGCTATTTTAATCATTCTATGCCCCCTAATTCCAATGATTTATTTCATAGCTTATATATCAGTCTTTCCTGCTATAATGCTACAATTACATTTTATCACAATTTTATTATTTTTTCATATATTTTATTATTTTCAAAATAAAAAATTGTATATTTTTATAGTTACACCCACTAATTTTTAGCAGTTTTTACATTACTTTATTATATTGCATATTTATACTTGTGAGTTTTAACATAAAAGCAAGATACTACAATATTTCATGTCACCTTATTCTTTAGCAAAAAAAGCCTAGCAAGTTATAATTTGCTAGGCTTTTTTATATCTACTATTTAACTTCAACTGTTGTTGTACCAACTTTTACATTAGAGAAGTTAGACCAATCATTTTGACAAATACGGAGATCTGCTGCAACTGTTCCATTTCCTTTTGTAATTTCTTGACTATTTGTAAACGTAATTGTTAAGCAGTATTCATTATCTCCAAGTGATGTAACTGTTGCTTTAGTATCATCTGTAAGTGCTAAGTACCAAGGTGCACCTGTAAATTGAGCGCCTACATTATCGATATTTACAATTGGGTTACCAGCTACACCATCAGCTGTAAATGTTTGTTTAACTATAATTGTATTAAGAGCTGTATCTTTTTCTGCAGTAACTGTTACTTTAGCAGAAATTGTATTTCCTGCGTCAGCCATTACAACTTTAGCATTTACATCGCCTGTTACTGTACCTGTTTCAACGTTTCCGCCTTCTCCTTCGTTTCCGCTTTCTCCTTCGTTTCCGCTTTCTCCTTCGCTTCCGCTTTGTTGTTCTTTAACTACATTTACAACTTTAGTAGCTGTTTTAACTACATCTTCGTCTGATGTTGCTGTAACTTCAAAGCTGATTGTACCTTCTTCTTCAGCTGTAACTGCATATTTACCTTCTTCATTCTTTTCAACTTCTTTACCATTTGCTGTAACAACTACAGATTTGATTGTACCTCTTGAAATAGATGTATCAACTGCAATAGCTGCTTCTTCACCTACTTTAACTGATGAAGGTCCTGTAATTTTTACAGATGGAGTTGCTGGTTTCACTACTTGTGTACCAGGTTCACTACCAAATACTAATTCATCATTATCATATACAGCCATGTTTGTAGCACGAACCATATTATTTGAACCGCTTGATTCTAATCCTTCTAATGAATAACTCTTTGTGTAGTCCCATTTACATGGAGCAGCAATTCTAAGTTGTACTTCATTTCTACATTCTGATTGACCACCTGGATAAATCTTAGCTCCTGTTAAATCAACATCTACATAATAAATGTTATTTGCTTCATCAAAAGGTAATACTTTTGATATTTTTGTACCAGCATATTGTCTATAACTAGCTGAAACTGACATATCATCAGCTGTATAACCATTATTAATTACATCAGTTAAGTCTAAGAATACTCTATATTTTAATTGATCTGTTACTCTTGCAGGCCATGCTGTATGGTTACGAAGCATGAACTTAAATTCAACAAAGTTGATTTTATTTGTTTTATCTTGAGCATTGATACCTGCTTCAAGGAATATTTCTTCGCCTACTTCTTCATTTGCAGTTAAGTTTGCAATTAGTGTTCCACCGTATTCTTTATACATTTTAGCCATAAGCCCTACGAAACCTGCATTGTAGTCACAAGCTACTTCGTTTGATACGTAGTCTGTAATAACATCTTTGTATCCATCACTGCTATCTGGCCCACCAACTAATGCTCCTACTAATGTGTGGCGGTGTTGTTGTGGTGCCCCACTAAGGTTGTTTTCCCATCCACCATGAGCTGTTCTATGGTGTGGTCTAGCTGGTGCATTTTCACCAAATCCTACTACGAAGCTACGTCCTGTGCTTCCTAACATATAATCTGCTTGTGTTTTAGCAAATGTTCTGTATTCAGCAGCTTTTTCAGCACTACATCCATCCCAATCAGCATAAACAGAAGCCATGAAACCAGCTGTCGCAGCATATCTAAGTGGACCCCACTCTGTAAGCCAAGCAAGTCCTTTTGGTGTACGTGTAATATGTTCACCATCTTTATCTGTTGCCCAGTAATCTAAATGGTTTTCAATATTTTCTTTGTATGCAGCTTTATCTGTAATTTGTGCTAAAAGAAGAGATGCTCCTAAATGTACATCATCCCAGTTGTGACCCCATGTATACGCTTTTTCTGTGCCACCTTGTTTTTCTGTACCGAAGAATTCTGTAGCTGCTTCAGCTTTTGCTAAATATGTTTCATCACCTGTTGCTTTGTATAACCAAGCACCAGCCCATGCAAGTTCATCTTGGTATCCACTCCATGATTTGTAGAATGAACCAGCAATTGTATCATAGTATGTATCTCCACCCATTTTTTCTGCTAATGCATAAAGTTGTTTAGCATGATCTAAGCATTTTTCTGCATATGCTGGATCACTATCTTTGAATGCGATAGCACAAGCTGCAAGAGAAGCTGCTGTTTCACCAGCTACTGCTGAACCTGGTTGAGCTACGTTTACTTTGTAAGATGGTCTAGCCATTTGCATGATTTCTGATGCACCCCAGAATGCATGGTCAGCGTTACCATCACCTACTTGGAAGTAGTATGTATTTGGATCTGGATTACATTTAATGAAGTAATCATTTGCCCATTTGATTTGATCTAAGATAAATTTATCTTCACCTGATTTTTCATAGATATCTTTGTCTTCTAAGTAAGACCAAGCAAGCATTGTAGATGTATATGACATTGGTAAGTTGAATTTAACATTATCACCAGCATCATACCAACCACCTGTTAAGTCAAGACCATTATCTGCTCCATCTGTTAAAGCAGAGTCTCCACGCCAGTTATTACGTTTTGTTTCTGGTAATTTACCAGATTCTTGTAATTCATAGAACATGATACCTTTTTGTAATGCTTCTGCATAGTTGAAATTAGAAGCTGCCATTACATTTGTAGCTGGAAGTGATGCAATTGTAGATGTTGCCATTGCTACTGAAACCATACTAGACCATAATCTTTTGTTTTTCATCTTCATACCTCCTATTATTACTAACTTATTAATCTTAAACCCGATAGAAACCCAGCAAATCCACTAATTCACCGGGTTTTCTATCTGTTGTATCTATTAAGTCTCTAAATTTTAACTATTAGTCAACTACTGTGATTGTTCCAACATTAGACCAGTCACTGTTGCAGATACGCATATCAGCTGTAACTACACCATTACCAGCGCTGATTTTTTGTGTGCTTGTGAATGTAACAACTAATTCATATTCGTTATCACCAAGTGATTTAACTGTTGCTTTTGTATCACTTGTAAGTGCAGCATACCAAGGAGCTCCTGTAAATTGAGCACCTACATTATCAACGTATACTACTGGATTTGTTAAGTTAGTAGCTGTGAATTTCTTTGTAACAGTAACTGTATTAAGAGCTACTTCTTTATCAGATGTAACTACTACTTGAGCATTACCACCAGCTGTAATAGTAACTGTACCAACTTCATCTACTACTGGAGTAACTATTACTTCATCTTTTTTACTTACTGTAACAGTAGCTGATTTCTTAGTTACTTGTTGTTTATCAGAAGTTGCTTCAACTGTGAATGTATATTCACCTGCAGCATTAGCTGTAAATGTATATTCACCATTGTTTAATGTAACATTTCTACCATTAACTTTAACTGTTAATCCTTCAACTGAACCTGTTTTAATTGTAGCATCAACTTTAACTGTAACTTTATCTCCAACTTTTGCTGTTGCAGGAGCAGTAATTGTTACAACTGGTTTTGGATCAACAACTTCAGTTCCACCTGTTTCATCTGTTTTGAAGAATCCTTCATCTAATAAGTAATCTAATGTTCCTAAAGCAACAGCGAAGTCACATTGTGCCCACCATCTGTGGTAGTTCATTTCGAAGTGGAATTCGCCTGTCTTCTTGTATTCTTCATAAGCTGCTTGAAGTCTTGGGAAGTCTTTATCATCTTTGTATTTTGTACGAATATCAAGGAATGTTATACCTGGTTTGATTTGATCTCCATTAGGCATTTCTCCTAAGTATCCAGTTGGAACGTATACTTCTTGATCGAAGATACGTACGAAGTCTTGACGATCTTCTGAAGATACGATACCTTTATCATCTTGGTAGTTATCCCAGATACAATCTAATAAGCCTTTAGCTGCATTGTATGGTGTTTGCCAATCTGCACCTGTTTTATGTTTTTGAGTAGCTGCTGCATAGTAAAGAAGTGCATTAGATAATGAACCAGCTACACCAAGGTCTTGACCATATGTTTCAACTTTTACATGAAGACCTTTGTTTCCTGTATATGTACCATTCCATGTATCTGGTTGGCCTTCCCAGATTAAGTTACTTGGAATTTCAAATGTAGTTCCATTTAATTTAATCTCTGATGCAGCCCAAGCAGCCCATTTATCAAGTAATGGTTGAACTCTTTCATCACCTGATAAATAGAAGTACTCTGCCATACGTTGCATTGACCAAGCTTGCATACCAAACCATCTGTTACTTGATGGATCGTGATATACTGGATCTTCATCATAAACTGTTCCGTAGAATGTGCTTGCTCCTGATGGATATTTTTGATATTGTCCACCATATGAGTTACAAGAACCACCAGCGATACCACCTTCATCAGATTGTAACCATTGATAGAATTCAATTTGTCTATCTAAGCTCTTAGACCAATCTCTTGCACCATTTGTTGATTTTGGTTTCATTTCACTATCTGTAGAAAGGATGTAAGCAGCAACTGGACTTTGGTAACCAAAGTGGTTGTAACTTGAACCAATTCTCCAACTCCAATCACCTTTTATAGAACCACCCCATGCATAGTACCAAGATAATAAGTATCCACAAGAATCATATCCTGTACCTGGTGTGTAGCTTTGAGCACCTTGTTTTACAAAGTATTTATCAAACATAGCATATCTTAAATAGTCACCCATTTTAGCAGCTTTAGCAGTATATTGAGAAAGGTTTACGCCATAGTCTTTAGCCCATTCTTTAGCCCAGTATGTAGCTTGAATTGTACGAGCATCAGCATCTGGAGCATCTGTGTATTTCCATTGTTTAGAATATGTTGCATCAAGTGTGAATAATGGAAGGAATCCACTTTCACTACCCCAGTTAAATTCTTCCCAACATGGTTGTGTAATAGTTTCAAATGTTGATTCTTGTTCACCACGTTGGAATGTATTGATGTAAGATGGTGTAGATTTTCCATCTCCTCTTACACCAAATCCATACCAGTTATCACAGTCAATTAACCAGTGCATACCATAAAGTGTTTTTGTATTATATGTGCTTTGAAGTTCATTAGCGATTGGGTCTACACCAGCTGTTTTATCTTGGTGTAATTGACTTGGATAGTAATCTGGTAATGGATATTCAGCTGCATATGTAGCTTTACCTACTTGGTTTGTTGGTTGATCTTTGTCTGTTGGGATGAAGTAATCTTCTATTACTCTCCAAGATTCACCAATACCTGAGAAATCTCCTGATAATCTACCATGCATAGCTTCTAACCATACATAGTAACTAGCAGCTTCACTAGTTGACTCATGTCCTTGATCAGGAGCTTCACAGTTCATTGTTTCAATTGAGTGATAAGGAATACCATCTGGCTGAAGAAATCAGATGTTCCTCTGCCTTTAGAATCTTTTGTACCAACAATTTTTGAATAAAATTGCTCGAAACGATCACCATAATCAACACTATCATTTATTGCAGCTAATGTTGTAAGAGGCGCTAAGCATTGTGCACCAACAAGTACACTTGTAATAAAACCATAAAGTTTTTTGTTTTTCATTTATTACTCCTCCTAAGTTATAAAAGTAGGTTACTCCCATAAGCTTATGTTCTTACCCTAATGTACATTTTTTCATTAGTAGTTGTTAACAACTTCCTTAATGACTCTTTATCCAAGATTAGACACTTTGCTTAAAGTTTTAACCTCTTGTATGATTTCATTATAAATTTTCAATCAAATATTTCAATATATTCAGAACGAGATGTATTGTTTTGCAACACTTGGTGTTTTCTGGTGTTTTATTTATGGTAAAAAATGCATACACAAATAAAAAGGATAACGTATAACTACGCTATCCTTTTTTGACTTATATTTACTTTAAAGCTCACTAATCCTTATAATTAGAGGATTCCTTTAGCTACTTTTACTACATTATCTACTGTAAAACCGTATTTTTCGAAAATAAGTCCTGCTGGAGCTGATTCACCAAAGTGATCAATTGCAATAACTTCACCTTCGAATCCTGTATATTTATGCCATCCAAATGGAGATGCAGCTTCGATAGCTACTCTCTTAGTTTTGTTTGATGGTAATACACTTTCTTTGTATTCTTTAGATTGTTCTTCAAATACATCCATAGAAACCATACTTACTGCTGTAGCTTTGATTCCTTCTTTAGCAAGTTCTTCTGTAGCTTTTACTGCAAGTTGTACTTCTGAACCTGAACCCATTAAAATGATATCTGCATCTTTTGGTTCTACACCAGCAACTACATATGCACCTTTTTTAGCATCTGCGCCTGTTTTTGCAAGGTATGGAAGGTCTTGTCTTGAAAGAACGATTGCAACTGGTTCTGTTTTGCTATTTAATGCATATTCCCAAGCCGCTACTGTTTCTTTAGCATCTGCTGGTCTAAATGTTACCATGTTTGGTGTACTACGAAGCATAGCAAGTTGTTCAATTGGTTGGTGAGTTGGTCCATCTTCTCCTACCCCGATACTATCATGTGTAAGAACATAAGTTACTGGTAATTTCATAAGTGCTGCAAGACGCATTGGGTTTTTCATATAATCACTGAATACGAAGAATGTAGAGCAGAATGTTTTAAGTCCGCCATGAACTGCAAGTCCATTTGCAACAGCTCCCATTGCGTGTTCGCGAATACCGAAGTGAAGATTCTGACCTAAGTAGTCATCACTACTAAAGTCACCTTTTCCGTTCATATAAGTTTTTGTAGATGGTGCAAGGTCAGCTGAACCACCAATGATGTTTGGTACACGATTTGCCATTTCATTGATTACTTCAAATGAAACATTACGTGTTGCTTTTTTAGAAGCAGTATCAGAGTATTTTTCGTAAAGGTCTGATAAGTCTACTTCTTCTTCACTAAACCATTGTTTCCATTCTGCTGCAAGCTCTGGATAAGCTTTTGCATAGTTTTCGAATAATTCATTCCATGCAGCTTCTTTAGATTCTCCAGCTTTTACGATATCTCTAAGATGTGCACGTACATCTTCTGCTACAAAGAATTCATCTTTTTCACAACCTAAGAATTCTTTCATTTCAATGATGTTATCTACTCCAAGAGGTTCACCATGAGCTGATGATTTTCCTTGTTTTTTAGGACAGCCATAACCGATTTGTGTTTTTACTTCGATAAAGCTTGGTTTATCTAAGTTAGCTTTTGCTGCTTTAATAGCTTTTGCAATAGCTTCTGTATCATTTCCATCTTCCACCAAGAACGTTTCAAATCCTTGTGCTTCGAAACGAGCCCTTACATTTTCTCTAAATGCAATATCTGTGCTTCCTTCGATTGTAATGTTATTTGAATCATAAAGAACGATTAATTTACCAAGTTTAAGTGTTCCAGCGATTGCTGCTGCTTCGTATGAAATACCTTCCATTAAGCATCCATCACCAACTAAAGCGTAGCTATAGTGATCTACTACATTGTAACCATCTTTGTTGAATTTAGCTGCTAAATGTTTTTCAGCCATTGCCATACCTACAGCTGTTGCAATACCTTGTCCAAGTGGCCCTGTTGTTGTTTCTACCCCTACAGTATGACCAAACTCTGGATGTCCTGGTGTTAAGCTTCCTTCTTGACGGAATCCTTGAAGGTCTTCAATTGTTAATCCATATTCGAATAAGTGAAGTAATGTATAAAGAAGTGCTGAACCGTGTCCTGCTGAAAGTACAAATCTATCTCTGTTAATCCATTTAGGATTTTTAGGATTGTGATTCATTTCTTCTGCCCATAATGTATAGGCCATAGGAGCTGATCCAAGTGGAAGTCCTGGATGTCCTGAATTTGCTTTTTGAATTGCCTCTGCAGCAAGTACCCTAATAGTGTTAATAGTTTTTTCTGATACTGAGTTCATTTTTTTCCTCCTTAAAGATAAAAGGTTTTCTTAGGTTCTCATTCATCCTTATTATACTGTGTTTTTTAAGTATTGTATATCCTTTGATTGCTTTATTTTGCATATACTTTATTTATGTTGTATGATTAAATTCAAGGAGGGTGATTTTTATGTCTTATATCTATCCTAATATAAAAGGGAACCGTACCACTTATAAAGTTTATTTTCTTTATGAGAAGAAAAAATTGTATCTAGGACTCTATGATTCTAATGAATCAGCAAAAGCGGTTCTTAAAGAAGCCACTGATATTATGAATGCTTCTCCTGGTACGTTGGACTTTCCAAATTCTCTTATAGACTTTAAAAAGATTATTAGCCTTTGTAATTTTAGAGATCATAAAATGTACATCAAAAATCCTATTTATTTAATGGGGAATTATTTCTACTATTACTTATCTAAAGAAATCACCTTAGTCTTCGATATGAAAGATTTATTATTTTTCTCAACTTATAAAATAAGTAAACGTGGTAATTATTTATATACTCACGATAGCATTTCTCAACAAAGTCTTTTAAACCGCTTTGGTATCTTAAATCATAGTATACCAGGTAAAGACTATATTTTTAAAAATGGAAATCCTTATGATTTTAGACGAGATAATATTGAAATCATCAATAGTTACAAAGGGGTTTGCAAAAAAGTTATAGATGGTCAGACATTTTATACTGCTACCATTTATACAACTCAGCCTTTAGTATTGGGCCACTATTCTTCTGAGATTACAGCTGCTATTGCTTATAATAAAGCTGCTGATTTTCTCATGACGCATTCAGGGGAGCAGCGTGAATACATACTTAATACTATTCCATTTATCACAAAGGCTGAATATGATTTAATCTATGCAGATATTAAGCTTTCTCCAAGGCTTAAAACACCTAATGCTACACGTAAACGTGCGATTCGTGGAAATACATATCGTGGTGTTAGTCAAACTAAAAGTGGTTTCAGAGCAAATATTGGCTACAATAAAAAGCAAATTCATTTAGGTATTTATCCTACTGAAAAACGTGCTGCTCAAGCTTATAATTTTGCTTCATTTTATCTTTTTGGACAAAATGGACACATTAATGATGTTACACCACTTGTTCATGACAATGATGCTTCAAAAGTTGCTAAACAGCTTGAAAAACATAATCTTACAAAAAAACAAATATAAAATATTTAAAGTCTATTAGAGTATAAAATCCCGTGTCATCGTTATTGAAGACACGGGATTTTATTATTTTTCAATGCTATTTCTTGTAATACAGAGATTTGTAAGTCCTAGATTATACATATGATATGGTTTATTTTTATCCATTGGCTTATCAGATTCTTTAATATGTCCATGAGCATATGTTTCTAAAGTTGGTGCTACGATTGACAGCTCCATAAGCATGTGCATATATTGCTCATAAATAGAAACATTATGTGCTTCTAAAGTAAGGAGTGCTGCCATATCTATTTCTGGTGTAATTTCAACAAATTCTAAGCTTTTATTGGCTTTAATCCCATATTTAATAGTATAAACCCCTGCACCTTGTAATTCCTTTAAGACCTTGCGATTAAGGCGTGCAATTTTTTGAGTCATTGTTTTAGTAATGTCATCTGCTACTTTTACTCTGCATATCTTTTTAGCTTCATAAACTACTTCTAGGGGATCATAGATTTGTGCTTTACCCGCTTCATCTACAATGACAATACTGATAATTGTCTTTGCATATTCTGGAATAAGCTGAATTGCAAAACTATCAATATTTTCATCCATATCTAGTATAAAATCTGCCATATCTTCATGGTTTTCTACACATTTTAATTCACTACGGCTGCCGTATTGTTTAATGAAATTAAATGGCAGACTAATGTTTTCAATCTTCTCAAATACCATTTCTTTATTATCTTGATAATAAGTTGGAGCTGTTGGAATTTCTAATATTTCTAAAAGCTCTAAAATGCCTTTTGGATTGCTTAATTCATCCATTGCTGTTTTAGATGGATAAGTTTTGCAATGTAATCTACATTCTAATGGAAACTCTAGTTTTGTGTTGAATACAATTGCATCTACTCTTAAACTAAGCTTCTCTATACTTTCATTAGTAATCGTTGCTAAAATGTGTTCTGTTGCAATCTGTGCACCAATGCAGTCTACTTTTGGGTCTAATAAGGTTGTGGCAATACCTACTTTTGCTGCTTCTATACATAACATTAAAGTGGATACCCCGCCACCTACTATGCCGACTCTTTTTACAGAATTCATGTCATTTCTCCTCTTAAAACTATTTACTTTCTAATAAGTATCTCATCATTTCTACTGTTTTATCAATATCTTTTACAGTAGTTGTTATGCCTAATACAAGATCTTCATTTAATGTACTACTCTGAATATTGTCAATCTTTGACACTTTAATACCAAATACATGTTGATCTCCCTTAGTAATATTAAAGTTTTCATCTTTATTATAACCTGCTATTACAAGTTGGTCTTTATATTCTTCTAAAAGTGCTTTACACTCTGGTATTTCATCTAATGGTCTTAACATATCTTGTCCTGTTTGTCTTAGATAGATATCAAACTTTTCTGGTGGAATACCTAAAATATCTAATTCCTTTGTTGTAATTTGAAGTGCAATTCTCTGTTCTGTAGCTAGTTCCATCTCTGTAGACTTTGTCCAATCCACCATTGAAACCATAAGCCCCGCATCAAAGTTCTCTTTGAACTGCTTCGTCACTTCATCTAATGTTGCTTGGTCCTCTGTATAAATTTTGCCTGCTAAAGTTATATCTACTGTATTTACTTCTCTTGGTGAAAGTATGGCTGTGATTAACTGTATGACTAATATGCCTGCTATGATACAGAACAAGGCAGGTTTTCGATAATACTCCCATAGGTGTGCTGCTTTTTCTTTCAAATCCATTTCACTAAATGCTTTTCCGTATTTCTCCACTACCATTTCCTCCTCTATTTCCTGCCCCTTTGAATAAACTACTGCTTATGCTATACTAAAGTATGATTATTCAATATTTCTTTATATTGTATACTTTATGCTGTTATATACTAATTAACAGCATATGTTATGTATGATAGATTTATGGTCTATCTTTCTTTTATATTTCTTAAAAAATACAATATATTTAGCAAGATTATCAATTTTATTATAAACTATGATATATTATAAATCAAAAGTATATGATTGATATTAATTTATAAGGAGGTACTTATGGACTTTTTAGACAAGTTATCGCGTAAATATGGCAAGTATGCTATTCGTGATCTAATGAAATATATCATCATTGGAAATGGTATAATCTTCCTTTTAGAAATGATTACACGAATTCGCATTTCGCAACTACTTTCATTTGATTTAAATGCCATTTTACATGGACAAATTTGGAGAATCATTACCTTTGTGTTTATTCCAGATGTCACTAACATTATTTTCTTTTTCTTTATGGCATACTTATATTATTCAATCGGTGCAGCCTTAGAAGATGCTTGGGGAACTTTTAAATTTAATGTTTACTATTTTTCTGGTGCGCTTTTCACAATGATTGGTTCTAGTATTTTTACACTTATTACAGGCTATAGCGTAGAGACTTCAGCATACTACATTAATTTATCACTATTTTTAGCTTATGCTACACTATTTCCTAATGTAGAATTCTTATTGTTCTATATCTTACCTGTGAAAGTAAAGTACTTAGCTTTCTTAGATGTAGCCGTTTTAGCACTTAGTTTTATTGGCACAGATTTAGGTACTAGAATACTTATTGCTATTTCTTTACTTAACTTCTTAATCTTCTTTGGTAAATTCATCAAAGGAGCTAAACCAACAGCTACACAAAAGAACTTTAGAAAACAAAAACGTGAACTAAAAAAAGGTGATCCTATACAAGTTGCTTTCCACAAATGCAGCGTATGTGGCAAAACAGAACTCACTGACCCAGATATGGATTTCAGATATTGCTCATCTTGCAATGGAAACTATGAATATTGCATGGACCACCTCAAAAATCATGAACATAAAAAATAGTAGCTTAATAATTTAAGCTCAAAAGGGTTACTGACAAATTTTTTTGTCAGTAATCCTTTTATTATTAGCTTATATCTTTATGATATTCTCTAGGCGGTGGTAAAAACACATTACTTGCACGCTTTAATAATGTTTTATTACACTGTATAATCTGGTGACTTCCTTCTAGTGTCTGCAAACTAATGATATATTGGTCTGCATTGGTACTTAGAGCCTTTTCATAGTCTTCTAATGTATTAATAGGATCTGCATTAATAAACTCTATTACATCTCCTTTATTAAACGGATTGTGAAAATCTTGACTTTCAGTTGTAGCAATAATTCGAAGTCCCTGTTTAGGCGGTGTATTAATCGTGCTATGTGTTTCTAATTGTTCATTAATTGCAAACATAAGTTCATGTAATATAAGTACAAAGAATAGGGATAAAACACTTGGTATATACCCTAGTTTATTAAGAACACCTATTCCCAATATACTACACGCATACATTTTAACAATAAATCCCATTTTAGAAGCTTTTTGTTCTGGTTTCATCGTATAAGTTTCATCACTATAAGCAAGAACGGCTATAATCGGTATATACCATCCTTTTATGGTGAAAAATAGCAGGGGCATACACCATTTTCTCTCTAATCGGTAGCCTCCTGCTATTTTTTCTTTATTGTAACTTAAAACTTCTTTACTATCATTAGCACCATATTGATATGTTAAACTCCCCTCTACGGCATGTAAAATGCCAATTAGGATAATCATATCTTCATATGGCAATAAATTAGGTGTATGACCTTGCATCAAATTTAATCCATGTAATATACAATCAATTATATAAATACTTGGTACAACATAAGCAAGACAAGTATATTTAGGTTTTATAAACCCGAATACAATACTTAATGGAATAACTAGTAATACACCAGTTGTAAGCGGAATGCCTAAGCCTAACATAATTATTAACACACTTATCAATATTCCTAATGTGATACTTGCTATCTTTTCTTTATACTGGTTTATAAATCCCCTTATAAGAACCCCTCCTAACTCACTAATAAGTCTCCTCCTTTAGTACTTCTACTGCCTTTTGCAATTGGATATCTTCTTCTTCTGTGAGTCTAGATTTGGTGAGTAATTCTACTGGAAGTGTTACGATATAGTCTGGTTCAATACCTATCCCTTGAATGCATACGCCACTTGGGGTAAAGTATTTTGCTGTTGTTACTTTAAGTGCTGAACCATCTGTTAATGGAATGACACTTTGTACAACGCCTTTTCCATAAGTTGTCTCTCCTATAAGCTTTCCTCTTCCTGTATCCTTAATAGCACCCGCTAATACTTCTGAAGCACTGGCACTATTTCCATTAACCAATACTACAATTGGTATATCTATATACTTATCATCTGCATAATATACTTCATTTTTACCAACTTTATTTTCTGTAGAAACTACGATGCCTGCTGGTACTAATTCATCTGCAATTTTTTGTGTGATCTTTAAAAGTCCGCCTGGATTATCTCTTACATCAATGACTAATCCTTTCATCTGCTCATTAATCAGTCCTTCTAATGCTTTTTTAAACTGATCATAAGTAATCTCTTCAAATTGAATAATTTTAATATAACCAATATTATCTTTTAACATTTTAGATTCTACTGATGCCGTTGTAATATTTCTTCTTTCTACATCTAAATCATAGGATTTACCTTCTGAAGGTCTATAGATTGTTATTTTTACTTTACTACCTATCTTACCTTTTACCATGTTTGGTAAACTTGAAAAATCGTCTCCTGTTACAGTTTTACCTGCTACTTTTATAAGTTTATCATTAGGACGCATCCCCACTTCCTGTGCTGGAGACCCTTCAAATACATCTACTATCATAATAGTATTATCCACACTGTCTAAAGTCATTTGAATACCTATTCCTGCATATACTCCACTAGACTTCTCCATAAAGCTAGCATATTCATCTGCTGTGTAATAATTTGTATATACATCCCCTACACCGTTTACAAATCCTTTATAAATTCCTTCGCGAAGTTTTTCAGTATTTACATCCCCTACGTAATAGTTATTAATAACTGATTCTATAGACTTAAGTAGTTTTTTATACTACTTAATATAGTATTTTAATCCTACAAATTGCCTGTA
>NZ_BBCG01000025.1 GCF_001311925.1 Cellulosilyticum ruminicola JCM 14822
ATAATAATTCCCATAGAATAGCACAATCATCTACGTTGGCAGCTGTAATTTCAATTTCTGTAAGATAACCATCTAAAGTAACTGCAGCATGAAGCTTTAAACCGTAATAAGTCTCTTTTTTAGATGTAACCATAAGATGAAATATCTCTAAATCGTTTGCTAAAATGAGCTCTGACATATGATGTCCCCCTATTTTGTAATGTAAGGGTAAGATATCATATGATTGGAGCTTATTCTACTTGTAAATTTAACTAGCACAACTCGTTATCTTAGTATTTTTCTCTTCACTTCTTTTTATGAATAAGTAGTCTACTATACCTATTACAATTCCTATTATAGTAGTAGCAATTATAATAAACGTACGTATGTTGCTAAGATTAACTATATCACCAAAAGTTATACTTTCTATATATGCTGCTGATGATGTACACTCTAATATAAGAGTATTCTCCAACATCTGTTTATTCACATTTTGAGTATATGTAATTGCATCATAAAATTGTTTTGCTTCTATTTGCCTAACTAATTTAATATCATTGAATATATCTACTTCATACACTTTTAATTTTGAAATTTTATTCGGAATATTTATTCTTATCTTATTAATTCTATCTAAATATACTTTAAATCCTATACTGACATGTTGATCTTCTTTTATAATGCTGCTATAAGTTATATTTTGACCATCAAAAGGATATGTTGACTTCTTATTATCATAAAGTAATGGTATAGTAACATCATCTATTCCTTCAATGTTAGCACATTTTACAACTATATCGTACTCTTTATTAAATGCTTGTTGCCACCAATATCCTCCTATTATTATTTCTAATATAACTAGCAGTAACATCATAATGATTAAATTCTTGTCAAAATTTTTTCACAATTTTATCTCGCTTATAATAAATTTTTATCTATTTTATCACTATGGCTTAATTTGTATTTTCTTTATAACCACACTTAACTGACGCTTATCACCATTCTTTTGAATTTCATCTGGAATAAAGGTATTAGCAAACTTCATTTGTATATAACCATTAATATTAGCTGGTATATCTAATACTATTTGATTATCTCCTGATTTTAAATCTATAGATTGAATTTCTTCTTCTCCATTAACTATAGTTAACTTATTTTGTTCTGTATATTCTGTCACCCAAATATCTAAATCTAGTTGTCTAGCTTTTTCACTTGAATAATAAAACTTTGCACTTTCCCCTACAAATCCATCTTCATATTGCCCATCTAAAACAATTTTACTCTTATCAACGCTTTGCATAAATGTAGCAGCCACTTTATTATATGGAATACTTGTTCCTACTACTACCATCATTAATACAACACATATAACTGTTATAATGCATTTCAAACTATTATTTTGAATTATATTACCTTTATATTTTCCTAAAAACACGGTACTATAAACTCGATTTCTTGAAAGTTTATCGTTCATCTTTTTAAATATATAAAGTACTAATACTGTATATATAAAACAATCATATTTCTCACCTGTAGGTATTAAGTTTTTCAACATTGATACTTCTGAAACACTTATAATAACTTCACCTACAAAAATTATTCGTATAATAAAGAAATGAATTCCTAATAAACCTAATGAACTTTTTCCAAAGTACTCTATATACTCACTATATCTACTGTTTTCTATTTTTATAGAAATATTATATATTAAAATAATCCCTATAATCGAACATAAAATATCCATATAAGGATTATTAAAACATCTGCTAGGATAATCAACCGTGTTATGTAATACATTTCCAAATATATAAAAATATATTATAGTACTTAAAATAACCAGTTTATTGTTTCTTATTTTAGTTTTTTCTAGCCATTGCTTTTTATAAATATATCTTCCCAATACTACATAGAATGTTGCATTCAGACCTAAATCAAAAAAATATTTTATAAAAATATCTGCTTCAAATATCTTATATACACCTAAGAAAATTACTAATGTAATAACTACTGTTATAATATTTATCTCATTTTTTGTTATATAAACTAATAATTTAGCTACTATAAATGCCCAGAATAATGCTATTAAAAACCATGTTGCACCAGCTAAATCTGCAGTCCAATTAATCCTCAATAATTCTCTAAGATAACTCTTTATATTAGTTAAATTAATACATTCATTATAAAACATCCCCTGGATGTGAAATACTTCTAGTATTCCTCTAATTATTAATGCGAATACATTTATTCCTATGTATGGTATAATCAGAGAATTTACTTTATTTCTAAATATCTCTAGGATACTTTTTTCTTCAAACTTCTCTGTATAACCCGAAATAAAAAAGAATGCTGCCATATGGAAAAGATATACATATCTAGGCATCATACCTGCAGTATGTCCTAATATCACCGTTATAATTGCTATACCTTTATAGATATCAATCCATTTAATACGTTTAGTTTGATTCTCACTTATGCTTATATTCTTCATTTGTATTGCTTCTTCTATTTTCACTTATTCTCTATATACTCCCTTTCTACAATAGTTTTAACTTTCTGTAATAATTCATTTTCATGCTCATCTACTCTAAATCCTAACACTCCCATTCTTTCTCCTGCTTCTACATCCCATTCTTTATCTCCGAACATATAACTCTTAGACACATCTATATCAAAGTCCTTAATAGCAGCTTCTAACATACCAGTCTTAGGTTTTCTGCAATTGCAGTCCTTTTTATACTCACCTATGCCATGTACGGGATGATGCGGACAAAAATAATATGCATCTATATGTGCACCATATTTGATCAACTCTTGATTGATATATCTGTGTAACTTATGCATATCTTCTTCTGTATAATACCCACGAGCAATACCTGCTTGATTTGTTATGACAATTACTAAGTATCCAGCATCATTTAATAATTTAATTGCTTCCGGTACACCTTGAATAAATTCAAAGTCTTCTATTTTATAAAGATAGTTCTTTTCTACATTGATTGTTCCATCCCTATCTAAAAACACTGCTTTATTCACTATTTTACTCCTATCTTATATCAAGAAGATATGAGACTATGCGTCCATATCTTCCTGAAATTGCTTATAATCACTTGGTATACCAATATCCATAAAATATGTATTGCTTTCAAATGCACTAAAGAATCTTTCAGTTACAAGTTTCTCCATAATATCCTTTTCAAAAGAGAATTTCTTTTCTACTATAGTATTTAATAGAGATTTTTTCAAAAGATATATGCCACCATTAATACTGCCTTCCATATTAAACTTCTTTTCTTCAAATTTAACGATTCGGTTATCATCAGATTGTACAGTCCCATAACGATCAAATTCATACATCTTTTTAGTAGCTATTGTTAACTGGGCACCTGTTTCTTTATGATGATTTAGCATATCTAATAAATTCACATCAAAATATGTATCGCCATTGATAACGAAAATATCTTCTTCATCACATTGAGCCAATGCTTGTTTAATTGCACCGCCTGTCCCTAACTGCTCTTCTTCCACAGAATACTCTATTTTTATATCTTTATATTGATTTCCAAAATAATCTCTAATAACTTCCCATTTATAACCTACTGCTAAAACTACTTTTACTATATTATGCTTTCCTAAATACTCTAAAATATATTGTAAAAATGGCCTATCATTTACAGGTGCCATAGGTTTAGGTACATCTTTTACAGCTTCTCTAAGTCTTGTCCCTAACCCTCCTGCTAGTATAATTGCTTCCATCTAAAATCCCCTTCCAAATATAGCTTCTTCTACTAAAGCACAAATCATATGTTCAATAAGCAGATGTGATTCTTGTATTCTAGGAGTTTCAGTAGATGGTATTTTAATGATATAATCACACAATTCATCCATTTTACATGCTTTAGCTCCTACTAAACCAACTGTTACGATACCTTTTTTCTTACATTCTTCAATAGCCGCTACTACATTAGGTGAATTTCCTGATGTAGAAATACCAAAGAAAATATCTCCTTCATTACCATTAGCTTGAATTTGTCTAGCAAATACACGTTCATAGCCATAATCATTACCAATAGCCGTTAAAATTGAAGTATCTGTAGTTAATGCTAATGCTGGTAAACCTGGTCTATCAAAATAAAAACGGCTTACAAATTCTCCTGCCATATGTTGTGCATCAGCCGCACTTCCTCCATTACCTGCAATAAGTGTTTTCTTTCCACTTCTATATGCTTCAATTGTAACTTCTGCTACCTTTTTGATAACTTCTAGTATTTCTGCATTTTCCATTAATCTCATTTTAGTTTCATAAGAATCTCTAATTTGATTTACAATATATTCTCTCATATCTACCTCCATAATATATCTCTAGCATCTCCCTAGTATATAATCCAAGCTTGCGTTCCCTCTTGCACAACTTTAACATCCATTACTTTACCATCTAATTCTTTAAGTGCTTGCATTAAACTGAACTTATTAACTGGATCTACTATAATCATCATAAATCCACCACCACCAGCACCAGATATCTTAGCTGCTTTAGCACCATGTTTGATAGCAAAATCATAAGCATCATCAATCACATTATTTGTAATAACTTTTGCCATTTGTTTTTTAGCTTTCCAGCCATCTAATACACACTGAGTAAATGTATCAAAATCTCCTTTTAAGAGTGCCTCTTTCATTATTGAAGCACCTTGTTTGATAGCATGCATTGCTTCAATACTTTTTTCTTCTTTTGTCTGCGCATTCTTAATCTGTTCATCAATAATTTTAGCTGATTGTCTTGAAGTTCCTGTATAAAATAATACAAGAGAACTTTCTAACTCATTTTTAATCCACTCTTTTACACGTAATGGATTAACAATTACTTTATCATCACTATAAAATTCCATGAAATTTAATCCACCAAATGTGGCAGCATACTGATCCTGTTTACCACCAGATAATTTAAGATCTTTTCTTTCTATTTCATATGCTAAATACGCTAAATCATATTCCCCTAATGGCAGATTAAGCCACTCTGCATAAGCTTTTAAAATAGTAACTACCATTGTTGAAGATGTCCCAAGTCCTGAACCTGCTGGTGCATCAGAATATGTTGTCATTTTAAATGAAAGAGGTTTACCTCCGTTATAATCTTTTACAATGCGATTATAAACTCCTTTATGTAAAATAAGTGTATCATCAATCTCTAAGTATTCTTTACTATCTGTTGTATATACTTCATCTCTGTCTACTGCATGAAATGTAATCTTGCCATCGTCTGTTGGCTCTAATGTACAATATGCATACATATTTATTGTTACATTAAGTACATATCCGCCATATAAATCACTATATGGCGATACATCTGTTCCTCCCCCTGCAAGTCCTAATCGTAATGGCGTTTTAGATCTTACTATCATCTTCTATTCTCCTTTTTAATTAAAAATCAAAATCAGCCCCTACAATTTCTTCAACCTTTTTCATACTGTAGTTTTCTTTTACATATTGTAAAGAATGTGCTGATAAATCTTTCAACTTTTCTTCATCCTCATATAAATTTGCTAATGCTTCTGCATACTCTTTAGCATCATCAACAACTACTAAACTGTCTTCTGAATTCAAAATACCTTCTGCCCCAACAGATGTTGTAAGAATAGGAATTTGGTTATACATACCTTCTATTACTTTACCTTTAATTCCTGCGCCATATCTTAAAGGTACAATAGACATTCTGCATCTACGATAAAATTGCTCAAGTTCCTCGTCTGTTACGAATCCTTTAATAATTACATTGTTAGAAGCCAGTTCTTGAATCTCTTTAGGTGGATTTGATCCTAAAATATAAGTTTTAATTGTATCATTCTTTTCTAATACATGTGGTAATACTTCTTGGACGTACCATATAACCGCATCAACATTTGGTTTATGTCCAAATCCACCAATAAACATGACACCGCTTCTATTATTCATCTCATATTCAATTGACTTTTTACTATCATCAAAGATATAGGCTGGAATAGCTTTTACATTAATATCAGCTTCAATCTCATTAATAATATCTGCCTCTATTTGTGATGGATAATAAACTACGTCTGCTTGACGCATTAATTTTAGTTCTTTTACTTTCCAGTGCTCTGAATTTTCTTTAGTCTTCTCATCACCTGTTAATTCATATTCTCTCATTTCTCTTAAGAAATGAAGGTCATGTCCATAATAGATAATTTTTGCTTTTGTATTCGATACTAAAAAGTCCATATATTTCTCTGTAATATGTGGTCTATTACAAAATACATAATCTATGAAATCTGCATTTTCTTTAATCCATTTCTCATAATTTTGAGCATAGTAACTTCCATATAAGACTTCTATTCCTAATTGTTGTAATGTTGTTGTATATGGTTCATGTCTAAAGAAGTTATCACCAATAACTTCACGTTAAATCCTTGGCTTACAAACATCTTTAAATATTGATATACCGTTTTACTTCCTGCATCTTTATCATAATGAGGTACATAATGATCAATCACTAAAACTGTTTTCTGATTACATTTTTTATCACGTGCAACAAATACATTTTGCCCATTTGGGAAATGTTCTTCTTTTAAGACCTGCCCCCATTTTTCATAGAACTTTTTCTGATTTGTTACTTGATATGCCTTAAGTCCAACATTAGTATCTGTTCCATTTGATACCCCTTCAAAGTGAACAATCACAGATTTTGGTTGATACATTACTTTATAGCCATGTTTTCTTACTTCAAATGCTAGATCACTATCTTCACAATATGCAGGAATATATCTCTCATCAAACCCTCCAATTTCATCCCATAACTTTTTACTTAATAAAATACTTGCACCTGAAATATAATCGGCTTCTTTTACATAGTTATACTCTGATTTTTCTGGATCATCATTTCTACCATAATTCCATGCACTACCATCTTCCCATAGGATTCCACCAGCTTCTTGTAATTGTCCTGTAGGATAAACTAGCTTAGAACCTACCATTCCTATTTTTTCATCACTCTCAATAAGTTCTACTAAACTTGATAACCATCCTGGTTGAACTTGCGTATCATTATTTAAGAAGTGGACATACTTACCACGAGCTTTTTGAGCTGCATTATTACAATTTAATAGGAATCCTAAATTCTTCTCATTTCTAATAACAGTGATATTTTTAACATATTCTTTAATATTTGCTGTTTCATCAGAAGATACATCATCAGCAATGATAATTTCATATGTAACATCTTGTGTATTTTCTTTAATACTTTTTAAACAGTTATATGTATATTCATACTGATTATAAACAGGAATAATAATCGTTACTGTTGGATTTTCTTCATAATTAAATACAATCTCATCTGTGCAAACTTCGGATTTAATAATTTCTATTTTTTCTATTGGTACACTATCTTGTTTAACTTCATATTTATCAAATCTGTCTGCAATCATTTCAGGATCTTCGCTCTTCATATATTTAAAAAACTTCTTTAAGTTATCTTTATTTAAGTGCTTAATATAGAATCCTGGACGTGTTACTACTTTTTTAACAATCTTTACAAAAAGTCTTCTCTTAGTATCTTTTGGGAAAATACTATCTCTTACTTTATATAATGCAATAAGCATCTTCCAACCTGTAGAATGATAAATAACATCTAATTCGTGAATCTTTTGTTCTAGCTCAAATTTTATTAATGCTAACTCATCACTTAAGTTTAAGTTCTGCTTAGTATATTCTTCTAATTTATTATTGCTTTCTTCTAGTTGTTTAATCTTAATTTCTAATTCCTTGTCTTTAATTTCTAGTTCTCTGTCTTTAATTTCTAGTTCTCTGTCTTTAATTTCTAGTTCTCTGTCTTTAATTTCTAGTTCTTGAATCTTTTCTTCTAGTTTCATTTCTATAACTCGATTAACTTCATTTAAATTATTAACTTGTCCTTGATATTTTTCTACTTCATCATTTAATCGAACAAGTCCTATATTTCTTTCTTCTACCTCATCTTGAAGTTGTACTATCCTTTCATCCTTTTCTTCAATTTGAGTATCTAGTTTTTGTATATGATTATTTCTGCTTTCTACTTCATTTTGTAAATCTAAAATCCTATGCATTTTCTTTATGTATTCAGTTTCATTTTGTATTGTAATATTTGATAAGATATCATGCTTAATGGCTTGATTACTTGCTATACATACATAATATTTTGCAAAGTCTTCACTATAATTACCTTTTTTCAGGCAAGTATTCTCATCATCTTTTGTTAGATAGTAAGCCACTTCTTTAAACTGACAATACATTTCATAGTTGTTAAACTCTGATTGAATCATATTAATGAATTCATCTTTGTAAAATTCTCTTACATGAAACTTATTAGCAAAATTAAACTCTTCTGAATAGACTTTTTTGTTTGGTGTAGAAATAACTAACATCCCGTCTTCCTTTAATACTCGCTTAATTTCTTTCATAAACTGGAGCTGTGCTGTTTCATCAATATGTTCAATCGTTTCAAATGAAACAACCATATCTACACTGTTATCTTCTAATGGAATATTAGTTACACTACCTTCTATGTAATTTAAGTTGTCTTTTATATATTTTTTATTTGCATTCTCAACTGCTTCTCTACTAATATCTAGTCCATATACCTCTTTAGCATACTGAGCTATTAAAGCACTTCCATATCCCTCACCAGAAGCTGCATCTAATACAACTTTTTCACTAGCAAGCTTACATATTGCTTCATAGCGTTGTAAATGCTCAACGGTTATCTCCATGTCTAATTCTTCATCTGGTATAAAACGTTCTCCCGTAAATTCCATAATTTTCTCCTTTTACCTGTTTATACAACTCCAAATTCTATATTAGTCATATACAAGGTCCCTTGAAGTGCATAATTACTCTTCGTTATAAAATTAAAGATATATGCATCGTGCACCCAATTATGTTGCATATGTTGTTCTTGAACACCTGACGCAACTGCTGGCGAAATTGTATAAGTTCCTTGATTTAGTGGTGGCATCTTGAATTTAAATTCATATAATGCAACTTCTTGGGAACTATCTATACTTGCATCTAATACATAACTATTACTTTGGAAAATAATATTTCCCAATCTATCATTAATAGTAAAACCCACTATCGGATTAACTAAATCTTCATCATATCTTACTTTCATTAAGAATCTAACAGCCGTCTCTTCTGTTACTATCTCTAACGGTACATTATTCTCATCAACTAAACCTACTGCTTCTATAATTGCTCTTTTATCTCCATAAACTTCAAAGCTCTCATCAATTTTATTCAATACAGATTCTAAATTATAATTAACACTACTTGCCTTTTGAGTACTTGCATTATGCGAAATCTTAGAATCCATTAAGTACGCTTGATATTGTTTGGAAATCTCCATAGGTTTTCCTACACCCATAAGCTTTCCTTGTTCAATCCATATGACACGGTCTGAAAACTTATTAATACTGCCTATATCATGAGATACCATAATAACAGTCTTATTTTCCTTGAATTCTTCAATTTTTCTATAACACTTTTGTTGAAAACGTATATCTCCTACCGAAAGAGCCTCATCTATAATTAATATTTCTGGATTTACATTTATAGATACTGCGAATGCAAGCCTTACAAACATACCACTAGAATATGTCTTTACTGGTTGATCTATAAAGTAACCAATATCTGCAAATTCAATAATGTCATCTAGCTTTTCATCCATTTCTTCTTTAGAATATCCCAGCATTGTCCCATTTAAATAAATATTTTCTCTCCCTGTATATTCCATATTAAAACCCGCTCCTAACTCTAAAAGAGCAGATATTTTCCCTTTCACTTCAAGTTCTCCATCTGTCCTATTGAGTACACCGGTTATTATCTTTAATAACGTTGATTTACCAGAGCCATTGGTTCCAATAATCCCCACCGTTTCTCCTTTTTTAATTTCAAAAGAAATATCTTTAAGAGCATAATGCTCTTTATGATATTTCTTTTTAGTTAAGCTTAATGATTCTTTCAGTCTATCTACCGGATTATCATATAACTTATATATTTTAGTTAAATTATTAGCTCTAATAACTATATCTTCCATACATCTATCACCTTTCTTATAACACGTCTGCAAAATGTACTTTTAATCTTTTAAATATTAAAGCTCCTACTCCAAATAAAACAATTGCTACAAACCAAAAATACATTGTTTGGTTATAACGTTCCCAAAACCATACATGCCTAATAAATGTATCTCTATATCCTTCTACAATATAATACATTGGATTAATTTTAAGTACCCATTGATATCTAGGCCCTATCATTTCATTGCTCCACATAATTGGTGTTAACCACATTCCAAACTGAAGTAATATATTAACAATTTGTCCTAAATCTTTGAAGAATATAATGATTGCAGATGTTGCATAAGATAACCCTAATACTAAAAAGAAGGTACAGAATAAATAGTAAACTACTTGTAGCATATAAATACTTGGCATATGTCCACCAATTAGATATACAATATTTGCAAAAACGATAAAGAAAATATGTACATATAAAGAAGACATGATTTTTACAATAGGTAAAATACTAATTTTAAAAACTACCTTTTTAACTAAATAGTTATACTCTAATAAACTGTTAGTTGCATTTAAAAGTGCTTCATTGAAAAAGAACCAAGGTACCATACCTGCAATTAGCCATAAAACAAACGGGAAATCATTCATTGGTGCAGATTTAAAGCCTACTTGGAATACAAACCAATAAATTATTACAGTAACAATAGGCTGAACAAATGCCCAAGTAATTCCTAAGTATGAACCTGCATATTTTGTTCTAAAATCATTTTTAGAAAGGTTCCAAATTAGTTTCTTGTTTACATTAAGTTCTTTTAGTAGAGATATTAAACTTCCCATATATTTTTGTAAGACTAATATTAAAGCTGTTAATAGTACACATACAATTATTTTAAACACCACATTTTCTATTCCTACAACAGTTTCAAATTTAACATCTGTAAGATCAAGTACTATATAAGGATCTCCACCCACAACATCCACTTCAATATTACCATCTGCCGTTGTTGTAATATTTCCGATATCATTACTTATATTGCCTTCTCTTAATATACGAGAACTTAAATCTATCTTCTGTTTCATATAACTTAATTCAATACAACTCAAATTTATATGATCTATATAATTACCAAAGTCCAAACGAATCCACTTATATTCACTAGGTAGATCAAAAGTAAGTTCTTGCTTGTCCCCTTTTTTTTCATAAACCATTTCTACACAATGACGTCCATCAAACACATTACTATCACTATATAGTGTTTGATATACGGTTTTAAAATTTCCTACAGCTGCATATGACAATTGCATATTATTATCTTTAGGTAATTCCACAAACCTTAATACTAGAATATTAAGTATAACTATAATTAAAGTTACTATTAAACTTTTATACTTTACCCTCATATTATCTTCTCTTTTCTATTTATACATTTCTTCATAGTACTTCATATAATCACCACTCACGATTTTTTCCATCCACTCTTCGTTTGCTAAATACCATTCAATTGTTTCTTTAATGCCTTGTTCAAATGTATAGCTTGGACTCCAACCTAATTCTGTAGTGATTTTAGTATTATCAATAGCATATCTTCTGTCATGACCTGGTCTATCTTTTACATATTTAATGAGGTCTTCTGATTTTCCTAAGTTACTGATAATAAGTTTTACGATTTCAATATTTGCTTTTTCATTGTTACCACCGATATTATAAACTTCACCAATTCTTCCTCTATGAAGTACTGTGCTAATACCTGTGCAGTGATCTTTTACATGAAGCCAGTCGCGGATTTGCATACCATCTCCATAAACAGGTAAATCTTTTCCTTTTAAGCAGTTGTTAATCATAAGTGGAATGAGTTTTTCTGGGAATTGGTATGGACCATAGTTGTTTGAGCATCTTGTAATGTTAATAGGCATACCGAATGTTTCATGATAAGCTCTTACGATAAGGTCTGCACCTGTTTTTGAAGCTGAATATGGACTATTTGGTGCAAGTGGTGTTGTTTCTTTAAACATACCTTCTTTCCCTAATGTACCGTATACTTCATCAGTTGAAACTTGAAGATATTTAACGCCTTCTTTAAATAGACGGCAATGTTTATCTTCCGGATTTACTTTCCAATATTTTTTAGCTGTATCAAGTAATGCTTGAGTTCCTAAAACATTTGTACTAAGGAAGATTTCAGGATCTTCAATACTGCGGTCTACATGTGATTCAGCTGCGAAGTTAACAACTGTATCGATGTTGTGTTCTTTGAAGATAGTATCTAATACTTCACGATCCCTAATGTCTCCTTTTACAAAAGTATAATGAGGATTATTTTCTACTTCTTTTAAGTTTTCTAAGTTACCTGCATATGTAAGACTATCAATATTAACAATGTTATAATCATAAGTTTCTAACATGTATTTTACAAAGTTACTTCCAATGAAACCTGCCCCACCTGTTACTAATATATTCTTCATAATTTCCTCCATGTCTTATCTATTTTCTTTATTTTTATTTTATAAATCCTAATCTGATTAAGCTTCTTATCTTGTAAATTCTTCATTAGCAATTTGCATCATATATTGACCATATTCTGTTTTAATCATTTGCTGTGCTAATGTAATGAGTTCTTCCTTTGTAATCCATCCTTGTCTATAAGCAATCTCTTCAATACATGCTACATAAAGAGATTGACGCTTTTGAACTGCTTGTACAAAGCTAGCAGCTTCTGTTAAACCTTCGCAAGTTCCTGTATCCAGCCATGCCATACCACGTCCGAAGAGCTCAACCTTTAACTTATTTTCTTTAAGATAAGCTTCATTAACTGCTGTAATTTCTAATTCACCTCTTGCTGAAGGTGTAATAGTCTTAGCAATTTTTATAACGTTATTATCATAGAAATAAAGACCTGGTACTGCATAATGTGATTTAGGTTCTTTTGGTTTTTCTTCTATAGATAATACGTTCCAATCTCTATCAAATTCCACAACCCCGAAAGCTTCTGGATTACTTACATAATAGCCAAAAATAATAGCCCCATCTTGTAATTTAGCGGCATCTTGTAATGTGCCTGTGAAACCTTTACCATAGAAAATGTTATCACCTAATACGAGCGCAACATTGTCATCTCCTATGAATTTTTCCCCAATAATAAAGGCTTCTGCTAAACCATTTGGTGCTTCTTGAACTGCATATTCGATTTTCATGCCAAGCTGATGACCATCACCTAATAATTCTTCAAATACAACTACATCTCTAGGTGTTGAAATAATAAGTACTTCATTAATCCCAGCTAACATTAATGTAGAAAGTGGATAATAAATCATTGGCTTATCATAAATTGGCAGGATTTGTTTAGATACTGCTTTTGTAATAGGATAAAGCCTTGTGCCTGAACCACCTGCAAGTATAATTCCCTTCATTTATATATCACCTCATAAATATATTTATTTTCTATATTCAAACTTTAACATATATATCTTATCACACTGTGACTATTTATTCTATATTTTTATAATATAGGGTAAATTTGTATATTTTTTTACTTTGTTTCCTTTTGTTTCCTTTTTCGTACTTCATTTTATACAATAATAAAGAGCTTATAAGATTAATATTTTACTAATCTTATAAGCTCCTTCATGTGATATGACTATTATTACGTTTTATTATATTTTGTTACTTTTTGGTTACAAAGTTAATCGTGTTTTTAATCAGCATTCCTTCTATATAAATATAGTTTAATAGATATGACCATTTAAATGGTACTTTATCTATTTTTTAATGCCTTGAATGCCATTTTTCAGGCCTTCTCTATAAGCTTTACCGAATCCTTTCCTTATAAAAAATATATACTTAATGAAATAACCCATTAATAAAAATGGACCATTTAATATAAGTTGTACAAGTGGCATATTTTTATAGGCACATAAATGTTATTTTGTGCTGCAAGTCTTACTTTAAAAGCATTATAACGGCTTCCTGAAGTGGCACTTCCTATATGATGAATCTGCGCTGATGCGCAATATCTATTTTCATAACCATAGATTCTAGCGCGATAACTTATATCTACATCTTCCATATAAGCAAAAAAGGTTTCATCGAAGTAGCCAATCTCTTCAAACACAGCCTTACGATATAATGCGGCTCCTGCACAGGAACTAAATACATTTTCTGATTTCGTATATCTCGTAACAGATTCATTGTCACCTCTTTTACGTGTCCAGCCCATTAAACTATACTCATCTCCAGCATCATCTATTAAATCTGGATGATGATATTGAATCATTTTACTACATACTGCAAAAGCCTTTGGATGTGCCTGCATATCTTTTAAAATCTCTTCTAAAAAATTCGGTGCCATAATCGTATCATTATTTAAAAGTAGTACATACTCACCTTTTGCTAAGTAAATTCCTTCATTAACAGCTCTACTAAAGCCATAGTTCTGATCTAGTCTTTTGAATTGAATATCTAGATAAGCTTCTAACCACTCATATGAACCATCTGTTGAAGCATTGTCGATGATAATCATTTCGAAGTCCTTGAAACTTTGAGCATATACTGAATCTAAACATTCCTTTAAATACTTGTTACCATTATAATTTGGAATGACGATAGAAATCATCTAGTGTCTCCTTTATTTAAATACAAATTTATTACTGATTACATAGTTTAAGATAATCACTATAATTCCAATAAGTACTTTCAAGATTATTTCATACGGTATAATTTGTACAAGTAAAACTAGTAATACTGTTTCTACTACAAAACTTCCTACTCGCATTCCTGCAAACTTACCAAACTCTTTAAGACTTATTTCTTGATTAGAATCCGTTTGAAATACAAAATACTTATTTGTAATATAAGCAAAAATCACTGCACCAATAAATGCTATTAAATTTGCAACGGTTAAGTGCATACCGCCGTACCTTACTACTGCATAAATTATTAAATTTACTAATGTTGTGAATCCACCTACTATAATATATAAAATATACTTCTTATACTTATTAAATAACATACCTAGCATTATCTTAGCTTGCTTCATCAAACTCTTCTCCCTCAATATCTTGAATTGACCCTTCTACAATCTTAGGCTTAATATTTGTTCTTTTAATAAGCATATTCTTTATCATTAATTAAAATACTTACTGTATTCCCCACTCCAAAGCCGGCACTTAAAATTTCAACATTAATGCCCTCTACATTAAGGCTTATTTCTAATTTTCCTTCTAAAAATTCTTCATAAATGACTTTACCATCATTTAATACACCAATGTAACTATATCTTCTCTTGTCCTTTAGAGATTTTACGAATCCTAGCTGCTTCATAGCATGATTCATTTCATCAGTAAACTTCGAACTTACTTCATCTTTTACAGCCATAATAACCACATCACCATAACTGCTGTAACTATTTTGATGTTGTTATTCTTGCTATTCGAATTATTCATTTTTTGACTCCTTAAATAACTTACTTTATACTTTTAATCACATCATAAACTCTTTTACAATTGTCTTGATCTGTATAGCAATAGAAATTATTTATACGCTCTTTATATACTTCTTTAATAGCACATTCATTTTTCATGTACGCTATAACTTGATTTATAACTTCCTCTTCATCTACTATTACTTCTCCAAATCCCATTGTCTCATAATCAAAGTATCCTTCAGTATATGTATGCCCTTTAAAGAATTGCTCTCTATCAAATTGATAATATAAAACTGGTTTCTTCATATACGCAAAGTCAAAAGCTACTGAAGAATAATCTGTTAATAATAAGCTTGATTCATTAAACATTTTCTGATAGCTTTGATTATAATCTTCAAAAATAACTTGTTCATTTTGATTAAAGTCTTTCATCTGTTGCCAAATAGCTGGATGTGGGAAAAATACTATTTTATATCCATACTCTTCACATGCTTTAAGTAACTTTTCATTATTAATAAGCTTATTGTAAGCTTTAAAATACTGACTTTCTTTAAATCTATCATTGTATGGTCTAACACCTGAGTTAGGGTCTATTTCTGAAACTTCTTTGCTACGCCATGTTGGCATAATAAGTATTTGCTTTTGATCTTGATTTTTTAATCTATCATAACGTGGTAATCCTGTAAGTTTTACAACATCTTCATTGTACTTATAATCGCCTTCTAAAATCGAATCATATTCAGCTTTTGTACTAGTCACAAAGGCATCTATATTTTTATTGTACTTATTTAACCATCCTGAAAGATCATCTTTTATAATCCCATGTTGTAGGAATATATATTTGAAGTTCGAAAGTTCTCTTACGTATTTTGCATTTCCTTGTAAAGGTACACGAATTGTATCTTCAATATGAGATGAAATCACCTTATCTGCAACTAGTTGTAACCATTTATGTCTTTTTGAATTATACTCAACAACATTGCCATATTGTTTCATTCTTTCATAGTCTGGTGAATCTTTACTAATCACATAATAACGTTTACTTGTTTCATCTTGCGTATTTAAGTATCTCATTAAGTGTTCTGCATTATCATCTGCTTTATCAACTCGGTCCATTAAAAGCCATACTTCTTTACGTTGTAATTTCTTGTATACAAAGTAGCTCATACGCATTAATATCATGCATACTGCCTTTTCTTTAATAATGATTTACATACTCTAAATTCTCTACCTATATTCACTTTAAGGCTATTCTTTATTAAATAGAATGTATTATATTTAAATACAACACGGTGTGTCTTTGTAATGAAATAAGAATCCTCTACATCTTTATTAATTCTCACAAATTTACCTAGCATTAACTGTGGTCTAATCCAAGATTCCTTCACTTTAATAAACACACGTACACTTTGTACTTTAATATCTTTTTCTAGAGGAATTTGCATTTTAAAACCAATTGTCTTTTTAATAAGATTTCCTAAGCTCTCTTCATTATTTATACTTCTATCTACACATTCTGCTAGATATTTAGTTTCATTAAATTCTATATAAACTTCATAGTCTTCAAAGTCTAATGTCTTTCCTAAACAACCTTCTATATATAATTGATTATCTATAATATCAACAAAATCTATCTTAGCTTTATCTTCACTTAAAGAATACACATATTGATCACCATACATTAACTCTATATTTTTAGGGCTTTCTATTAATCTAAGTTGTTCACTTGCCTCATTACCATTTTTAAGTTTTAATGCAAATAGTTTATGTGCAATACTTAAACTTCTTTGTTCAAGTATAATTTCATCATTAACTTCTTGTAATATTTCTTGTATGCATGCAATAAATTCTTGTTTTTCTATTTCATTTAACACATTTGCATTTATATCTTTTAATTGAAGGCGCCATTGTAAATCATGCATAATAGTATATTGAATAAACTTTGGTATATAGCCTTTTTGAGCTTTAGCATATTTTATAAGTGATATTGAGAAAGTTCTTAAATACTCTGTATACCACTCTTTAACTTTTGTTCCAACTTGAATTGCTGATGTACCAGTTTGTCTTCTTCTATATCTGTATCCTGAACCTTTAAGTACACCCATTGTTTCTTTGTGTAATAAAATCTTATTAATGAATAATGCATCTTCTGCATATTTCATGTCTGTATCAAATTGATATAAGTCTTTAAACTCAGATTTGACAAATGCTGCACTAGAAGATAATTGAATATATTGATAATCTCTTATTAAATTAGCCTGTCTTGTTTTTCTATATTTATAATTAAGTATATGCGCTCCTTGTGCACCTTCAAAGAAATAAATAGGTACTGAAACAACATCTGTATAATTGTAAATTTGTTCAAACAAATTATAAACTCTACTTAATACATCTGCATCTAAGATATCATCTGAATCTAAGAAGTTCATATATTTCCCTTCTACATATTCCATCCCTTTATTTCTTGCAGTACTTACACCGCCATTTGGCTTGTTAATATAAATAATGTTATTTGGATAAAGATTTGTATAGTTTTTGCATATGCTGCCACTAAGGTCTGTACTCCCATCATCTACTAAAATTAACTGTACATGCTCTTCAAACCCTATATCTTGCGAAATAACACTGTTTATTGCTTCTTCCAAGTAATTTTCTACATTGTAAACTGCCATTACAATAGAAAATCTATATTTATATGTTACTTCCATAGTTCATTCCTCCTGTCTCTTCCTTGATGTCATTTCACTTCTTATACTAACTCATATTACATTAATCATAATTATTTCAATTTACCTCTTACTATAAAGGCTAATACTTTTCTCTTTAGTGTCATATATTTTTGCGCATATATATAACGTCTATCTATTTTACGAAGTATTTTTTTTAATAAACGCATATATACCTTTAATTCTTCTTTATTTAGCGTCTTCTTAGCATGCTCTAACTGATTAATTCGCCATTGCAAATCGTACATCACCAGATACGCTATATATTCTTTAAACTCTTCTTTTATATTCCAATCTAATAACTGCATTGAAAAACCTTTAAGATAGTCTATATACCATCCTTTATTATTATAGCCACTTTGAATGGCTGAGGTATGACGCTTACGTTTTCTATACCAATACTTTGTTGTATTAACAACACCATAAGTACCTGTGGTCATTAATATTTCAGTTAATAACTTTGCATCCTCTGCATACTTTAAATGCTCGTCAAATCGGTGTTCTTTTAGGACTTCTTTATCTATAAATGAACTTGAACTAGATAGTAAAACAGCAGTAGTTTCTTCTGATATTTTAATCACTCTACTACTTGTGAATTTATCATTCAATATATGTTGGCCTTGTTCTGCTTCAAATAAGAAGATAGGAATGGCTACAATATTCATTTCTTCTCTATGCTTTTTGTAGAAAGACCACACTTCACTTAATGCATTTTTCTCCAATCGATCGTCTGCATCTAAAAAATTAACTAGTTTACCTTGAGCATATGCTATCCCTTGATTTCTAGTATGACTCACACCTGTATGTGCTTTCTTTATATAAAGGATATTATAAGGATACCTCTTTTCATACTGCTCACAAATTTCTCCCGAGCCATCTGTGCTGCCATCATCTACTAAGATGAGTTGCACATTTTCTTTAAATCCAATATCTTGGCTTATCACACTATCTATCATTTCTTCCAAATACTCAGCTGTATTATATACAGCTGAGATAATTGAAAATTTATAAGTAAGCTTCATAGGCATCACACACCTCTTTAGTTGGTCCTACCATTTTTATTTGGCCCTTTTCTAACCATACAACTTTTGTGCAAAGTCTTCTAATTTGAGCTAATGAATGTGAAACAAATAATACTGTAGCATCTGATTTAATAAGTTCCACCATTCGCTGCTCACTTTTCTTCTTGAATCGCCCATCACCTACTGATAACACTTCATCTACAATTAAGATTTGTGGTGTTACAACTGTAGCTATGGCAAAACCTAATCTGGCTCTCATCCCAGAAGAATAATTCTTAATAGGTGTATCGATAAAATCCTTAAGTTCAGCGAACTCTATGATTTCGTCTGTTTTTTCTTTAATAAATTCTTTGCTATATCCTAAAATTAAGCCATTAAGTTTAATATTTTCTCTTCCAGTTAAGTCATTATCGAATCCCGCACCTAACTCTAAAAGTGGTGACACTTTACCTTTAACAGTTACTTTACCTACCGTTGGTTTTTGAACACCAGAAATGAGTTTTAGTAATGTACTTTTCCCCGCACCATTAAGTCCCACAAATCCAACTACTTCACCTTTTCCTATAGTTAAGTTAATATCATTTAGCGCGATAAATTCTTCATAGGCAATTTGTTTTCTAAGACGTTTAATAAAATACTCTTTAAAAGAATCTACTTTTTGTGTTGTTTTCCTATAATGCATACCTACATGCTCAAGTTTAATTATAAAGTCATCCATCTATCATTCTCCTATATATTAAGAATAAATTTGTCTTGTTGTTTATAGAAAGTAAATAATCCTATACCTAATGCTAAAACAGGGTAGATTGCACATAATATCCAGTTGCCACTACCTGTGATTTGTCCATTTAAAAGACAATCTCTAAATACAGCAATAATAGGAAAAATCGGATTAAACTTTAATACAAATGCATATTTAGGATTAATAATATCTACTGAATAAAAAATTGCAGACATATACATCACTACTAATAGAACAACTGAGTATAAATGCTGCATATCTCTAAAGAATACATTAACTGTAGCTAAAAATAATCCTATACCTAATGCAAGTGCTACTAAACTCAGTAATGGAAATACAGCTAACAAGCTCATTGGAGTTAGCTTCACTCTTGTTACAAGCATTATAAGTAATAGTGGTATTAATGAAATTAAGAATATAATAAACGAAGAAATTACTCTTGATAACGGATAAAGATACTTCGGTACATATATCTTCTTAATTAAAGTACTTTTACTTGTGATACTTACCATTGATTGATTCGTTGCTTGTGAAAAGAAATCATAAATCAAACGTCCTGTTAAACAATACACAGGAAAATTTGGAATAGAATTCTTAAAGATATTTGAAAAGATAAATGTTAAAACTACCATGATTAAAAGCGGGTTTAACATACTCCATAAAATCCCTAAAAATGAATTTCTATATTTGAGCTTAATATCTTTTTTCACAAATTCCCATAGTAATGCTCTATAATTATAAAAGGTTTTAAGATGTCTAATCATTTTTGCCTCCTCTATCTACCTTTTTAAGTACTGTTTTAACTTTCTTATGATACGGTTATCAGACCATTTTAATATATTCATTAAAACACCCATTCCTAGTTGTCCATTTTCTAAATCATATCTTAGGTACTTGTTCCTAATAAGCGTATCGTATTTATAATGCAATTTACGTTTAGCCACTACTGTATTTTTAAAAGCAACTTGCATATCATTTTGCTTTCTAATATGATAATTAGCCAATGGTTTTTCAATAACATAAATATCATGCTTCATTAAAAATCTAATATTAAAGTCCCAGTCTTCTAATACTTCTAATGTTTCATCATAGTATCCTATTTCATTATAAATCTTTGTTCTATACACAAAGGAAATAGGCGAATATAAGTTATTCTTAATGAGGTCATATATACTTATGACATCCTTTAATTGATAATTAAACGGTTTTACTTTTTCTATTTTAATCGTTTCACCTACAACCTTTTCTAACACTTGCTTAGTATGTGTTACCACCCCCATGGCTTCTTTATAATCCTTTAAGTATTTTACTGTCTCTTCTAAAAATGTTTCCTCCCAAGTATCATCATCATCATGAATCACTACAAATTCTGTTTTCACCGCTCTAGTTCCTAAATTAATAGCTTTGTTTAATCCTAGAGCACCTGTATTTTGTATTACTTCATATTGATCTGATGTTAAATGATTCTGTGTAATAATGTGACTAATCTTTTCTTTAGAACCACCATCATTTACTAAGATGATCTTCCAATTTTTATAACTTTGTTTCTTGATATCTTGTAAGGCTCTATCTAAAAAAATATATCTTACAGATGTTCTTACAATAATAGATATATCCTGCATTAGACTACTCCTTCTTATTAATTCGTTCTATTATTTCTTGGTAAAGTCTTTCGCAATTTTCATTGTCTGTATAAGTAAAGAATGTATTTACTCTTTGAGAGAACTTTTCTTTTCTTATTCCTTTTTGACTAATTGCTTTTATTAAATAGTTTATTAACTCATCTTGAGTATAACTAACCTCACCAAATCCATCTTCTTCATAATCAAAGTAAGATGCATCTGCATGCCCTTTTCTAAAATCATCAATGTCAAATTGATAATATAAATTTATATTTCCTAAGTAAGCCGAATCAAAGTGGATACTTGAATAATCTGTAATAAAGATTTCTGCCTCTTTAAGTAGCTGTGCAATTTCTACTTCTTCTGAACCACATATTCTCACACGATTTCCTGCTGAAAAAGTGTCTTTGAAAATGTTCATCCCATGATGCATCACTAGCATCATAGTATAGCCTTCTTTTTGTAACACACTATTTAATCTTTCATCATTTATAAAACCCTGTATGGCCTCATAGTACTTAGAATTAATAAAAGCCTTTTTAGCTGCTTCTTTATACTTCTTATCTACTCGTGCTAAATCATTTAAATATCTACGCCACGTAGGCATAAATAATATCTGCTTTTGTTTTTCATCTTGATTTATAACTAATTTATCATATCTTGGAAACCCCACATTAATTACTTCTTCTGCTGGATAACCAAACTTATTAATAATAAATGCCTTTTCCCTTTTTGCAGTAGTCACAAATAAATTAAATGGACTTACTGCTTTACCATATACATGACTTACATCTTTGTCTGTAATGCCATGCTGCAAAAATACGCGTAGTTTTTCAGGGAAATATCTTCCTATATATTTATAAAAAATATTACTGCCCCAAGGTTCGATGATATTCTTTTCTGTGCTGGCTACAACTTCGCTTCTTAAAAAATATAATTTATGTTTAAATGATCCCCTTATAAGGACTTTACCAATCTTTTGTACCTTGGTAATATTTTTATTATCCTTTTCTAAAATATAATAACTCTCTATTTCTGGATGCTTCTGATTTAAATACTCAAAAAAGGCTACTCCATTATCTTGAGCTTGATCTTCACGTTCAGAAATAAGCCATATAGATTTTGGCGATTTCACTTTCGCCAAGTACATTATCGTTCCTGTTATGCTAATATCAAATACCATAACGACTGCTTTTAAAATTTTCATCACTCACTCACTGTTTCTATAATAAATATATATTAATATGCGCCCTAATTTAACAGGTGCTTTTTGGATTTTAAGCTTTATGCATATACCACTTTACTGTCTGTTGTATACCTTCTTTAAGATTGTATTGTGGCTTCCACCCTAACTTTGTGGTGATTTTGGTATTATCAATAGCATAACGTCTATCATGTCCTGGTCTGTCTTGAACATATTTGATAAGTGTTTCTTCTTTTCCTAGAAGTTTAAGTATCTCTTTAACGATCTCTATATTGTAACGTTCGTTATTACCCCCAACGTTATAAACTTCACCAATTTTGCCATCATGCATCACTTTTGCAATGGCACTACAATGATCCTCTACATATAACCAGTCTCTTACCTGCATACCATCTCCATATATAGGAATTTCTTGATTATTTTTACAACTAGTGATAATAAGAGGAATCAATTTTTCAGAATGCTGACGTGGTCCATAATTATTAGAGCATCTTGTGATATTAATCGGCATACCGTATGTCTCATAATAAGCACGTACCATCAAATCTGCACTTGCCTTAGATGCTGAATATGGACTATTAGGTGCTAGTGGTGTTAATTCTGTAAACATGCCCTCTGCTCCAAGTGTACCATACACCTCATCTGTTGAAATCTGTATAAACTTTTTATTTAACTTAAAGTCTCTACAGCATTTATCTTCAGTATTTACCTTCCAATACTTCTTAGCGACTTCAAGTAATACTTGTGTACCTAATACATTTGTCTTTAAAAATATAGACGGATCTTCTATGCTGCGGTCTACATGAGATTCTGCTGCAAAATTGATTACAATGTCTATATTATATTGTTCAAAAATTTGTTCAACTACTGCTTTATCTGTAATATCCCCTTTGATAAAAGTATAATTTGTATATTCATTTACTTCATTTAGATTATCTAAATTACCTGCATAAGTTAAACTATCTAAATTAACAATATTGTAATTGTAGTGCTTTAACATATACATGATAAAGTTACTACCTATAAAACCAGCGCCACCAGTTACTAGTATATTTTTCATATTCTCCTCCTTAGCTGTCTTATCTCGTGTTGTCATGGAATACTTTGTTTTATATTAGATTAAGTAGGTATTCACCATACTCTGTTTTTTCCATTTGCTTTCCTAAAATAGTTAACTCTTCTTTACTAATCCAGCCTTGACGATAAGCTATTTCTTCAATACAAGCCACATATAATCCTTGGCGTTTTTGAATGGTTTGTACAAAGCTAGATGCCTCTGCTAACCCTTCGCATGTTCCAGTATCCAGCCAAGCCATTCCTCTTCCAAAAAGCTGTACTTTTAATTTATTACTTTCAAGATAGGCTTTGTGTATATCTGTGATTTCTAGCTCACCTCTTACTGATGGCTGTATGCCTTTAGCTATTTGAATGACATTATTATCATAAAAATAAAGACCTGGTACGGCGTAATGTGATTTAGGTACTTTAGGTTTTTCTTCTATGGAAATCACCCTACCTTCTCCATCAAATTCTACCACACCGAAAGCTTCAGGCTTTCTCACATAATGGCCAAATATAATTGCGCCTTCTTCAAGTTTAACTGCTTCTTGAAGTATACCACTAAAGCCTTGGCCATAAAAAACATTATCTCCTAATACTAATGCCACTTTATCCTTGCCTATAAATTTTTCGCCTATAATAAAGGCATGTGCTAATCCTTTAGGTTCTTCTTGAACAGTATATTGAATACATAATCCCAAGCTACTGCCATCCCCTAATAATTCTTCAAATACTGGTAAATCCCTTGGTGTAGAGATAATCAATATTTTTCTAATGCCTGCTAGCATTAATGTTGATAGAGGGTAATAAATCATAGGTTTATCATAAATTGGTAAGATTTGTTTTGAGATAGCCTTAGTGATTGGATATAGTCTAGTTCCTGAGCCACCTGCTAAAATAATGCCCTTCATCTGCTTGTCGTCTCCTTACTTTATTTATCCTTCTTTTTAACCCTATATATTCTTCCTTTATATATTCGTACATTCTTATATATTCCTATACATAAAGATAGAAGTATTTAGGATCCCTACTTTGTATTTCACACAAAATACTTCTATCTTTATAAATAAAAATTTTTATAAACAAGAATTTATAGAAACACCTAGCTTATTTAGCTAGATGTTTCTTAGTTTTCATATCAATTGTAGCATGAGCCATACGTCGCTCAACTTCTACTCTTTCTTTATTAATCATAAAGTTAATTGCCATACCTACACCTAAAAGTGTCCAGAAAATAGGTGCTACTGGAACCACTGAGTCATTGAAGAATCCAGCCCCTAAGTAACCTACTACTGCTAAAAATGTAGCCATACCTATAATTTCTTTATTTTCATAATAACCTCTAAAAGCATAAAGCTTAAAGCAGTTAACAAGGTATGTGCCAATTAAAATGAGGAAGGCAATAAATGCAAGTCCACCCTCACTAATTGCAATTTGTAAATATAAGTTATGTGGTTTATCTACTATCATATTAGGTGTATCATATGCCCACCATTTTGCAAGAATATCGTTTTGTGGGAATATGAGTGGGAATGTGTCTGGTCCTTTACCAATAAGCCATGTTTCTTTTAATATAGGAAGTGTTCTAGACCAAATATATCCTCTGGCAGAACCTAGTTTTTCTTTTCCTTCAAATCCGATATATGGTGCATCTTTGATTTCAATTCTTTGCTCTGCAATATCATTAATTGCATAAAGTCCTTCAGCTGGATTTACTTTAAGGAAGAGCATTTCAATATTATTAACTGCCACACGAATAACTGGTGTTGGTGTTTCACCATCTCTTAATAATTCTGTTTGTGATATTTTATATGTGATATTGCTAAATCTGCTATCTGTAGTTGTATAAGTATCATTTGATGAGATATATACTACAGTCTGTCCAGCTTTATCATATGTGCTAACAGTTCCATCTCCTAGTTTAAATGTTAATGCATCCTCTTGTGTTTCAAGTGTAGCTATACCATTTTCAATGGTAATATTTCTTACTGGAATATGATCTTTATAGTTAATCTTCTCATCTGACCCATTAAACATGCTTGTTGCATCATTTAAAAGTGTTGGAATTCTGCTAAAGATTTTTCCCCCTGTTGCTACATTAAAGCCAAATACGATAAGTACTGCTACTAAAACAACTGGAATAACAACTTTCCATTTTTTAATGATTTTATTAGCAAATACAATGATTCCTACAATAAGTGCTATACCAAAACCAAGTAGACCTGCTCTTGATGTACTACCAAATAATAAGAATACAGATGCTAAACTTATAATGCCGCAAAAGATTTTTCTCTTATTTCCTTTTAAGAATAGCGTTAATGTCACAAAAAGTGGCACCATCATAGCTGCGAAAGAACCTACATAGTTGTAATGGAACATTGTTCCGTAAATTGTCCCTTTTTCAATAAGACCTGTTAACCCTTTGATCTTATCTTGATCTTCCTTAGAAATAATTAATTTTTGAACAAACTCATTATTTACCATTAAATCTTGTCCCGTATATTGGAAATATCCAATAAAACTAGACACTAATACAACGATTGAAAGGGCTATTACTATGTATTTATAGTCTTCATACTTTTTAAATGCTATTAATGCATACATTAAAAATAGAATGTAGCAGCCTATTACAACCATTCCTTCGTCATGGTCTGGAATTCCCCACCAAGCCGCTGACTTATAATTTGACATTACTGTAGATAGTAAACTCATTAAAACGAATACACCACTACATATCATATATATGATTGTTATTCTATCTTTTTTATCATATCTTTTTGAACAAACAAAAAGCTTATAATTAATATAAGAAGCCCTGTAAGCATAACGAAACTAGCTTTATAAGCACAGAAGAAATCTGCAAATTTACTTGTTCCCATGGCAATTGCAATATCTATATTAGGCTCAATGATTTGTAATCTAACAATTAATGGAATAATCGCTAATATTACTATAAGCGGTATAAACATGATTTTATTTACGATTGCATTGCGCTTTTCTAACTTTTCTTGCTTACTTAACATCTTACTCTGCGTTTGATTTTCCGCCATAATAACACCTCAACTCCTTAACATATTTATTCCTAGTATAGCATTATTTTACTATATATTCTATAAAATCAACTATTCCTTTTTAAGGAATGCAAAATCTTCCCCATTTTATACTAATAGGCGTTTCCTTTCCAACTATGGTATAATATTTACAGCTTTGCTATGATTTAATAAGTTAGGAGGAAATTATGGTTCGAGAAAATCAAAAATATTTTAATGGCATACAAGTTTTTCTAGATATTTTTATTATACTCATCTCCTTCATTGGAGCATACATTACTAGATTTTACATTATGGATGATGGTGTTATTACTGTTTCTTTTGAACGTTCTCTTTCATTCATCATCGCTACTGTCCCAGTTTATTTACTCCTTTATAGTTGGCTTGATTTATATAGTTCTAAACGTATCAAATCTATTACTCATGAATCTACAAGATTCTTGGTTCAAATATTATAGGCGTCCTCGTACTGATGGGGTATCTATATATCTTTAAAGAAGCTGATTTTGCGCGATATGTTTTACTTTACTTCTTTGCTTATAATTGTATTTTAACAGTTACCTGTAGATGCTGTGTACGTCTCTTTCTACGTAAATACCGTAAGAAAGGTTACAACTTAAAGCATTGCCTCATCGTAGGTACATCGGAAACGTCTCGTAAACTGATTCACAAACTTCGCAAGCACCCATTTTGGGGTTACAACATTGTAGGCGTTGTTAACACTGAGTCTACTGCTCATGAGACATACAATTATAATCAAATTTCGAAAGATGCAATACATAGCAACTTCACTACATTAACCGAAGTTGCTGCTACTGATGATACACGTTTTTGTGGCTATAAAGTAATAGGAAATATTTCTTCTCTTCCTAAACTTTTAGAAAGTACCTATATTGATATTGTAATGATTGCAACAGAAGAGCATAACGCTAACCAACTTGGCTATCTTATTACTTGCTGTGAAAAGGCAGGCATCAAAACACATATTGTACCTTACTACTATAAATATGTTCCTGCCAAACCATACATTGATGATTTAGATGGCTTACCAATTATTGATACAAGACATATTCCATTAGATAATTTATTTAAAAATTTTCTTAAAAGAAGCTTTGATATTGCGTTTTCATTATTTGCCATCCTATTAACAAGTCCTATCTTGTTATTTGCAGCAATTATGGTCAAACTCTCTTCACCAGGTCCTATTATCTTTAAACAAGAACGCGTTGGACTAGACCGTAAAAACTTTAGTATGTACAAATTCCGTTCTATGCGTCTTCAGACAGATGAAGAAGAAATGGATAAATGGACTACTAAAAATGATCCTCGCAAAACTTGGTGGGGTAACTTTATGCGTAAGACAAGCATTGATGAATTACCACAGTTTTTCAATGTCCTAAAAGGCGATATGTCTGTTATAGGTCCAAGGCCAGAACGTCCTTTCTTCGTAGATAAATTCAAAGAAGAAATACCACGTTATATGATTAAACATCAAGTTCGCCCAGGCATTACTGGTTGGGCTCAAGTTAACGGTCTTCGCGGCGATACTTCTATCGAAGACCGCATCGAGCACGACTTATACTATATTGAAAACTGGACTTTCGGTCTGGATATCAAAATTATCATCCTTACCATCTTCAAAGGCTTTATCAATAAAAATGCCTACTAGCATTTTGGGGGACAGGTCTACAATACTGCTAATTTAGGGACAGGTCTCTAATACAAAACAGAGATGCCACGAAATTATATGAATTTCGTGGCATCTCTGTTTTATTTCTTATTAAAATAATAGCGTTAGGTAATTAGGTAATAATGTTTTTAACCTACATATTGGAAGGTTGCTTCTTTTGTTTCATTATCCCATGAAGCTTGTACACCTAAAAGTTTACCCACTTCACTAACAGACACAAATGTTCTGCCATCCTTGATAATAACAGGTACTTGCATTTCAACCTTACCTGAATTTACAGTAGCCAATTTATTTCCTTTGGTGAGTTGAATAATACGTTTACCGGCAAAGAGTGTGCTTGTACCTTGTTCTTTATTATATGTAATATCTTGTTCGCCAAGCCCAAATCCTTGAGCCACATAACGCACTGGTACCATTATGAAACCTGGTTCTTCAATATAAGGTGCAACATCCATTAGAATTTCTTCTTTGCCTCTACTTCCTTTTTTAGAACCTAAAGTGAACTTTAATTTTTCTTTACCAAGTCCTTTATAATCTATGTCTTCTGTATTTTTAGTCGTAATCTCGAAGAAGTCTTCAAGCTTTATACTTTCACCATACGCATCTATAGCTGTTCCACTTATTTCTAAATCGATTTTGCCTTCTGGTACTGTACGATCTACATCTACCTCTTTCATAACAACTTCAAATTTACCGATTTCTTTAGTTTCTTTAAGCGTAACAAGGGCTAAGAAACAGTCATCTTCTGATGTACTCGCTCTAATTCCTTTAAGTCCACCTTCTGTATGCATTTCCATGCTATCGCCATTGAGTCTAATTCCTTTATAATCAGGATCTAACTTAAATATAACTTCACCTGCTTGTAACATACCTTTTTTTAATTCTATTAATGTAAATTTACCTGCATATTGATTTTGTAATCCTACCTTTAATGCCTGCTTTTCTATTTTAATATTAAATGGATTATTAATGCTAATCACTTGAAGTGTTGTAGGTTCTTCTGCTGCTGGGCCTTCAATAGTCATAGATACACTTCCTGCTTGTCTTTTATCAATTGGGACATAGACTGGTAATTTTAATGTTACCCTATCTATCTTATCATTGTTAGCTATATCTTTTGCTAAAGTTATAATCAAACTACTTGGATTGAATTTCCCATCCTTGTCTTTTTCAAAAGCAATATCAGTGATTAAATCAACATTATTTACAATTTGCACACGTCTATCTTTTTTCAATCTTACTAAATCTAAATGAGGATTAAGTTCTAACACTTCATCATGACTCATTTTTTCTATTGCTCTTGGTGTTTTACCTGTTTCACCATACTCGGTAAGTAAAGTACGATAATCAAATTTTGCAATATCTAATGTCATACTTAATGTACGATCATTTCTTAAACTATCATCTACTTTTTCACCTATTACAAAGTTAATTTCTTCAATATGTCCACCGCCAACTTCTACTGGTTTACCTGTCATTTGCGCATATATACCATATTGTTCTATCTTAGCTATTGCAATACCATTTTTAGCATTTGATAAATCATCTGAAATAATATTTGCAAGTAGATTCCCTTCTGTTGGCTTACCTTTTTTAGTTTTTACAACCAGATTTTTAATATTAACGCTTCCTGTAGATGTACCACCTTGTATAGCAGGAATAATAAAATCTATGCTGCCATGGTCACGATCTTTAACTAACATATAAATGCATGTTCCTTTATTAAGGAACCCATTCATGAACTCTACCTGTTTCTTATCAGATATTTTATAGGTTGTATATCCTTTTTGATCATATTCCGACTCTACACTTTCACCTTCAATATCAAATACATACTCTGTGCTATCTAATTCTAAAGTAAAACGTAAATCTTCATCTTTCATAGCTCCCCTATAAGCTTCTGAAACTTTTATTTCTGCAACTTTTCCATTTGTACCAATGGTATTGACCATTCCTAGCGACCAGCTTGCTCTAAAATCTGATATCGTAGCAAAGGTCCATTTTCCTTCTGTAAGTGTAGTACCACCTTTCAAACTTACAGTAGCATTTTCATCAGTTACTTCAACTAATAATGGAAATGAATAACGCCCCTTTACATTAATCGTTTTTCCATCTACTTTAACCTTCATAGTTGTATCTGATTGTTTAATATAAGTAACTGAAGCTTTTCCACCATCAACTATTCCACTACTTTCTTCAAATTTCCAAGCCTTAGTTCCTTCTAATATAATGGGTTCACCATATGCTTTTGTTAACGCATCATCACTCCACTTAGAATTTGTAATTTCTAAATAAAAAGTTTCATCTTGGTGGTCATTATCCTTAAATGTAATTCTTACAGCATTTGCTGTAGTTGTATCATAAAACACATAGTTTCTTGCTACCTTTATCATAGTTCTTGCTAGCCCATTAGTAGAAGTGGCCTGTATATTTACTTGTATAGTACTAATTAACATAACTAGTATTATTAACCATGTGTACTTTTTATTCTCCCTCATAATTTTCTCCTTCGTATGTATTGTTTTATATTTTTCAGTTTTTACATTATATATTATACACTTTCACCTATTAATTAACCACTACAGAAAGATTAAATTTATATTCATTTTGATGCATTTATAAAATAGAGCCATAGTCTTTATAACTAATGACTCTATTTTTATACTTTATATACTTATTTATTTTCAAATGTTGCTGTCTTTGTTACTGTATCCCAATCTGAACGAATACCTAACAATCCTGCTAACTGACTAGCTGGTAAGAACGTTCTATTATTTACGCTTACAACTGGTGTAGCCATTGTAATAGAGTTACCATTTACAACTGCTATATTGCTGCCTATTGTAAGATTAATCGTTCTTTCACCTGCAAAGATTGTAACTGTACCTTTATTAAATAGGATATTTCCTTCTGTAACACCAAATGCTTGAGCTAAATATCTAGCTGAAACCATTATATAACCTGGAGCTTGAATGAATGAAGGTGCATCCATTGTTACTTCTTTATCATTAACTGTATATTTATACTCACCAATTACAAATTTTACAACGCCTTTAGCTAATCCACTTATTGTAATATCTTGTGTATTGGCTGTTGAAATTTTAACGAAATCTTTGATTACAATTGTGTTTACATTATCTTCATCATCTTTTACACGTCCCGTATCCGCATCAATTGCTTTACCACCAATTTCAAGATCATATGTTCCTTCTGGTACTGTTCTATCTGTAGTAAAAGTTAAATTCTTGAATGTAATTGTAGCAGGCTCTTTAGATGTACGGTTTAATGTTAAATTAATCTTAGCATTTGATGATGCTTTACCTTTCTTAACATCTGTTTTAGTACCTTTAAGTTCAGAAGATACTTCTACCTCTGCATCTGTTAAATAAATATTGAAATCTTCATCATGCTTCGTAATTCTAAATGTAATATCACCTTTTTGTAAGCAATCTTTTTCTGTTTCTCTAATTGTTACTTCCCCACTTACTTGACCTTGTTTACCTGTTTTTAAAGTAGCTGGTTCATAGGTTACATTAAATGGATTAATAATATTAAATACTGTCTTACTAATATCATCACCATCAATGCCTCGACCACTTATTGTAAGTGTAACTTTACTTTTTTCTTTCATATTAATAGGTACACAAATTTTTGTTTTAAATTTAAGTACATCACATTCTTCATTATCACCAATCAAACGGCCTTTTTTGTCTTTACCAGGTCTAAAGATAATAGTTTCTGGTATTGCTGAGTCATCTCTATCTGTATCAAATTCTGCTTCACAATATTTATCATTATCATTTTTTCCTGTTCCAGTTGACCAGTCACTGGTATTACTTAAAAGTTTTCTAGCTAACCAACATGGATTAATCTTAGTTGCCCATTCTTTATACTCTTCATCAGTATAATCATTACTTGAACTATAACCTCTACCTTCAACCTTACCTTCAAGTTGATTATCATTTGCCGCATCTTCTACTAATTGTTTATAGTCCCAATAGCCATTAGTTAATGTCATTTCTATTTCTCTACCAGTCATTATACTATCTTCTACATTTTCACCAATTTCAAATTCCACTTCTTCTTTACGTCCTGCTTTTATATCTTTGACTTTATCGCCTTTCATTTCCAGGTATACACCATATTCAGAAATCTTAGCTACCTTAAGATTATTCTTTTCGACTGATATGTCATCTCCCTTAATATCTACTAAGAAATCTCCTTCTTCTGGATGTCTATTAGTTGATTTAACTTTAATATTTTTAAGTACGATTGTACCTCGTGTATTCCCTAACACTTGTGGTATAGTAAATTTCATAATGCTATCATCAGATTGTACTTCACCTTTTATTTTTGCTGTTTCACCACTAAGACCATATTTGTATTCAGCTTCAAATTCACCTGTAAAATAGAAGTCTGAGTCATCAATCTCTATAGTAAATGTTGTACCACCTGGTACATTTAAAGCTCCTGCATAATCTTCATTAATCGTAATCTCACTCAAAACACCTGAATTATAAAATGTCTTATCACTTTTAGCATTTACTGAAATTCTCTTTTCAGCTGTCGTTGCAAATATAAAGCTCTTTTGTGATACCGTTGTCGAACCACCTTTACTTATAACGCTTACGGTTGCTTCTCCATCTTCCATCTTTGCAAATATTGGTAATATCTTGATTGTATCAGAATGTATAAATTGATCTTTGTTAATAGTAACTTTCATTGTTGCATCACTTTGTCTGTTATATATCACACTACCTTTATATACATAAGCTTCTACTTCATCTTTTGCAAGGGCTGCTGTTCCATCAGATTTTACTGCTTTAAAATCGTTATCAGCATTTTGAGATGCTTCCCATAATGTATCTTCATCCCATTTTGCATTATCTAAATCTAGGTAAAAAATCTCTGAGTTATCGCTGTTATCTGTAAACTTAATCTTTACCGCATTAGATGTTGTATAATCTACAAATTTGGTATCTTCCTTTACCTTAAGTTTTTCTTTAACCAATGTATTTGTTGATGCTGCCATTGTTGCTACTGGCATCCCTGTAATAGCCATTGCACTTGCTAGAACTACTGCTAATTTTTGATTAAGTTTCATTTATAAAACCCCCTTATAAATAAATTATAAGTTAATTAGATGTCACACTCTTAAGTAGTTGATTTAACTGTTTATATTCTACGAATATTTTTATTCATTATTAACCTTATTTTCCTTTTTTAACCATTTAAAATTTATTTGCAAAACATAAATTTTATTTCGAAATATAGGAATTTGTTTTTTTATAAAATACAAAAAGAAGAGGTCATTGCTTAAATGCAATTCCCTCTTCTTTTGTAATTTATGTTATATAGTCATACCTATATATTATTTATTTTCAAATGTAGCTGTTTTTGTAGAGTTATCCCAGCTTGTTTTGATACCAAGTAAGTTAGCAATTTGACCAGCTGGTACATATAATCTACCATCTTTGTTAACTACTTTAGTAGCCATTTTAATTTGGTTACCATTTACTACTGCAACATTGCTTCCTGATGTAAGGTTGATTGTTCTTTCACCAGCGAAGATTGTAGCTGTACCTTTGCTAGCCATGATGTTAGAAGGAGCTACACCGAATGCATTTGCAACGTATCTTACTGGAACCATTGTATAACCACCATCTTGGATGTATGATGGAGCATCCATTTCTACTTCTTTGTCATTTAATGTGTATTTCTTTTCACCAATTACGAATTTAGCTACACCTTTAGCTAAACCACTTGATGTGATTTCTTCTGTGTTAGCTGTTGAAATTTTGATGAAGTCTTTAACTGTAATTGTATGATCGTCTGCATCGATAGCTTTGCCACCAATTTCAAGATCATATGTTCCTTCTGGAACTGTTCTATCTGTTGTGAATGTCATATCTTTGAATGTAATTGTAGCAGCTTCTTTAGATGTACGGTTTAATGTTAATTTAACTTTAGCATTGTCTTTTGCTTTACCTTTTGTTACATCTGATTTTGTTCCTTTTAATCCATCAGATACTTCAACTTTTACGTCTTTTAAGTAAATACCGAAATCTTCATCATCTTTTTTGATTTTGAATGTAACATCACCTTTTTGTAACATATCTTTATCTGTTTCTGTGATTGTTACAGAACCAGTTACTTGACCTTGTTTACCTGTTTTAAGAACAGCTTGCTCAAATGTTACTTTGAATGGATTGATGATATTAATAAGAGTTGCAGAAGATTCGTTTTCGATACCACGACCTGTAATTTTAATTTCTACTTTTTCTTTATCTTGTTTGTCAACTGGTACACAGATTTTTGTTTTGAATTTTAATTTATCGCAATCTGTATTGTTTTGTACTGCTTTACCTTCATCATCTGCACCGATTGTGAAGATAATTGTTTCAACTACAGCTTTGTCATCATCTTCATCGAATTCAGCTAAACAAATATCATCTGTTTTTGTTGAACCTAAAACAGCCCAGTCACCTGTGTTATCTAAAATCTTTTTAGCTAACCAAGCTTTATCAATTCTAAGTGCAGCTTTTTTGTAATCGTCATCTTCACCATCTTTGAATTCTACTTTCGCAGATGAACTTGTTGTAATTTTTGATACATATTTTGCTTCAAGTTTACCAGCATCGTAAGCATCTTTTACAAGTTGTTTGTAATCCCAGTGACCATTGTCTAATGTCATTTCGAATTCACGGTTTGTAATCATACTGTTTTCTACATTTTCACCAATTTCAAATTCGATTTCTTCTTTACGACCAGCTTTTACATCTTTTGCTTTGTCATCTTTAGCTTTAATATAGATACCATATTGAGATACTTTACCTACTTTAAGGTTTGTTTTTTCAGCAACTAAGTCATCACCTTTAATATCTACAAGGAAGTCTCCTTCGCTTGGTTTTCTGTTAGAAGATCTAACTTTGATATTTTTAAGTACGATTGTACCTCTGCTATCACCTTTGATTCTTGGAATCTTGATTTTTAATATACCATTATCTTTATCTAAAACATCTGCTGTAATTTCTTCTGTTTTACCACTGAAACCATATTTGTATTCAGCTTTGAATTCGCCTGTGAAGTAGAAATCTGAATCATCAATTTCGATTGTAAATGTTGCACCACCTTCTACATCTAAAGCACCTGTATATGCTTCTTCGATTGTGATTTCACTAAGTTCACCAGATGTATAGAATGTTTTATCATCTTTTGCTGTTACACTGATTTTCTTTTCAGCTGTTGTAGCAAATACGAATGTACCTTGAGTTACAGTTGTTGAACCACCTCTAGATACTACAGTTACTTTTGCATCTCCATCTTTTGTTTCTACTAAAAGTGGAAGTTGTACAATTGAATCATTAGTTGTTGGTAAACCTTCAACAGTTACTTTTACTGTATCATCATTTTGTCTTTCGTATGTAATAGTTGCTGTACCACTAGTAAATTGATATCCAGAATCAACTTTAGTAAGTTCTCCAGCTGCTACAGCTGCATTTAATACATCTTCATTCCATTTAGCATTTTCAAGGTCTAAATAAAATACTTCTTTTCCACCTGTATGGTCTGTAAATTTAACTCTTACAGCATTGGCTGTTGCAGTTTCATAGAATTTAGCTTCTTTTTTAACTTTAAGTGTTTCTTTTGTTAAGCTGTTTGTTGATGCAGCCATTGTTACAACTGGAACTGCTGATACAACCATAGCACTAGCTAAAACTACTGCTAATTTTTGACGTAATTTCATTGTGAAATCCCCCTTATTATATTTAAATTTTCAATTTGCTTAAAAGATTAATTAAATAATCAATTTATTTAACTGTGTTTATTTTATATACAATTCTTTTTCAAATCAATACTATTTTTATTATTGTAATTTTAATGTAACATTTGTAATATTACTCTTATCTTATGTAACTCATTGAATCTATAGGGTTTTCCTAGGATTTTTGTGTATTATCTCTGTAATCTAAAATAGAAAAAAGGCAATTCGTATTATAACGAATTGCCTTTTCTTCTATATAATGTCTACAGGACATCTAATAAAACATTAACGTTTTATTATTTGTTTTCGAATGTAGCTGTTTTAGTAGCTGAATCCCATGTAGATGTTAATCCAAGTAAGCTAGCGATTTGACCAGCTGGTACGTATGTTCTACCATCTTTGTTTACAACTTTTGTGCTCATAGCTACACTGTTTCCGTTTACTACTGCAATGTTGCTTCCTGTTGTTAAAGAAATTGTTCTTTCACCAGCGAATAATGTTACTGTACCTTTTCCGAATAAGATATCAGAATCAGCAACACCGAATGCATTTGCAACGTATCTTACTGGAACCATTGTATAACCTGGGTCTTGAATGTAAGATGGAGCATCCATTTCTACTTCTTTATCGTTTAATGTATATTTGCTTTCTCCGATTGCAAATTTAGCTATTCCTCTAGCTAAACCGCTTGTTGTAAGCTCTTCTGTGTTAGCTGTAGAAATTTTTACGAATTGTTCAATTGTAAGTTTGTTTCCATCTTGATCGATACCAGATCCTGAAATTTCAAGGTCATATGTACCTTCTGGAACAGTTCTGTCTGTTGTGAATTTCATATCTTTAAGTGTAATTGTAGAAGCTTCTTTAGAAGTTCTGTTAAGAGTAACTACTACGTTACCTTTTTTACCTTCATTAACTTTAGATTTAGTACCTTTGATACCGCCTGATGTTTCAACTGTACAATCTGTTAAGTAGATTTCTACATTTTCATCTTTATCTTTGATAGCAAATTTGATATCTCCTTTTTGGAACATATCTTTATCTGTTTCTGTAAGTGAAATTATTCCGCTTACTTGCCCTTGTTTACCTACTTTAAGAACAGCTTGTTCTGATTTTACGTTGAATGGGTTGATGATGTTGATAGCTGTTGTTGAAACTTCTTTTTCAAGAGCACGACCAGAAACTGTAAGTGTTACTTTTTCTTTCTCTTTAGCTTCAACTGATACACAGATGTTTGTTTTGAATTCGATTTCGTCACAGTCATCGTTAGCTTGAGTTGCGTTACCATCATTATCTTTACCAATTGTGAAGATAATTGTTTCTACTACAGCTTTGTCATCATCTTCATCGAATTCAGCTTCTACTGTATCCATAGACCAGTCACCTTTGTTGTCTACGATTTGTTCAGCTAACCATTTTGTATCGATGTGTAATGCTTGTTCTTTCCAATCATCATCATCTTGACCAGCTACGATAACTTTTACTGTTTTGTCATCTTTTTTAACATCTTCTGTTTTAAGAGTAACTTTTGTTAATTTACCTTTTTCGAAAGCTTTTTGTACTAAAGCTTTGTAATCCCAGTAACCATTGTCTAATTTAATTTCGAATTCACGACCTGTGATCATGCTATCTTCTACAGTTTCACCAATTTTGAATTCTACTTCTTCGATACGACCAGCTTTTACATCTTCAGCTTTGTCATCATTCATTTTTACATATACACCGTATTCAGAGATTGTAGCTAATTTAAGGTCTGTTTTTTCTGCTACTAAGTCATCACCTTTGATATCTACAAGGAAGTCACCTGTTGAAGGTTTTTTAACTGTAGATTTAACTTTAAGACCTGAAATTGTCCATGTACCACGTGTATCTCCATCAACTTTTGGTAATGTAACTGTAAGTTTTCCAGCATCTTTAGTATCAGCTTTAACTTCTACTTCGATTTTACCTTTAGAGCTGAAACCATATTTACCTTCAATTGTGTATTTTGTACCTTCATCAAATTTGAAGTCACTGTCATTAAGTTCGATTGTGAATTCTCCACCATCTTTTAATGCTCCAGCGTAAGCTTCTTCGATTGTGATTTCTGCTAATTCACCTTTTGTGTAGAATGTTTTATCACTTTTAGCTGTTACTGACATTTTTTTATCAGCTGTTGTAGCGAATACGAATGTTCCTTTAGATACTGTTGTAGATCCCCCTTGAGATACTACAGATACTTTAGCTTCACCATTTTTAGCTTTTGCTAAGATTGGAAGTTGAACGATTTTATCTGTTGTAACACCTGTTACTGTTACTTTCATTGTTGTATCGTTTTGTCTTTCGTATGTAATTTGAGCACCATTAGATGTGAATGTAAGTTTACCTTTTTCTCCTGTAATGCCTTGTCCTGCATCAAGAGCTGCTTGTAATGTATCTTCATTCCATTCAGCATTTTCTAAATCTAAGTAGAATACTTCTTTTGCATTTTCTGATGCATCTGTGAATTTGATTTTTACAGCATTTGCTGTAGAAATTCCTACGAATTCGTAATCCTCTTTAACTTTTAATGTTTCTCTTGATAAACTATTTGTTGAAGCAGCCATTGTTACTACTGGTACAGCTGTTACCACCATAGCTGATGCAAGAACTACTGCTAATTTTTGACGTAATTTCATTTACAATTTCTCCCTTCAATTTATGTTTACAAATTATTTTCCTGTTAAAATAATAATTAACTCAAAAAGATTATATATTTTAAACTTTTCTAAGTCAATTTTAAATTCAAAATGTAACACTATTGTAATATATGTCGCAATATGTCGAATCAACAAACTTTTCTTTTAATTTCTTACCACTATTTCCATATATTTTGCGCAAATACAAAAAAGGGGTACTTCCAATACACGTTCTATTGTGTATTTTTAAGTAAACCCTTTTAATTTATGTTTATTTTATCTTACATATGAATTTATTGTATTATCTAATATTTATAATTCAATACATGTTCTGATTCATTAAATACAACTATGGCTTTACAGTAAATTTGGCTGTTTTTTCTATCTTATCCCACTCTTTACTAAGTCCAAGTATTTTTGCTACTTCTCCAATAGGCGCATAACTTCTACCATCTTTAAGTACAACAGCTGTATCTATCTCAACTTGATTACGATTAACTGTAGCAGTTGTACTATTTACACGAAGCTCTATTGTTCTATCATTGTATTTAAAATATATCATACCATTATTATATAAGATTTCTTCTTCTGGTACGCCTATAGCTAATGCCACATATTTTAATGGCACCATAATATAACCTGGTCTTTGTATAAATGTTTCAGCATTCATTTCAAACTTTTCGCCATCTACTGTATAGTAGCTCTTACCTACTGTAAATTGAATGCCTCTTTGTTTTTCTTCTTCTAGTTTTTCTTGCTCTTCTCTGGCTTCTTCCGCTTCTAAAGCAGCTTGTTCATCTGCCTTTTGTTGTTCTAATGTTTTTTCTCTAATATAGGCTACAATAATATCTTTTTTTGCATCAACAACTGCATCTCCTTCTAAAGTAAGTAATACATCTTCTTCTTTAAAATTAGATGATTTATTGATAATAGGAATATTTTTAAGTGTAATTTTACCTATATCTGATGTAAGTCCACTTTTTACTCTAACTACAATTGTTTGATCATCATTATTAATTGTTTTGAGTAGCATACGTTCACTTAATCCTGAGAATCCACCGCCATATGTTATATAATCATCTGTACTTAATTCATAATCTGTGTCTGAAGAATGTTCTTTCTTAGATATATAATTAAATTCTCCAAAAGCTAAATTAGAATTTTGTAATTTTAAAGTAATTTCAACTTCTCCATCTATCACATTCGGTCTTATTTCTGTAAAAGTAATAGGTGCGATAATACCTTCTTTAACTATAGTTGGGATTTCATCTATATCCCATGTTACCTTTTTCTCGCTTTGTGCACCAATTAAGATTTTCTGTGTTTCGATTAGCTCAGTATCATCTCCTGGTGTTAATATTACACTCATTGTTTTTCCTTTAGCTTCTACTACAAGGGCTACTGTAAAACTTACTTCATCTCCCTCTTGTAAATCAGCTGGTATATCTACATATAATTGAAGACTATCTTCACCTTTGCTCATTAATGCAATTTTATATGAATCAATATTTTTAGTATCATATATCTCTGCACTTGTTCCATTGCGATCTGTCCATAGTGCATCTTCTAGCTTTAAAATAATTTTTTCAGTTTTTCCTGCACGTTTATACGCATCTTTAATAGTAATTTTTAAACCTGGTGCATCATCTCTTGAATACCATTTTGTCCCTTCATTTACATGTTCTATATTTCCTGTTAACTGAGCTTGTGACTGTGCATATATTGGTGATGCCATTAAGCAAATTGCTGCTACGATTAAACCTGCTCTTAATTTCTTTTTCATAGTATCTCTCCTTATTTTTAGACTTTCTATTAGTTTAGTAGTTCTTGTAATACACTTTTCTTAATCATATCTTTTCTTATACTATTTTTAATGTAATATATTTCGGTTTTTATAATCTGTTAACTTAAGTTTTTTTGCTTTTCTCATGTCTTTCATTAGTTATAATATTTTAATCATAGTCGTTAACTTAAGACTAAGTTTTTCCAGTAACAATAAGTTGTTCTAAATAACCTTCTATTTTAGAATAGTTGGTTTGTCTTAAACGTTTTTCATGCAAAGCCAACCTTCCTATCCTCTGAATTAAGTTAGAAAACATCTCGTAAATATGTAGTGTGATTCTTTTTAATGTATTAAGGGTTTCTTTGCTGATATTAGTAATCATAAAATTCCAATGTAAAAGCTGACGCTTATATGAGTCAATAGTTTCACCATTATTGGGGAGGATTGCCTTTTTGATACGCTTAGTTGCAATTTCATCAGAAAGCTTATTGCCTACTAAACGAACTTTTAACTTATTACAACTTTCTGTACCAATATAAACTTGTTGATCAATAGAATCACTGTCTTGACTAAGGAATTCTTTTAATTCTAGTTTCTCATAAATAGTTTAATCAGGTAAAGAACTCGTTGTAGCATCTAAAATAGAATGACATTTCATAAAACCAGATGATTTTGCAATTTCTTCGATAATAGATGGTATAAAAAGTTTAAAAAGTCTAGATACTAACTTTGCAATATGCATGGGAAACCTCCTTTGTTTAAGTGATATTAGATTTAGAGGTTTCCCATTTTTATTATTTTGATTACTGGAAAATTTTATTTATAGATTAACACGTATGATGTTTTAATGTCATATAATATTAATCTAACTTTTCAATCAATTATACCATTTCAATTTGTATATTTACTAGTTATCTTTTTATATTTATCATTTTGTTTTATATGAATGATTAAGTTCTTATATAACCAAAAGACAGTCCTTATGAGCAATGTCATTAAGTTAAACTTAAGACATTATTCAAAATAAGGATATTTGATTACAATAGTTTCAAATTTCCTTGCTTTACTTTTTGTATTTCGATTTATCATTATTTTATGACACAACAAATAGGCAGATTGCTTCCATCACAAGCAATCAACTAGTATCCATCATATAACTTAGTTGAATCTTGACTTTTGCCATTAAACTCATAAAAGATATATTCAAATGCTTCAGGTAATACTTTGGAACGTTGTTGAGTATATGCAGATACTGTAGGTGTATTTATGTTGAAATCAAAGAAGTCCAACAGTTCTTTTGTCATTGTACATCCACCTGAATTCATAGTAATCCCAATCAAAGTTTTAAAATCAATCTTTCTATTTCTAGTAAAATCTACACTAGGGTTTCTAAGAAAAAGTGCAGGATTATCTGCTAAATCCGATATCACATTTTCTAAAGATAAAGTTAAGTTATTAATATAATCTGACATACTATTTCCTTCTTGTAATCAAGATATTCCTTAATTACAAGGACTGCTTTCACTATGCTCTATATGTCAAGAATTTTTTACAAAATAAAAAGACCCCTATATCATTTCTGATATAAAGGTCTTAAATCGTCATCTTAACTTAATGACATTGCCTTATAAGCTGCCTTTTTTGCTTATTCTATTATAAAATAAACAATCTTATCTATATAATAAGTTGAATTATTTGTTTTCGAATGTAGCTGTTTTTGTAGCTGAATCCCATTGTGTAGAGATTCCAAGAATTCTAGCGATTTCTCCAACTGGAGCGTATGTTCTACCTTCTTTAACTACAACTTTTGTTCCCATAGTTACAGCAGCACCATTTACAACTGCAACGTTGCTTCCAGCTGTTAATTGGATAGTTCTGTTACCAGCGAAGATTGTAGCTGTTCCGTTTGAGAATAAGATATCGTTAGCTTTAACACCGAAAGCTTCTGCAACGTATCTTACTGGAACCATTGTGTAACCTGGATCTTGAACGTAAGATTGAGCATCCATTTCTTTAGCTACTCCGTTTGTTGTGTATGTAGCTTCACCGATTACGAATTTAGCTGTACCTTTAGCTAAACCATTTGATGTAGAAAGATCTTCTGTGTTAGGTGTTCCTACTACTAAGAATCCTTCTAATTCGATTGTTTCAGAAATTGGAGATAATGCTGTACCACCAAGTGTAATATCAAATTCACCTTCTGCTACAGTTCTGTCTGTTGTGAATTCAATGTTTGAAATTTCGATTGTTGAAGCTGTTTTAGATGTACGTTTTACTGGAATTGTAATTTCAACGTATTTGTCACCTTCAGAATCTGTTTTAACTTTAGAAAGTTTAGCTTCGTCCATTTGGATGTCACCAGCTGTTGTTTTAACTGTTGGAACTTCTTTAACTGTGATTCCTTTTTCTACTGGAATTGTAAGAACGATGTCTTTACCAGATTTGAATCCACCTTTTTCAGCTTCTGTTAAAGTGATTTTACCAGCTAATTGTCCTTGAAGACCTACTTTAAGTGTAGCAGCTTCTGTTGTTACAGTTACAACTTTTTTGATTGTTGTGATTTTGCTTGAAATTTCTTTTTCTAAAGCACGACCTTCAACTTTAACTGTTACATCACCTTCTTCTTCAAGACCAGCTGTGATTTTAGCTTTAACTTCGATTTCGTCTTTAACTTCTGTATCTGATACCATAGTAGCTGTGAAACCGATTACTTTGTCATCATCGTTTACTTCTATGTCTGTGATTTCAAGGTTTTTGTTAAGTTCTGTGTTTCTGATTTTAACAACTTCTTTAAGTTTTTCGATTGTTTTAGCTTCGTCAAGATCTCCATCTTTATCTTCTACTTGTGGAATGAAGAAACCTTTGTCGATTGTGAATTCCATGTCACGACCATTTACGAATGAGCTTTGTTCTGTTTCTTTAAGAGTGAAGATAACTTCATCTTTGTCACCAGCTTTGATTTCTACTTCGTCATCTTCTTCGATTTCGATTTTGCTTCCGTAAGCATTGATTTCAGCAACTTTAATGCTATCTGTAGCTTTTACAGCATCACCGTCAACAGAAAGTGTTAAATCACCTGTTGTTGGTTTTTTCTCTGTAGATTTAACTTTAACGTCTACAAGTTTGATGTGACCGATTGAGTCTGATTTTAAATCAGCTGGTAATGTTACGATAAGTGTTTGTTTGTCTTTTGAATTGATTCTTGTTTTAACAGATGCAACATCATTTCCTTGTCCAGCGAAACCGTATGCGAATTTAATTTGATCTGCTGAAAGTGTTGATTGTGCAAATTCGAAGTCATCGTTATCAATTGTAAGTTCTACTTCTCTTTCATCATCATCAAGGTTTTTGAAAGCATCTTTCATTGATTCTTTGATTGTAATTTCAGCGATTGTACCTTCTGTATACAATGTAGGCATATCGTTTTGTTTAGCTGTTACGATAGCTTCACCGTCAGCTGTTGTAGCGAATACGAATGTACTAGATGTTACTGTTGTGTTTCCACCTTTAGAAACTACAGCTACTTTAGCTTCGCCACCTGTTACTTTAGCCATGATTGGGAAGTAAACTTTTTCACTGTCTTTTGTTAATGTGTATGTAACTTTAACGATTTCGTCTGTTTGTTGTTCGTATTTGATACCTTCTGGTAATGTTTGACCTTCTAAAGCCCATTCAGCATTGTCAAGTTCTAAGTAGAATACTTCTTTTTGACCAGCTTTGCTGTCTTTGAATTCAACTTTTACAGCGCTTTCTGTTGTGATATCATCTTTTGCTAAACTCATTGTTTCTTTTGTTAAAGTATTTGTTGAAGCAGCCATTGTTACAACTGGTACTGATGTAATTACCATTGCTGAAGCAAGAACTACTGCTAATTTTTGACGTAATTTCATTGTGTATATTCCTCCGATGTGTATATTTAAATGATACGTTTATTACCATTTATAGGTATCATGCACCATGTACACATTATTATATCCATAATGTATTTTCTTTGCAATATTTATGTCAAACTTGTAACTTTCCTGTAAATTTTTTATTTATTTTCGATAATTATAATTAATTATTAATTTCTAATTTATTTACTTTTTACAAAAATATTATCTATTCATTAAAAGCGTAATTTTATAATATTGTTTCAATAATTTATATTAGTTAATAAAAATAATATTTATTTAAAAAATCACATTTTTTATTTAGAGCATATGGTTATATAGATAATAAAAATACCCCACAACTCTTTAAAGAGTTGCAGGGTATTTTGCTATATCATTAAACAATTATTAGACTGTTAACACTTTATTATTAGTTTGCGAATGTAGCTGTTTTTGTTGCGTTATCCCAAGCTTTGTTTACACCAAGTAATTGAGCAACTTCACCGATTGGTGCGTATGTTCTACCTTCTTTAATAACTACTTTTGTAGCCATTTTAACTTGAACACCGTTTACTACAGCGATATCACTATTGTTTGTTAATTGAATTGTTCTGTTTCCAGCGAAGATTGTTGTTACACCTTTTGAGAATAATACATTGTTTCCTGTTACACCAAATGCTTCAGCAACATATCTCATTGGTACCATTGTGTATCCTGGAGCTTGAACGTAAGATCTAGCATCCATTTCTTTTTCTACACCGTTTACTGTGTATTTGTTTTCGCCGATTACGAATTTAGATGTTCCTTTAGCTAAACCATTTGCTCCTAAATCTTCTGTGTTTGGAGTACCGATTACTAAGAAGTCTTTTAATTCGATAGTTTCTGTAGCTGAAAGTGCTGAACCACCAAGTTCTACATCATATGAACCTTCTGCTGCTGTTCTATCTGTTGTGAATTCGATATCTGAGATTTCGATTGTTGAAGCTGTTTTAGATGTACGTTTTACTGGGATAGTAATTTCTACGTATTTATCTCCATCAGCATCTGTTTTAACTTTAGATACTTTAGCATCATCCATTAAGATATCACCAGCTGTTGTTTTAACTACTGGTTCTTCTTTAACTGTGATTCCGTTTGTTACTGGTACTGTAAGAACGATTTCTTTACCGTTTTTGAACATACCTTTTTCAGCTTCTGTTAAAGTGATTTTACCAGCTTTTTGTCCTTGAAGACCTACTTTAAGAACTGCAGCTTCTGTATTTACTGTTAATACTTTTTGGATTGATGTGATTACACCACTGATTTCTTTTTCTAAAGCACGACCTGAAGCTGTAAGAACTACGTCTCCTTCTTCTTCAAGACCAGCTGTGATGTTAGCTTTTACTTCGATTTCATCTTTAGCATCTGTTGATACCATAGTTGCTGTGAAACCTACTACTTTATCATCATCGTTTACTTCTACGTCTGTGATTGTAAGGGCTTTACTATTTTCTGTATTTTTGATTTTGATAGCTTGTTGCATTGCTGCGATTGTAGCATCTTCATCAAATTCACCATCTTCATCTTCAACTTGGTTCATGAAGAAACCTTTGTTGATTACGAAGTCAACGTCACGACCGTTTACGAATGAACCTTTTTCAGCTTCTTTAAGTGTAAAGATAACTTCTTTTTGTTCACCAGCTTTGATTTCTACTACATCATCTTCATCTACTTCGATTTCACTTCCGTAAGATGTGATTTTAGCTACTTTAAGAGCTGTTGCGTTTTTAACAGCATCTCCATCTACTGAAATTGTTAAATCTCCTGCTTCTGGGTTTTTAGCTGTAGATTTTACTTTAATATCTTTAAGCTTGATTTGACCGATTGAGTCAGCTTTTAAGTTTTGTGGTAATGTAACAATGATTGTTTGTTTGTCTTTTGAGTTAACTTTAGCTACTACTGAAGCTGTATCATTACCTTGACCAGCAAATCCGTATGTGAATTCTACTGTACCAGCGTTTACGAATTCGAAATCACTGTTTTCAAGTGTAAGTTCTACTTCTTTTTCATCATCTTCAAGTTCTGCGAATGCACCTTTCATTGATTCTGTAAGTTTGATATCAGCTATTGTACCTTCTGTGTATAATGTTGGAAGGTCTTTTTCTTTTGTATCAACTGTTACAACTACGTTAGCATCGCTTGTTGTAGCGAATACGAATGTTCCATTAGATACTGTTGTATTTCCACCTTTTGTTACGATAGATACTTTAGCGTCTCCACCTGTTACTTCTGCCATGATTGGGAAGTGAGCTTCTTTTTTAGCATCTACTGTGTATGTTACTTTAACGATTTCATCTGATTGTTTTTCATAAACTGTTCCGTTTGCAAATGTTATAACGTCTTCATTTACTGTTCCATCATTAGCTGCTAATGTTGAGAAGTTCCATTCTGCATTTTCAAGTTCTAAGTAGAATACTTCTTTTTGTCCTTCTTTGCTATCATTGAATTCAACTTTAACTGCATTTGATGTTGTAATATCATCTTTTGTTAAGTTAAGAGTTTCTTTTGTTAAGCTATTTTTTGAAGCTGCCATTGTTACAACTGGAACAGCTGATACTACCATTGCTGATGCAAGAACTACTGCTAATTTTTGACGTAATTTCATTATCTAGTCCTCCTAATTATGTCTAAGTTTAAGTTTGTTTTTAAAGTTATAAGTTTTGCAAAATACATATATTCAAGAGATTTTGTGTATCTATTAAATTTAAAGTGCTATATTTAGTACATACCTACTAACTAATTGAATGATTCTATTTTTTATATTTACATATTACAGTTTTAATATTTGTGTAATACTTTGTAATATGTCGTAATCTCTTTTTTACATTTTGCTATTTTGAACACCGCTGTGTTCCGTGACTTTATTATAGCCTAAGGCCTTCTTTTATTTCAATAGCCATTTATTGGAATAGCAAGTCATACACATTTTCTTTGCATTTATATACCATAATACTTAATCACAGAATTAGGCCCTATCCCTTGATAGATATATATTAACTTATTTTAAATTAAAGTACATTTTCCCATTAATTACTTAATAATTTTAACATTTATTTAATATTTATTTGAAATATATATATTTCACACTTATTTTCACAACTCTACAAACTCACATTCTAAACCATTCTATAAGTTATAAACCTTTCACCAACTCCTTATGTACTCCTTGCACATAACATATTACCTTTTAGCTGTACACCTTACTTATTACTATAAACGTGCATAAATTCACCCAATTAATTACTAACAGATTAAAGGGATAATATTCCAATATAAAAGGGTGTACTTTTCCCTATGCAACACCTCGTTTTTTTAAAATATTTTGAATTGAAATCTCTTTTATTGCTTGCTCATAAATCCAAGTTATTTCAAGGCGTTTCACTTCATTTCTAGCCTGCTTTAATCCCTTACTAAATTCTAATGACATGTCTTGAACTTCTGTTCGCAGTATAGATAGCATAGCATCAATAAGCACATATATCGTTTTATTCCTCTTATTGTATGAATCTGATATTTATCAAAACCTACTCGTCTTTTTGTTTCTCTATAAAAATGTTTCAATAGGCCAATCTTTTAAGATAATAATTTAAAATCTGTTTAGTAGACAGTTCAGTATCTAGACTAATAAAACATTTTAAGGCATGCTTATTCCAAAGAGCATTTTCAGGCCAACTCATAATAATCTTTACCTTTTTGAATCCATTAATTCTACCCTATCTGAGTTGCAGCATTAAATAATGCCACACAACTATACCAACTATCAGCTAAAACATAACCTTTGTTAACTGGATGCGGTAGCTCTTTTAATAGGTTTGTAGCTATTTCTATTTTATTGGACGCATCTTTTTGATAAAGTACAATGTCATACGTGAGCACAATGTCTCCACATCGAAGCATAACAGTAACAAACTGATGTCCATATACTGTTTTTCTTTTTAAATGGAAGT
>NZ_BBCG01000026.1 GCF_001311925.1 Cellulosilyticum ruminicola JCM 14822
AATAAAAAAGCTGAGTTACTTTTCAAGCAACTCAGCCCCTATCTAAACCATCAATTTATCTTACAGATTTACTAGTTTAAAAGCTCTCTTACTATCTCATCCATCTCTTCACGGTTCATAATCTTAGGTACAGGATAAGCAGGATTTCCTTCCTTTAGTGCCTTATTTACAACTAATTCAATATCTTTCTCTTTCAATTCTTCAACTTTACTTGGAATATCCATCTTTTCATTCATATCTTTGATTCGCTTAATAACCTTCTTTGCTAATACTTCCTGTCCTTCTTCTTCCTTACCGAGGCCTGTATATATAGCAATTTGTGCTAATTTACCTTCTGCACTTTTACCATAATGTTCAAGCATGTACGGTAAAATAATGGCATTGGTTTTGCCATGACCCACATTATAAATGGCACTTAGGGCATGTGAAATAGTATGTACATAACCTACATGAGCTCTTGTAAAAGCATTAGCGGCATAATTCGAAGCAACTAACATATTCCTTCTATATTCTAAATTTTCACCATGTAAATAAGCCTGTTCTAGATTCTCAAATATCATTTTAATAGCCTTTAATGCTTCTTCATCAGTATATGCTGTACCAAATTCCCCAATATAAGCTTCCACTGCATGAGTTAATGCATCCATTCCTGTATAGGCCGTAACATCTTTAGGTAAACCTATGGTTAAAGTTTCATCTAACACAGCATACTGTGGGATTAAAAACAATGATACAACCGGATATTTCGAATGATTATTTGCATTTGTAATTACAGCTCCTGCTGTACTTTCAGAACCTGTCCCTGCTGTAGTTGGAACTGCCACAAATAAAGGCATAGGCTTTCTAATAGCTGTTATATGTTTCATCGCTTCATAAGTAAGCTTAGGATTACCAACTTAATGCCTATAATCTTGGCACAGTCTAATGGTGATCCACCGCCTATGGCCACAATGCCCTGACATTTATTCTGTGTATAAAGTTTATAGCCTGCTTCTACATTTTCAATGGTAGGATTAGGTTGTATATCTTCAAAAATTGTATAAGCTATTTCTTCTCGTTCTAGTCCTTTAATAAGTTCGTTTAGCATTCCTCTTTTTCTTACAGACTTACTACACACCAACAATATTTTTTCAATCTTTTCTTGCTTAAGTATTACCGAGATTTTTAATATGCTGTCACTTCCGGTAATCAACTTTTGTTTTGGATAGGGCATAAATCTTAAAGCTACTTTTATCACAGATTGAAAAGCTCTATAACTTCCTTTTTTGATTTTCCATTTTATATTATTCATAATTGTTCCCCCTTTAATGTCTTCTTGCGTTTAAGTACTCTCATATGTATCTAGTATATACCGTTTCAACTTCTATAGTATAAACATTTTGTAAATAACAAGATTTCATATATAAAAATATCCTCATTCAGTTTATTTTTGAATATAAAGAAAACTAAACTTTAAAATTTTTAAGCAACAAAAAAGCACCTAAACTTTATATTTTAGGTGCCTTATTAACTATTTATAATTATATCACTGTTACTTTTGCAGCTTTTCTTGGTACAGTTCTTTTGTACTGTACCCTTGGATATCCAATAAGCATAGCCGCTACAAATTCTTCGCCTTGTCCTATTTGTAGTAATTCTTTAAGCTCTGGATTAACAGCTACTGCTCTTTCTAAAAAGCCACTGAAATATGTGCCTAATCCTAAAGCATTCACCATAAGCTCCATTTTTGATGCTGCTAAAGCACCATTTAAAACTCTATTAGCTTTTACAACAACTAATACTGGTGCCTTAAAGAATAGTCTATCCTCTCCATCTGGATTCTCTAAAAAGTCTTTGTACATTTTTTGCCACATATGTGCATATACAATAACTTGCTTTGGCGTATTTTCATCTGCTATCATTTGAGTTGCCATTGCATTTAATGACTCTAAGACCATTTTTCTTACTTCTTGAAGTTTATTTTTTACAATAACATAAGAAACATCTTGCGTATTACTTCCTGTCTGAGTATACTTTCCTGCACCAATTATTTCTTGTATTTTTTCTTCTTCTACATCTTGATTTTTAAATAATCTAACGCTTCTTCTAAATTTCATGAAGTTCATTAAATTCTCTGGATCTATATCAAATTTTTCTTTATCATATTCTAAAACTTCATCCATTGAATATGCTTCTTCATCATCTGACGATATCGCTTTAACTGGACAGATTGCAATACAATGCCCACATTTTATACATGTCTCATTTTTGATATGTGATTTTCCATCAACCATCTCTATATCACTTACTATACAGTCTTGTGTACATAGTGTACATCCTATACATTTTTCTTTATCTACTCTCATTCTAGTCACTACCCTTCCGTCATATCTTACATCAATATCGTCAAAATAAGAAATAACCCTTATTTATCTGCAAAACGCATAATTTCTTCTGTTTCTTTTCTTTGAGCTGATGCTACATAGTCATCTGCTTCATAACCATAAACAATTAATGCTGCTACTGTTTCTTCTTCTGGTAAGTTTACGATTCTTGCAATTGATTTCTCATCGATTACACCCATGATACATGTGCCTACACCTTTTGCATGAGCTGCTAAACAGAATGTTTGACATGCGATACCCGCATCAAAAATTTCCCAGCTATTACCTAATGATGTCGCATAATTTGTTTCATCTATTTTACCACTTTTACCTTTAACGAAACTAAGTACTGCAACACCTTTTGCATTTTTTAAAGTATCAATGTTATAGACAAATCCATTTACACCTTCATTTGCAAGTTGCCCGATAATCTCTTCATTATCCACTAATGTATATCTTGCGATTTGGAAGTTTACCCATGATGGCGCCCATTTAGCGATATCAACGATTTCTTTCATAAGTTCTCTATCTACTTTTTCGTTTTTAAACTTTCTTATGCTTCTTCTCTCTTTAATCATTGTAATTGCGTCCACTGTTAAATACCTTCTTTCATTAAATAACTTTTTCTATTAATTAAACTATATATTTACTTTTATTCTTCCTACAAGTACGGACATTATTGTCTGTAGCTTTCCTAATTCAAAAGCACACATCAGTCTAAAACTCATGTGTGCTTAATATATTTTCAGTGCTCATAACCCTATTTTAAATCAAATTCTCCATATTGAGTATCCTCATTATACTTTTTGCTCCATTCACCTAATACATTTAATATAGGCAAAATGTCTTACTAATTTCAGTTAATGAATACTCTACCTTGGGTGGCACTTTATCATAAACCTTTCTACTGATTAATTGATGTTCCTCTAATTCTCTCAGCTGTCTTAATAATACTCTTTCATTAATATTAGGTAATTCTCTTTTTAATTCTCCATATCTCAAAGTTCCTGAATTGCCTATATATCAAAGAATAAGCGGTGTCCATTTACCTTTAATAAGGTCAACGGTTAACTCAACATTACAATGGAATACTTTTTGCTTTTCCCATATAAATCCTTTTTCCTTTCTATCACAATTCTATTAACTAGATTTTATCATTTAATCCTAATTTTGAAACCTTGTATTTTAGAAAGGAAAAGGTACCTTCATAATAACTCTTTATTATTTTAATAATGCTTTAATATCTGCTTCAATTTTAGAAGGTTCCACTGTAGGTGCATATCTTTTGACTACATTACCTTCTGCATCAACTAGAAACTTAGTAAAGTTCCATTTAATGTCATCACCTTCTGTTGTAAAACCAGCCTCTTTAAGTTTGTTATATAATCCTTCTGAAGCTTCATCTTCCTCTGCTTGAGGTGCTTCTTTCTTAAGGAACTTATAAAGCTCTGAAGCATTTTCTCCATTTACATCAATCTTAGCAAAAGTTTCAAAAGTTGTTCCATATGTTACCTGGCAGAAGCTAGAAAGTTCTTCATCGCTTCCTGGTGCTTGATCAAAAAATTGATTACATGGAAAATCTAATATTTCAAATCCTTTATCTTTATTCTCATCATAAATCTTTTGTAATCCTTCGTATTGTGGTGTAAATCCACAACCACTAGCAGTATTTACGATTAACAATACTTTTCCTCTATATTTCTCTAATGAAACTTCTTCACCTTGTACATTTTTAACTTTAATATCATATATCATAATTTTTATCCTCCTTAGCTTATAAGCTTTTTTCAATATTTTCTTTAATAATTTGTTTTGGAGAAAATCCAACTAGTCTATCCACTTCATTCCCGTCTTTTAAAACTACTAGAGCAGGTATATTTGTAATGCTATATTGACGTGCAAGACTCGAACTTTCATCCACATTAACCTTTATAATTTTTACTTGGTCCATTAATTCACTTTGTAATTCCTCTAATACTGGTGAGAGCATTTTACAAGGACCACACCAATCAGCAAAAAAGTCTACTACTACTACACCACTTCCAATCTCTTCACTAAAATTACTTTCATTCACTATTTTTAACATAATTAATTCTCCTTATTCTTTTTTTAAGTTGATCTACATAAGATACTGCTGATAATGCAGCTATATTTCCTTCACCAGCTGACTTGATATATTGATATGGTGCCCCAACAATATCTCCTGCAGCATAGCATCCATCTATATTAGTTTTCATTAGTCTATCAACCTCAACATGATTACCATCAAGTTTTAATCCTGGAACTAATTGTCCTGGTGATATACTATCTCTTAAAATGAATACTCCATCTGTTTCAATTTCACCATTTTTTAAAATCAGGCGATTTACAGTTTTGTCTCCTACTATTTCTACTGGTATATCTCTTACGATTTCAATAGATTCATCCACTTCAACTTCTTCTTTATACATTGGTATATAGTATACCTTCGATGCTAATGTTGCTGTAAAGTTAGCTTCTGCCTCTTCATGTTTATTATAGGCAATGATTGTAACAACTTTATCTCTATATAATCCTGCATCGCATGTTGCACAATACCCTACACCTTTACCTAAATACATTTCTTCTCCTACTAGTGGTTTTCCAAAGTTAACACCTGTAGCTAATATAATAGAAGTTGCTTCATACATTTTATCGTTTGCCATTAATGTAAAATACTCACCCATAGCATAGATATTATTAATTTTTTCCTCTGTTATTTCGATTTCCATTGCTTCTAAATGATTTGCAAAGGCTTCTTTAATCTCAGCTCCACTTTTTCCATACATGCCAAGATAATTATTAATCTTATGTGCCTTAGCTAGTTTAGTACTTATTTCTTTACTTCCAAATATAATGAATTTTTTATTTCTTACTTTTGCATTTATGGCAGCTGAAATACCAGCTGGACCACTTCCTATTATTGCAATATCATATCTTTCATTCATGACTATTAACCTACCTTTAACTTATTATTTTAATAATGCTTTAATATCTGCTTCTATTTTTGAAGGTTTCACTGTCGGTGCATATCTTTTGACTACATTTCCTTCTGAATCAATTAAAAACTTAGTAAAGTTCCATTTAATCTCATCACTAAACACACCCTTTTTCTCATTCTTTAAGAATTTATATAACGGATGTGCCCCCGCTCCATTTACATCAATCTTTTGGAACATCTCAAATGTCACACCATAGTTCAATGAACAAAATTCCTGAATATCTGAGTTACTTCCTGGATCTTGTTTTGCAAATTGGTTACATGGGAAGCCTAAAATTTCTAACCCTTGTGCTTTATATTTCTTGTTAAGCTCCTCTAATTCAATAAATTGTGGTGTTAAACCACATTTACTAGCTGTATTAACAACTAATACTACCTTCCCTTTAAATTCTTCCATTTTTACTTCTTGGTTATTCATTTTTACTGCTGAAAAATCATAAAATTTCATTCCTATTTCCTCCATTAATTACATAATATTAATTTATATAAATTTAATTGCACTCAACTAATTTGATTAAAATAATAGAATTTGTTAGTATTAACAAACTCTACTTAAATGTATTTAATAATTGATCTAATAATCTCTTTAGCTCCTTTACTTCTTCTATATTACTATCTAATTTACAATACATCTGATCTGGAACTTCACAGATTTCATCCTTTAATCTTTTACCTTTTTCACTTACCTCAATAATTACTACACGATCATCATTGATATCCCTATATTTCTCTACCAATCCCATAGCAACTAATTTTTTAAGCACTGGTGTAAGTGTTCCTGAATCTAAATGGAGTTTTTGCCCCATTGCTTTAACAGTTATCTTTTCATGTTCCCACACAACTAACATTGCAATATATTGTGTATATGTTAAACCATATTTGTCTAATAGTGGTTTATAAATTTTAATTACTTCTCTTGAAGCTGCATACAAAGAGAAACATAATTGATTATCTAACTTTAACTTTTCATACGGTACCATAATAAACTCACTTTCATTTTGCAAAATTCAATTGTGTTCAATCAATCTAACAAAATATTACCCCTTATTAATATTTTTGTCAACCCTATATTTATCTTTAAACTAATACCTAGTAAAATTTAGACTAATGAGAAAACTAAAACAAGCAGCTATCTAGTAGATTCATTCCACTCCACTAAATAGCTGCTATAACCTATTGAATTATTTTTATGATTATTTACTTATTTAAATTTTTAACATTTTAATATGTTGGCCAACCATTTGAAAATCTAAGCATATCAAGTAGCATAGTTGATTCACCATTATTTTGAACATCATATGGCATGTCTTATTAAATAGTACATAGAACCATTTTTATAAACACCTGGTCCAACCCATCTATTATTACCACTATCTAAAACTGTTCCGCCACCTTTTCTTAAATATACACCTTTTTTATCAAGGAATGGACCAGTTATGTTTTTTTGAACGACCATAGATATTTTTATATGTGCTGTTAACACCTTGACAACATCTTCCTATAGATGCAAATAAATAATAGTAACCATCTTTATAAGTCATGCAAGTTCCTTCAATACCGCCTGATTTACTAGCAATACTATATATCCTTCCGATGGTTTCATTGTATTAACATCAAGGTATACAATATGAATTCCATCTCCCCATAAGCCAAATACAAGCCATGGTTTATTTGATGGATCAATTGCATTATGCTCGCTCTGACCTTCCTTTGATGATAGAACTACACCACCGTCTTTCCAGTCACCTTTTAAAATACTTGAACAAGCAACTACGCCAATTGCTGAATTCTTTTTACCAAATTCTGATACACTATAGTACATATAATACTTTTCTTTATAGTACTCAATATTAGGTCCCCATACATCATTTTTTCTCATATTAGGTGCATACCTTCTCCACCATGAAAGTTCTGATGGGAAAACTTGAGTACTATTTTTCTAGTTGCATCCATCTTGTGAGTACTTCATCCTATACCTTGCCAGTTGATGGTGACCACCATAATCCATTTTCACAGATTAAAGTAGGAACATGAGTTCTTACATCACCTAATAATCCTATACATGATGTCTAAGTCATAATACCCATTACCATGGATGCCATAACCACAGACATTAAATTAGTTTATAAATAAAAACATAAAAAATACAACTATGTAGTAATGTTGTATAATCACCCGCTACTACATAGTTGTATTCTAATTGTATCTTTAATTATTCCTTTATTTTACAAATTTTACTTTTCTAAAGCATAAGTTTCATCAAATAATCAGTTTGTTCATCATCACCTAATTTGAAAATGTGCTCACTAAACTTTTTAAATCCATGCTTTTCATAAAATTTTTGTGCAGAATAATTATGTTCCCATACACCTAGCCAAACGTACTCTAGATTTTTGTCTTTGGCATTTTTAATGGCTTCTTGCATTAATGCACCACCAATGCCTTTTCCTTTGTACTCCTCAAACACATAGATTCTTTGCACTTCTAATGCATGCTCATGTCCTTTTTCTGTTTGTGCATTGCCCACATTGAGTTTCATATAAGCAACTACTTCCTCATTGTCTTTTACGATGAAGAATTGTGACTCTGGATTGCTTACTTCACTTTCGACTTGGGCATCTGAGAAGTTTTCCTTAAGATAATTTGCCATATCTTCTTCTGAATTATCCTCTTCAAATGTTTCACAAAATGTTTTTGCTGAAATGTATTTGATTACTTCTATATCTTCTAAACTACATTCTTGAATTGCTAAATTGTTCATACTATCTCCTATTATCTTGCTATACTCTTTTTCCCACTCACACATAGCACATACTAGCCTTCATAATTCATTAAATCACATTAAACGCAATGTTTATAGGACATTCACTACTTATCTCTACTGATTTAGGCATTTATATCCTCCATCAAGCACATGTAATATAAGCAATAGTATCACTTTTACCACTAAGTTTCAATTTTGTGCGTACTATCACAGTTACTAAGTAAAAAGGCAGCCATTATGACTGCCTTTTCATATTATAAAAGCTATTTATTATATGGACTATCAAATTCACGTTCTGCTTTTTCTACTGCTTCTTCTAATGTCATTCCTGTGAAATGTTGTGCACCAAGGAAACGTCCAGATTTCTGATCTTCTATAAATGCCCCAACTACAATACCAGGAATAGCACTTTCAGGTGCATTTGGCGCCTGCATGCCACCTAAATCTGTTCTACACCAACCTGGATCTGTTAAGTTAATGCATACATCAGTTCCTTCAACTGTAGCACCTAAATCAATTGTAATTTTATCTAATGCAGCTTTACTAGCTGAATACCCTGCCTGTTGTGGTTCAAGTGCAATACCACTTGTTGTGTTTAAAATTCTTCCAAATCCTCTTTCAATCATCTTAGGCATAAAGTGATAGCAAATCATCGCTGGTGCAATGGTATTGATTTTAAAGCTCTCTGTATAATCTGTTACAGGTGTTTTGAAATATTCATTACGATATGCTATTTGTAATCCTGCATTATTAAGCACAATGTCTATCTCTACACCAAGATTATCAATTTCTTTTAACATTTTTTCAACTGCTTCTAAATCTGATAATTCTGCACATACACCATAAGCTTGAACGCCTAATTTGTGAACTTCTTCTACTACTTTTAATGTATGTTCTAATTTCCTACTATGTAAAATCAAATTACAACCTTGCTCTGCCATAAATTTGGCTGTAAGATAACCTATTCCTCTACTTGCTCCTGTTATAAACGCCCATCTACCTTTAACATCAATCATTCTATTATACCTCTGCTCTCACCGCTATTTTTAAAATTTGAGTTACATCTTCTGCACTTAAAGGTTTAAATCCCCATGTCTTATCTTTGATGCCGAGATTTTTCACAAGTACTGGAATGTCTTCTTCTCTTGCACCTAACTCCTTAAAGTTAATTGGCATACCTATCTCATGAAGGAATTTTCTAAATGCCTTAATTCCTTTCATAGCTGTTTCTTTAGGGTTTTCAAAGTTCATTTCACAGCCAAATACCCTAACTGCCATCTGAGCAAATCTCATCACATTATGGTCACATACAAATTCCATCCAAGCAGGCATCACTACAGCCAATCCTGCCCCATGTGCGCAATCATATAATCCTGAAAGCTCATGTTCAATGGCATGACTATTCCAATCCTGACTTCTTCCTACGCCTACAATATCATTGTGCGCCACAGTTCCTGCCCACATAATGTTAGCCCTTGCTTCATAATTATTAGGTTCATTTATTACTCTTGGTGCTTCTTTTAACAATGTAAGTAGTAAACCTTCGCAAAGTCTATCTGTAACTTCTACTTCTAGTGTATTTGTGAAATAACGTTCAAATACATGGGCCATAATATCTGTAACGCCACATGCTGTTTGATATGCTGGTAACGTACAAGTAAGCTCTGGATTTAATATTGAAAATCTTGGTCTTAATAAATCAGAGCCTGTATCACGTTTTAACATACCTTCCTCTTTCGTTACAACCGAACCACCAGATGCTTCACTTCCAGCTGCCGCTATTGTAAGAACAGTTCCAATAGGTAATGCACGTTCTACAATTTTACCCGTTCCATAGAAATCCCAAAAGTCTCCATCATAAAGTGCACCTATAGCAATAGCTTTTGAACTATCAATGCAAGAACCACCTCCTACTGATAAAATAAAATCTACATTTTCTTTCCTGCAAATTTCAATACCTTCATAAATTTTTGTATCTCTTGGATTTGGTTGTACACCACCTAATTCTACAAAATCTATATTTTCTTTAGTCAATGATGCCTTCACACGGTCAAGCAATCCTGATTCTACTGCTGATTTACTGCCATAATGAATTAATACTTTATTGCCACCATACTTCTTTACATAACTTCCACATTCATTTTCTCTTTGTTTACCAAATATAAATTCTGTTGGACTGTAAAAATTAAAATTTTCCATATATTGCTATCTCCTTTATATTTTTGTATAAATATATTCCTATTTATTAATTTATCTAACATAATTATAGCTTTTTCATTTAAAATGCGGTGTAATAATCTTATACAATAATTGTATAAATCTATTTTGTGAGGTATAAGTTATGTCTGCTCTTCTTGAAAAAAGTGATTTAATCAATACACCTATAGAATGTTTTTATTTCCATAGTAATAAGGATTCACTGCCAGTTAAGCCCCATTGGCACTATTATATGGAAATACTTTATGTCATTAACGGTGTTGCTCAAATTGACTTAGATAATGCCTCTTATGTCCTTCATAGTGGTGGAATGATTCTCCTTCATCCTAAAACAGTTCATGCTATTTCTTCTAATCATGATTTTCCTCTTTATATGGTGGGTATTAAACTAGATATTAGTCATATGCATTTAACGACTGATTATGCCCCTAAACTTCGAAGCATCTTCCGCTTTGCAGAAAAAAAACAGTTACATATAGTTTTTAACGCAAATGAAACAAGTAAAATAAATGCTTCTGAGATTTTTCAGCGCTGCATTCAAGAATATCGAATGAAGCATTACTGCTATGACATGATTATACATTCTGAGCTTTATAAGTTACTCATTGGAATTGTAAGATGTTGGCAGGACAAAGGATTCGTAATTGGCCATGAAATCTATGCAGAGGATGAAAAATATGATATCTACAATATTACCGAATATATCGATGCCAATATACACTCTAATCTGCGTGTAACAGATATCGCTGCTAAATGTCAAATGAGCTATTCTCACTTTGCCAAAAAGTTTCTCCACGTCTACCATGAAAGCTGTAAATCCTATATTGAAAAAATACGTATTCATAAAACGAAAGACTATCTAATGTTTACCGATTTTGATATTACCTATATCAGTTTAGAATTGGGGTTTTCAGATTCTAGCCATATGATTAAGTCTTTCAAAGGAGCTACAGGTTTAACACCTGGAGAATATCGAAAAAGAGCAATATCTAATCATAATTAATATAACTGTGTCCATCAGAATTTTCTTCAACCAAATAAAATACTATCGCATACAATACGATAATATTTTCAGGCTGTAGACAATTACATTGTCTACAGCCTGAGCAGAGTTCAAACTTGAACTCTGCTTCTTTGTACCAACTAAATTTTATTTATACATATCTTTATATAAAACTGTTTAAGTAGGGTTAGCATAATACAATCAATTCCACCACTTAAATTCTTGATTACTGAACTAACTGTGTAAATAGGCCCCAAGATATTCCCCACCATCCTAATATTAAGCTAAGTAATATAAATCTTCGAAGTTCTTTTAAATGTCAAAGCATGTAATACACTATTGATAAACTATAAACCTTACGCCTCTCGTTAATTCATCGTTAATTTCAGTCGTACTAAGTCCTTCTATTCCTTTAATCATTTTATTATCCCCCAATAAACTCATTAAAAGAAACGTATTCTTTTTTCCATTTTATTATGCTTGAGTAATTGATTGAATATTTAATATACTTTTCGAAGCTCAAGCTTCTAGCTCTTCTAACTTTGGTATAGAATTGGCTGCGCCTGCTCTTCCTACTGCAATAGCAGATGCCTTAGCCGCTAACTCTAATGCCTCCTGAACTTCATGCCCACGCATAATTTCTGCAAGATAAAATCCTGTAAATGTATCTCCGGCCGCTGTTGTATCTACTACATCTACCTTAAAACTTGACTGCCTATATCGCTTTTCGCTTTGTCCATATCTAGCCCCTTTATCTCCTAATGTAAGTACCACAGAAGCTTTAGGATATTTTTTTAACATTTCATTTAAAATCTCTTCTGGTTCTGTCTTTCCAGTAACTTGATAACCTTCTACTTCATTTAATAAAAAAGTATCAATCTTATTAAAATCACACTTTTCTAACTGTTGATCATATGGCGAAGGATTAAGTATGATTTTTAATCCTTTTTCATAAGCTTGCTCAATGAGATAATCCACTAGATTCACTTCATTTTGTAATAATAAATAATCGCCTTTTTCAAATTGTGACAATATCGCATCTATATAGTCTTTAGTAATTCTTCGATTACTACCGCCAAATAATACAATTGAATTTTGACCTGATTCTTCTACCTGAATAATTGCATGTCCACTTTTGCCATCAATCTGCTTCACATGCTGTATGTCAACGCCATTTTCAGCTAACACACTGCAAAGCTCCTGACCATCTTCGCCTACCATTCCCGCATGATATACATTAGCCCCAGCCTTAGCTAATGCAATAGATTGATTTAAACCTTTACCTCCACAGAATATCTCCATCTTTGTAGAGGCTATAGTTTCTCCAAGTGTCACAATATGTGGCAATGAATAAACATAGTCATAGTTTAATGATCCAAAATTTAATATTCTCATATGCTCCTCCTTATCACTATTCATATATCTTATGTATTCTTTTATATTCAATTATATATACAGCCATTTTCAATGTAATGCTACAAATCAACTAAAAAATCCTAGAGCATAAGCCTCTTCACATTCTTATGCTCTAGGATTAGATATCTTTAATTGTACTATTTTCTGACTCGATATACTATCATTAATTTATTTTTAAACTAAATATGCTTTATAGTTAACTTAATATTTCTTGTAAATTAGTGCTCATGCTATCAATTTTTTTCATCATATCATATATCATTGTTACATATTATTGATTAGTTTTTCTTCTGGTTTTGCCTTAGCATTATGTGTTTCATAAAAATGAAAATCATTCTCTTATTTTATAACTCTCCATGGTTGTGTATTAGTAGCTGAAGGAGCTAATCTAAGCATTTCCAAAGCACTAGCATATTCACCTGCCTCTTGCTCAGTTAAAGGATTGAAAAAGTTATCTTTAGTATATGTGCACTCTTTTGCATGTGGACTCCCATTTATTTTGAATGTTTTATGTATGCAAATAACTGCAAACTATTTTCTAATAAAAAATAACCTCTTGTCAAATAATAAAAGTCCATAATATAAGTATTAGATGCACTTATATTATGGACTTTGTTTAAATTTATCTTGAGCAATGATTTAACTGATTTCATAGGTTACCTAAATATTAATGTGAGTATATATTTTTTCAAGTTGATTTAAAATTTTCCTAATATTTAGTAGAGCACATATCTTATATTATATTATATTATATTATTTTATATTTACAATATGATCTGCTATTTTTTTTATGTTCTGTTTTTGCCCAAACAGTTTTTCTGTAAGTAACTGCTCCATATAAAACTGCCCCATACATACATATTGCATAGTGTAATAAGTTAAGCAAATATATTAAATCATAATCATTGCAATATAGACCATATAAAATAATATAAATACACATAACTGTGCTTAGAATAACAAGAAATGTTGGGATATACATTTGAGTAACGAGTATATATATGGTAACAATTGTAAATACTATTATTCTAGCAGGTGTATTAATAAATAAAAAGGTTTCTATTAATTGCAATCTAGGCTTTCTAATAAACTCTTTAATGACTTTCCCTGTTAATTTGATACTAACTTGTGTATGTCCCCTACACCATCTTATTCGTTGAATCATAGATGGCTTAAATTCATCAAGATTTTGATTGAGCACATACTGTTCTTTAACAAACTTAATTTTGTACCCCTTTAAAATAGCTAATACACTAAACTCTAAGTCTTCTGTTAGTGTTGTACAATGCTGAAAATCTACATCATCAAAAACACTTCTATTAATACTAAACCCTGTGCCTGATAAAGAAGCTGATAAGCCTGCATTATTTCTCGAAATTTGCCTATCATAAGTTGTCCAATTAAATGCCGCTGTAAAACTCCTTGCAATAAAACTTTCATCATTATCTGAACATATTCTACATTGCAGTATGTCAAACTGCTGATGATAATAATCAAAAGCGCTCAGCATCTGAGGACTAACTTTATTATCAGCATCCAGTATAACAATATACTCATCCTTCCAAAGATTATGTTTCTTTAAATATTCAATCCCACTATTTAAAGCTTTAGGCTTACTCCCTCCCTTAACAGGTATTACTTCCATATTAAAGTCCCTAACATTTTTTTTAAATTCATGACATAGCATTTCTGTTTGATCTGTACAATGATCTGCAATAACATATACGTTAAACAACCGCTTATCATAATTACTATTATAGAGTGCTTTTAAATTATCTAATATCACTTCCTCTTCATTATGACAGGCAATTAATACAGTGAAAGTCGCACATGGACTAATTGCGTATTCACTTGGTATCTCTTTTTTTATAAAGCCAACTGTAGAAATAACAATATCATATAAAATACATAGTACTAATATCCAAACTAATATAATCACTTTAAGCTCCATTCTATATTTTTATTATGCCTTATTTTCTTGTACTAATATTTAATCTCTTTAATTATTTGTAGAATTTTTCATATATATAGAATTTTATAGTATTATTCCAACAATAATATACACAAAGGATTAGGACATATGTACAAAAAAATATTTTTATTTCTTATCACTACTATTATTATAGTCACTACAGTCGCCTTTTATCCTCATGCACATTCTTATGAATTTAGAATGACACAATCATTCGTAGAAAAAAGATGTCTCGTCATGACCATGGATGGTATTAAAACAACCTATCATTTACCAGCAAAAAGCTATGAATATGCTTCTGGAGAAGAAGTACTACGCTAGTCTATAGGACTTATGATGCTTCATTATGCATATACTAAAAATGAGTCAGGTTTTGAAAACCTAAGATTATTTTGTAAGGAAAAGTTAAAAAATAATCCTATTTATGTATATCGTGAAGGCTTTTCAACAAATGCTTTAATTGATGACTTTTGTATAGTAGAAGCTTTATTTTTAGCTGCTGAAACTTTTGATAATCCTCTTTATCGCAAGCAAGCCTTAGATTATGCTAACGTGTTATACCAAACAAATACTACAAAAGCTATTGTTACCTCAGGTTATATTTCTGATAGTTTTCCACTTTATTATAATAATTATAACTATGAGACGTACAATAAAGACTCTATTCATATAGTCCAAGGACTAAAAACATTACTTCAATTAGCTGAGATTGATGCGCTGCCATCAACTAGCTTACAATGGTTAAAACAGCGTATAGCAGAAGGCACATTATATGGCAGTTACACCATTACTGGTGAACCTCTAACAGATATTCAATCTGCAGCTGCTTATGCATTAGCTGCTAGAATTGCTGCTAATGTAGGAGATTATCCACTCTATAATCAATGTATACAACGTATGGAACAGTATAAAATTACTGATAAGCCTAGCGAAATGCTTGGTGCTTTGGGAAATGCTGAAACTGGGGAGGCTTTCTCATTTGACCAACTCTCAGCACTCTTAGCTTATGATGCAAAACAGCTTTTTTATAATTAAAAGTCTATCGCTTAATGCATAGCTCATTTTTACTAAAAAGGATCTTTCTGAACTAGAATTTCTAATTCAAAAAGATCCTTTTGTGCTAATTTTATTCTAAATTTATTATATCTCGAAACTATTAATGTAAGCAGTAAATAGTTCGTACCTCGAAAACTAGTAGTTTTTTGAGACAAAGGCGAACAATAGATAAAACAGGTCAGATTTTTCTTGTTCCCAATATAGAAATTGAAACATGGTGAACCAATCTTGGTGAATCAGATTGTGAGGTAATTATTTAGAACCAGCTTCACGGATTCAGTTAATACTTAAAGGATATTATATAATTTGTATTTTCCAAAATATCAATATTATCTTGTGGTAATTTTTCAAATTTCCCTGATAAACCATTTTCTAATGCGGTCTGATGGAAATGGCTTAATCCTATACCTACATCCACCCTCTTGATTAGTTTTTCTTCTGGTCTTGCATTGACATTATGTGTTTCATAAAAATGAAAAGCATTCTCTTGTTTTATAACTCTCCATGGTTGTGCATTAGTAGCTGAAGGGGCTAATCTAAGCATTTCCAAAGCACTAGCATATTCACCTGCCTCTTGCTCAGTTAAAGGATTGAAAAAGCTATCTTTAAAGAAAATATCTTTCCATGGTTTTCTCTGATCTGACTTCATAGCCTTACGCATAATAGATTCTCGTAAACTTTTTTTCTCTGCTGGATATCCTACTGGGGAAATAGCTGGGAATAAATCATTTTCTTTAATCCCCATAGCAGACGTAAAGTTATCACGACTAAAGGTTGCTGCTAACCATACTGTCCCAAGGCCCATATGAGTTGCATATAAAACTAGGTTTTCAAATGCATATCCTGCTGCTTCAAGACCTAACTGTGTATTTTCTACTGATACCCCTAAGAATGTAGTAGCTCCCTTAATAACTCCATAGGTTCCTAATTTTACATCTTTTCCTTCTAAATCTTTTTCTACAATATGAAAATTAACTTTTACACCAAATGGATTTGTTATACTAGCAGCATATGCCATAAGCTTTTCTTTATCCTGGGCTGAAAGCTTTCTTGCTTCATATGATCTTACACTATTACGTTTTTTTATAGTTTCTTGTACTGGAATATTTATTTTCATTTTTACCTCTACCTCATTATAATATCTTTACTAATTTTCTTCGAAATCATACTTAAGCATTAGATTTGCTAAAGTATATTTTATACTTACAACTATATACAGAAATTAAAAAAAGAGCAATCTATTCAATTAAGAAATTTATCCTAAGAAGAATATTCTTCTTTAATAACTGAATATCTCATACTGTCAGACTAATATCTATTACACTCAGTTTAGCACGCTTACAGACTTGTGTACATATTTATAATTTTACTGTCTACCCCTTAAAATAGATAAACTTTTTGCCCTATAAGTACTAATCTAAGTAATTCATTAGTCCACTTTTCAGTTAATTTAAAATGAAAGCATTCTACATACTTAGTATCTTTATCTCTGTTTGTTTTTAGTGGAAATTATTTTCACAGGATACTTTTCGATAATAGTGGTTATGTTACAACAGGTAATACTAGAAGAAAAATAGCATTTGCACAATACCTTTTATATGAGTTAGGCTATTTAACAGGTAACTATAATACTGCTGTTGATGGCGTATTTGGCACTAACACACTTAAAGCTGTAAAGAAGTTTCAAAAAGATCATAGATTAACCGTTGACGGTAAGGTTGGTCCTGCTACCTTTAAACCATCATTGACCTAGACAGCACTAAATCCCAACGAAGAATCAGTATTACATAATTGCTTTAATTCAGATAAGGCACGTTGAATCAAAGTTGTAACATTAAAGAGAAGTAATACATTTCTTCTTTCTATGGATTGTTCTGGAAAGATTTGATAGTACTGGGTCATAGATCTTCTAATCTGATTTAACTACTCCTGGATAATTCTTACATCTTGATCAAAAGTTGACTCAGTTTCAGGAGTAGGAAAAGTAGTTTTAATCATAAATCTATGTATTGCCTAGTCGCACTCGGGGCTTGTACTCACTAGATTCCACTCATGGCAGACAAACAAAAAAGCTTATCGACAACATCATCCATGGTCAATAAGCTCTTATACTCTAACAAAATCTATTAAAATTGTTGTGCTATTTGTTTTGCTTTATTAACAGCTTCACTTAAGATTGCTTCTACATCTGCGCCCTGTAAATCCACATTTTCTGCTGCAACACTTTGAATATCGCTTAGACCATAGAAATTTAATATTGCCCTTATAAATCTTTCTCCCATTTCAAATTGTGCTCTTACATCATCTGAGTAACTTCCTCCTCTAGATGCTACAAACAATGCTTTTTTACCTGCGCAAAGCCCAACTGCCCCTTCTGCTGTATACTTAAAAGTAATGCCTACTATACTTACATAATCAATATAAGCTTTTAAAATAGCCGGAAAACTTAAGTTCCACATAGGTGCAGCAATAACGTACTTATCTGCTTCTGCGAACTGATAAGCATATTTTAGGATAGGGTGTTTTCTACTTTCTTCAGTCTTAGGACCAAACACTACATCTAAATCTTTTCCTCTTAAAAAATCAATATTTTCTTTATAAAGATCCAGTGTAATTATTTCATCTTGCGGATTAATTCTTTTATATTCCTCAATAAAACTATCAGATATATGATATGTCCTTGACTCACCTTCTGGTTTATCATTTGCTCTTATATACAGTATTGTAGCCATATTAATTTTCCCTTCTATTCTCAAGATATTTTATACTAGTACTTTTTAGTTTCAATTCACTCACTTATAGTTTGTCCCACTTATCTTAAACTATTCTTTTGTCAGCTTTATTAATACAATATTTTACTGTCTATCGCAAATAATCCTTATTATCTACTTAATAACCATGCCATATTACTTACTAATAGATGCGTCATATTGGTATAAAATACTCTATCCAAATAATTGTTGTAAGCTATTTTCTTAGTTCAATAAAGCTTGATTAACATGAAATTAGTCAGCTAACTGTGAAAAAGTAGTTTCTATGCGTCTTCTATGTTTACTAATCCAATTTCTCAAGTCTTTTGGGTAGGGATTTTTGCTGTTATTTCAATATCGGTGATATAACCTTCTAGAGTAATTGCAGCATGAAGTTTTAGATCGTAGTAAGTTTCTTTTTTAGAAGCACAATAACCGTAAGATGAAATATCTTTGAATCGCTTGCTAAAATGAACTCTATCAAAGTCACATGCAGGAATAGGTATACTATCTACAATGTAAATAGCAGAATGGTTGTAGCCAATATAGTTACAAATTACTTTTTTGCTCCCCTCCTTTAGGCAAAAAAATAACCTATTAGATACAATGTCCTAATAGGCTTCAATAGTATAATCTTTATTAATGCTTTTCTGATTTATGCTTAGCTAATGTTTTTCCTGCTTGACTTTTAGCTTTAGAACTTGAACTCTTAGAAGCTAATGTCTTACCTGCTTTCCCAACTTTCCCACCATGATGTACTGCCATATTTAATTCACCTCCTCATTCACTAAATACTAATTTCTTCTTTTTAAAGCTACTACATTTCCTGTTGAATCATTATATCTTAAGTATCCACTCTCTAAATTCAATATATCCTCTACAATTTCTTCTGACAATGCCATTCCATCATCTGATAGTTGCTGTAATATCTCTTCTCCTGTTACTCCATCTTCTTCAATAATCATCCTCATAGCCTCTTTTAGATATCGAGGTTTAATAGGTGGCGTTTCCTACTGCGAAACTATCTGCAATATCGCACAAAAAAAGAGTTGCAATATTTAAACTCCTAGCAATTACAGCTCTCTTTTAAATCAACCCTATTGAGTTTAATAAATCATTTTAAAATCAGCTCATTTCATTGCCAATCAAGATTTTTAATCAAAAAACACAGTCACTTATGGTACGGTTCACCGTTTCATTCACAAGTGATAACCCCTGCATTATTAATATCTTTTTATGTTATTCCATTTCAGTTAATTTACTTGTATTAATATCATATAATTCTTTTCTTCCATCTTTTGTTACTAGGATAAGTTCCTTATTTTTTAATGTGAGTATGCAACTTCTAATCTTAGTTTCTCCTATATCACCTTCACATATATCATGAATATCTTGAATACCTACTCCTTCATCTCCAAACAATGTGTTCTGAATTAGTATACTGATAACACCCAATAATTTTTTATCACTACCAGCTATCTTTTCACCAATGTTCCTATAGTAAACTAATTTTTGACGTCTCTCATCTAATGACTCACATAGACCCTCGATGGACTTGACTAATATCTCTAAAAATGTAATTACAAATGCTGTTAAATCACCTCTGTTTTTTCATCATTTGCTAATTTAAATGCTTTATAGTATGATTGTACATTTTCTTTGATAGTACATGATAATCTACATGCAACTAAGAATTCAAGTTTTTGAGCTAATAAATAACTACTAATAAACCTACTTGTTCTCCCATTCCCATCATAAAATGGATGAATATACCCAAACATATAATGAAATACAGCTATTCTAATTAAAAAATCATATGAATCATTATTTAAAGCATTTAAAGCTTCTGACATAGTCTCTATAATTTTGCTTTCTGGATATACCCCTTCATGAATTACTCTATCATTACTTCCTAGAACACTTACACCATCTTTTCTAAAGATTTCTCCATCTGGTTCATTTACTGTATTTTCTTGTACTACATCTTTTAGTGCAAATTCATTATATAGATTTCTAATATCTTGGCATGAGGATAATTTGATTTGTTGCTCTTGTAATAACATTTCATATTTCTTAACTAATCCATAAAAACGTTTATGCTTACTATTCTCTTCTTTATCACTCAATATCTCATTTATTTCTCTTCTACTACTATGCACACCTTCTATTTCATTAGTCATTTTTATTTCATCAACTAAACATCTTTTTGTATATTGTATAAGTGCAATTCCTGGTACTAAGTTCATTTGCTTCATTAATATTTTATCTAAACTCATTATTTGTTCTATTTTTTGCAATATCTCATGATTAATCACTACAAATGCATTATAATCATTTATTTTAAATTTAAAGTGATACGTAGATTCACTTTCTATTCTTCTTTTATATATTTCTTCATACACGTCTTTCCCTTGATAAAAAAGACTTGAAAGTAATTTATATTCCATACTATCACCCACCATTAAATTCATCTTTTAACTTATTATATATTTCAATATTTATCAAGTAAACATATATTTATTTTTTATACTTTATATTTTATTCAAATAACACATATCAAATTACCAATAACCAATAATAACTTATTATATTTTAACCAATTTAATATGTTTATAAACAAAATTAGAGAATACTTCTTAAGAAATATCCTCAGGTATGTTTCTATCACAATCATTTATTATCTCCCTACCTGCTCCATGAGCAATAATAACTCTGCCATTTTTATTTAACATCTTATATATGTACTGAATAACCCTCTCTAAAATTATTTATCCTATAACAATTATATTCACACTTATTTTTTTATTTAAATATCATTAAAAAACCCTTTCTGAATCAGAAGCATATATTTATTTTCTAATTCAGAAAGAGCCTTTTGTATGCATACTCTCTATCTTATTTAATATTCATTTTCTCTTTATTTAAAACTGCGTTCAAACATACTAGATTTATGCAATAACTCCTTATACTCACTGATACCTAGTTGTTTTAATAAGCCTAATAAAATTTCACTGTGAACTGGTATTTTAATAGGTGAATCATACGCTACTTCATTAACAGCCTCTCGTCCTTCACTACTTGGAATTAAAGCTCTAGGTCCACCTACACAACCACCTTTGCATCCCATTCCTTCAATAAAACTAGCTCGTACTTTCCCTTCTTCTAATTCTTCAAGTAAAGCTTTACACTCCTTCATACCATCTACTTGCATTGCTGTAAATACTTTTCTTTTTTCTGGTAATAATTGATCAACAATATCCCAGACTGCTTCTGAAACACCACCTGTTCTTGCATATAAACGGCCTCCTGTAGATGCATAATCTACTGAAGGTAATCCTTTGCACTGAGTTACATCAATATTTAATGCTTCAAAAATAATCTTAGTTTCCTCAAAAGTAAGTACGTAATCTACATCACCTTTTAAATCAGGTTCCTTTGCCTCTGCCTTTTTAGCAATACATGGTCCTACAAAAACAACTTTAACTTGCTTATTAATAGCTTTAATTATTCTTGCCATTGCTACCATTGGAGAGACAGATGGAGAGACATTAGGTACTAATTTATCATACACTTTTTTGAGAGCAGCTACCCACATTGGGCAACAACATGAAGTAATCATAAAATCGCCTTTATGCTGAACATGAGCATCAAATTCTAAGGCTTCTTTAATACTTAATACATCTGCTGCTATAGCAACTTCTATCATATCTGCAAACCCTACTTTAATAAATGCTTCTCTTAATTGATCTAATGTAACATACTTTCCAAACTGTCCTGCAATAGCTGGAGCCACTATAGCAACTACCTTTTGTCCTTGCTTCAACAATTCTAACACAGGTATAAACTGTTTATTATCTATATAATTCCCTGCATCACATGCCTCAACGCAACGCCCACAACTTAAACATAGATTAGAATCAATCCACTTATCTTTACCATCCTCAGATTCAATAATAGCATCAAAAGGACATGTCGTTTGACATTTACCTTTGCCATCCACCTCCTCACAGTTTCCTGTGCAACTCTTAACCTTTTGTATTATTCTCTCTCTCACATGTTGATTAGTAATACCTTGAATGATTGATTGTACATAAGTGTGGTCATCCACATTAGTATCTACTTCCACTCCACAAAGTACAGCTAGAATTTCTTTAGCTTCTTCATGATTTTGAAATTCTTGCTTTAGTAATCTCTCAAATGTTTTTTCGAAATTTCCTTCATAATAAGACTTTACAAGTTCCTTGTATATAGCTTCATACCCTTTCTTCATTATAATTACTCCTCTACTTACCAGTATAGTGCTTAGTATGAGTCAAATTTGAAGAAAATATTTTACTAATCATCTTTTTTTATCTCTTCCTATTCAAATATATCTTACTTTTCTATCATTTATTTATGATACGGTTCATTATTATTAATTCTAAACCCTCTATACACTTGCTCTAATAACATGACTCTAAAGAGTTGATGTGGGAATGTCATTTTAGAGAAGCATAATTTATAATTTGCTCTTGCTCTCACGGCGTCTGATAAACCAAGTGATCCACCGATAACGAAGACGATGTGGCTATTTCCACGTACACCACAGTCTGCCATGAAGGCTGCAAGTTCTTCTGATGAAAGCATTTTTCCGCCTAAGTCTAAGGCTACTACATAAGCGCTGTCGCTGATTTTTGAAAGGATTTTTTCTCCTTCTTTTTCTTTGATTTGTAGCTCTTCTTTTTCTGATGCATTATCTGGTGTTTTTTCATCTGCAAGTTCAATGATATTTAATTTACAATAACGGCTTAAACGTTTGCTATATTCATCTATTGCCTGTACTAAATATTTCTCTTTTAGTTTACCAACGCATATTAATTCTATTTTCATTTGTAACTCCTATATATTAGTTGTTTTTATGTTTATTATAACAAACTTCCAAATAAAATTTGATTAATCTCAATAAACCACTTTAAGCCTGCTTAATAATACTAAACATAATCCAATTACGAGTTCCATATACAGTCCATCTCTTCATGTTTTATCTACAGCTAGAATTTCTTCCCTTATTTCATCTTTTTGTTTCTGCATAAAAATATCACCTGTTCTTTTTTCATATTTTTATCCACACTCTTAATTATAAAAGTTATGCACATTTTTGGGTTTTAACTATAAACTTATCTACACCCCTTTTAGTTACTTACTTTTGCCTGTGGATTTCTGCTCAAATGCAATTAATACTTAGATATAAGAAAACTTATTTATCTAGAATAATTGTATCTGTACATTTGTAAGATCTCATCTCATAACAATTGATTTGATTAGCATATAAATGGTACATATTATCACCTATATAACATATTCTTGATTCTGTATATTGATAATTAGATACGTATGCCTTTGTTTTAGCATCTATTTGCCCTAATTTTGCTTTCTCAGTTAATTTACCATATTCTACATCAAAAACATATGCCCCTTGGAAATTCATTGATTGCTGATTTTTTGCAATATATGTAGGTTTAGCATATTCCAATATAACTGGTATAGCTAATATACGGCGATTTGTATCTATCATACATGCTGCATAATTGTCTAAAGCTTCACTATAGCTCCCCTTTGTACCTATATTAATATGATTAATCTCTACTGGTGATTTAGGATTCTTGACATCAACTAATGTTAATTTAATGCCTTGAGTAGATGTATTTCTTTCTACACCTACAACTAAATCTTTTCCAATAGGCTGTACATATTGATTAAAGCCTGGAAGCTTGAACTTTCCTAAGGTTCTAGGATTTTTAGCATATGAAAGTTCTAGCACCCATACTGAGTCTGTTTCTTTAGCCGGAATCATATAACCTTTATCCCCATCAAATCTTGTACCTCGGAATTTTGTACCTTTTGCAAAGCCTTCTATCTTTCCGCATACTTGAAGCTTATCATCTAAAATATATAGATTGCTATTTACTGTATTTTTTACAACACTTGTTGTAGCTACTCTTAGATTTCCCTTATAAACATCTAAATCTAGTGTTTCACCTGGTATCATGCCAACACATTTATAATTTATTTTATCTAATTCAATGCCATACTTTATAATAATGCTTAGATTATGATTACTCTCATAAACGCCATCCTTATCATACATATCATTTACTAAATAAATTCCATCTTGATTCATATATGAACCTATTGCATTCCCTAAAAGTACATTAAAATTTACTGGCTTTTTATTACTAATATCAAAGTTGGCTAAAATTGTATAGTAATCACAGGTTGACCAGTCAGCATATCTTATACTCTTTGCAGGTACCAGATTCATCTGATTACCATTAGCAGAGTCTTTGTAGTTAGGGATTACAGCTCTTTGTTTGTATTTTTCGGATAAACCTTCATATGCACCATAATCTATTAATCTATTGCTTACTACAACTATTTGATTCTTTATCTTCGTAACCTTATTTGCGTTGCCTTCTATTTTTACTGTCCTTTCCAGCGTTGGATTTTGTTTATCCTTAATGTTATAGATTTTAATAACAGTAAAGTTTTTAAAAAGATTTTTTACTCCATCTTGAATCTTTTTTTCACCTTCGCTGCCTTTTAATACAATAGTTAAATGATCGTGATCCAAAAAGAGTTCATTCATAAGATATTGCTTTTCTTCAGATTCTAAATTTATCGTAGAAACCTTTTTCATCTTCTCCTTTGTATCAACAATGACTACACTTTTTCTCCCAATGCAAGAATAAATGTATCTTTCATCTGTTTTCACTACATTACCTTGACTTACGTCTTTAATTGATAGATTATGCTTCAAATCCTCTTGTGAACTATTCTGTGATTCTCGCTGCGACATACTTTCTAAGTAATATTCACCCGTTATAGCTATTTTGCTTTTTTCATCTAATACTTTAATAACTTCTTCATAGCTTTGGACTAACTTCACATCATTTATAACTTTAGGCCTAGCTGCCTCAGCAGACCATACACTGATACTACCTGTGGAAATACTAAGTATCACTGTCAGTATTCCTATCATAATTCTCTTAAACCTATCCATTTTTCCCCTCCCTTAATATAGCTAAAATCTATTTATTGTCCCTCATCTTATTATACCTATGTCTATTTTCAGTAAGAAGAAGTGTTATTCAATGGTAGCGTGCTTTTAATCTCCTTGTAATATTATTTCTACTAGTATCTTGTATAAACTTAAAATATTATCTACCCATTTGCTCGTCTATTAAATTTGCTATATAACACAAAAAGGTTGGTTGAACGATTATCTCTTAATCATTCAACCAACTTTATGTATTTTCTTTAGTATTTATTGTTTTTATGAAAGTAAGATTCTATCATTATCTAATGCTTTATTGCTTTCTTTCTTAAATAAATCTAGTAAATCTTGTACTTGTAACTGACTTCTTCCTTCACCTTTAATATCTAAGATAACTTTGCCGCTATCCATCATCATTGTACGATTTCCTAAATCTAATGCTGATTGAATATTATGTGTAATCATCATTGTTGTAATGTTTTTCTCTGCCACGATTTCTTTTGTAATACGAAGTACTTTGTCTGCTGTAGCAGGGTCTAAAGCCGCTGTATGTTCATCTAAAAGTAAAACTTTAGGTACAACTAATGTACTCATAAGTAATGTCACAGCCTGACGCTGTCCACCTGATAACAAGCCCATCTTAGTTTTCATACGGTCTTCTAAACCTAAATCAAGCTGTGCTAAACGTTCTCTAAATAAATCTTTATCCTTCTTTTTAATGCCTAAGCTTATAAACCTACTTTTACTTCTAGAATAAGATAAAGCTAAGTTTTCTTCTATAGTCATAGATGGCGCTGTGCCTTTAAGTGGATCTTGAAAAAGTCTGCCGATATACTTTGCTCTTTTATACTCTGGCATAAAGGTAATGTCTTGCCCATCTAATAAAATCTTGCCTTCATCTGATAAGAAATAACCACTAATCAAATTAAATAGTGTAGATTTACCAGCACCATTAGACCCAATAATCGTTACGAAATCACCTGGGTTTAAAGTGAAGTTAATATCATTCATTGCAACTTTCTCATTCACCGTGCCAGCATTAAATGTTTTCTTTAAGTGACTAATTCTAAGCATATTACATTTCCTCCTTCATTCTAGCACGTTGTCTTAATTTACCCTTAATTCCTGAAATAATCACAGGATATGAAATTGCAAAGGCTACAATAATAGCTGAAATTAATTTCATACTTGTAGCTGTAATCTCAAATGTTAAAGCTAAAGAAATAATTAAACGGTAAATAATTGAACCAATTATAGCTGCTACAATGTTCGCTTTAATGCCACGTTGTTTTACAACGCTATCTACAATTACTTCTCCTATAATAAGTGAAGCAATCCCTATAACAACCATTCCTGTTCCCATACCTGTATCTGCTGATGCTTGCTTTTGTGCAACAAGTGCCCCAGATAAAGCAACTAATGCATTAGCAATTGCAAGCCCAATAATTTTCATATGATCCACATTTATAGAAGAAGATCGCACCATATCTTCATTATCTCCTGTTGCGCGTATAGCAAGACCAACATTTGTATGTAAAAATACGCCTAATAAAATACATATTGCAACTACACCTATAACACCTATAACCATTTCTGCGTTTTGCCCACCTAAAGCTACATTTAACTTAGTAAAAATTGTTTCTTCTCCTAATAAAGATAAGTTTGGTTTTCCCATAATCATTAGATTAATAGAATATAAACCCGTCATTGTTAAAATACCTGCTAAAATAGGTTGTATTTTAAGTTTTGTTTGTAATATAGCCGTTACCATTCCGGCTAAAGTCCCTGCCCCTGCTGCTGCTAAAATGCCAAGTTCAGGACTTCCTTTCATTGTAATAATAACCGATACTACAGCTCCTAAAGTAAAGCTTCCATCTACTGTTAAATCAGGTATATCTAATATACGATATGAAATAAATAAGCCCAAAGTCAGTAACGTAAATAAGAGTCCTAATTCTACAGCTGACATTGCAATTGTTGCATTCATTTTGTCCTCTCCTTTAACCTTGATGTTTAATTTATTCTACGATTGTTGCGCCCTCTGCATTGTCTGGTGCCCCAATTGCTTTAGCTGTTGTTTTATTAATTACTTTATAGAAATGATCTAATGTAGCAACTGGTATTTCACTAATCTCTTTACCATTTAAAACGTCCGCTACCATTTCGCCTGTTTTTTGTCCTAAATCTTCGTAGTTGATTCCTACAGTTGCATATCCGCCATCTTGTACCATAGAATCAGCCCCTACATATACTGGAATGCCTGCACTTTTACCAACGCTTGAAAGTACTGGCATAGCTGAGGCAATGTTATTGTCAATAGGTACATAAATTGCATCCACTTTGCTTGCTAAAATTTCTGCTGCTTGTTGTAATTCAGTAGTTGCAGTAATTGTACTTTCTTTATAATCAAAACCATAGTCTTTTGCAATTTTTTTTGCTTCATTAATAACTGATTCAGAATTGACCTCAGCTGCTGAATATAAGAAACCAAATGTTTTAACATCTGGTGTAAGTGCTTTACAAAGTTCAAATGTTTCATCTACAGGAATAGCATCTGAAGTTCCTGTTACATTACCAGATGGACTTTCTAAACTATCTACAAGTTTAGCACCTAATGGATCTGTTACAGCTGAGAAGATAATAGGAATATCAGAAGTAGCTGCTGCCATAACTTGTGCTGATGGTGTGGCAATAGCAATAACCACATCTGTTTTTTCCCCAACAAATTTACTTGCTATAGAATTAAGATTTGATTGATCAGCTTGTGCATTTTGATAGTCAATTGTAATGTTCTCTCCATCTACAAATCCTTGTTCTTCTAATGCTTTAATTGTACTTTCCCTAATTGTATCTAAACTTGGATGCTCTACATATTGAATGATACCAACCTTCTTAGTCCCTGTTGATACTATTGTCTCTGTTGCTGGTGCTACTGTTTCTGTTGTTTTATTTTCCTCACTAGCTTCTCCACCTTGTGGCCCATTGCCGCATCCTACACTTAAACTCATCATCATACTTGCTATTAAAATCATTGCCATTTTCTTTTTCATGTTAAATCCTCCTTAATACTCTTTCCTCTTTTTATTTTCTCACTAAAATTCTTAAAGTATTTACTCTTTGATTTAACATTCTATGTGACTACCTTATAAATAAAAAAGCACCCATCCTTATTAGCCAAGGACAGATGCGTATACTCTGCGGTACCACCTTGATTAGCACAACGTGCTCATCTCTTCATAGAATGCCATCACATTCCGACCTATGATAACGCTGGTCTTGCGGTATAAGCTACTAGGTCCCACTTCAATCCATCACAGACTTTTTCACTTAACCCTCCGAGGTCCATTTGTCTAATCCGCTTTCTGTTAGGCTCCCACCAACCCTAACTCTCTGTAAGCGCGCTAATAGTTTTATTTCCTCATCAACGGTTTAAAATTTATGTTAGCGTTAGTATACTCTTTTTAATTCTATTTGTCAAAACAATTTTATAATATTTTTTAATTTTACGTTAATTAAAACCACTAAATCTAACGTTTAAACCGTATTTTTAACTCTTTTATTTTTTATCTTATGTTATACTTTATGCTTTTTAATTGCTAATTTTCATCCATTAATTAACTGCTTTTTCTTCACCAAATACTTCTATAATATGTGCTTCACTCATTTGACTACTTAATAAACTTGCTACTGGTACAGCGATACAAGAAACGAGCATTGCTAAACTTGCGATAACTGGCGCTGTAACACCTATTGGTAAAAGTCCCATATTAGCAAATACTGTGCCAACTACAACTGTTAAACCGCCTGCTATAAAACCTACCCAAGCACCAACCTTAGTTGTTTTCTTCCAGTATAGACCGAATACATATGGCCCTAAGAACATTCCTGAAATAACGCCCCAAGATAGTGACATTAAGTTTACAATCGTACTAGATTGGAAAATCGCCATAATATACGATAACCCTACGAATAATACACAGAATATGCGCATTGTACGCATTGTAGCTTTATCTGAAATTTTAGGTGCTACGAAACCTTTAATAAAGTCTATAGAAATCGTTGAACTCGATACGAGTACTAATGAAGCTAATGTAGACATTGAAGCTGATAAAATAAGCACAATGATAATTCCCATAAGCGCTGCTGGTAACGCACTTTCTAACATAAGTGGAATAATCATATCTGATGTTCCAGCATTAGGTGCTGCAATTGTTGCGCCTGGCATAACGGCTACTTTTTGAAGTATACCCGCTGCATCTGTTGTTTCTTCTAAGAAGAATAAACGTCCTAGTGAACCAGTGAAATAAGCTGAACCTCCAATAATCAATGCAAAGATTGTTGAGATAATTGTTCCCTTTTTGATAGCCGCTTCATCTTTGATTGCATAGTACTTATGAATCATTTGAGGAAGTCCCCATACACCAAAGCTTGTCATTAGAATAAGCCCTAATAAAGGTAAAAATTTGTTTCCGTCTGAAAACGGACTTGTTAAAGCTGGATCAAGTTCATGCAAAGTTTGAAATCCCATACTTAAACCACCAACGTTTGGATGATTCACTACGTAAAATACCATAAGAATACATCCTACAATCATAATAATACCTTGAATTAAATCATTAATAGCTGTAGCTACATAACCACCTAAGATTAAATAAACAGCTGTAAGTAATGCCATAAAGAAAATCGCCACATTAAAGCTAATATTAAATGAGCTTTGTAAAATATATCCTAGCCCTTTGTAAACAGAAGCTGTATAAGGTACTAAGAAAATAAACATAATGAGGGCTGCTACAAGCTTCATATTTTTGCTTTGATATCTCTTTTCAAAGAACTCTGGCATTGTCTTTGCATCTAATTTATGTGTCATTTCACGTGTACGCTTTGCAAGTACCTTCCAAGCAAGCCAGCAGCCAAAAATTGCATTACCTATTCCAATCCAAGTAATAGGTACCCCAAACTGCCATCCCTGTGCTCCCGCATAACCAATGAAAATAACAGCTGAGAAATAAGATGTACCATATGCGAATGCGCTTACCCATCCCCCCATATTTCTCCCGCCAAGGAAGAAGTCATTGGTACTCTTAACTCTTGTTTTACTATAAATCCCCACACCTATCATAATTCCTATAAACAACACCAAACACAATTCTTTCATTTCCCCATCTCCTTTTTATTATGCTAATTATTTCGTTCTCCCTTTAGCACTTTAAAGTGTGTCAGTATCCTATTACATTCATAATAATTTGTAGTTTTTTACTTGTCAATCTATTTATTAAAATTTTCTAAACAATTAGTGCTTTTTATTTGTTTCTTAATACTAAATATACAAATTGCTTATCCTTTTATATCAACTGGCCTATTTTAGGATTTCTGTGTAAAAAATAAAGCCTTAGCTTACACTTCTTATAAAAAAGTTGTAAGCTGGCTTTATTTCTAATTACGAATATTAATAATCTTTTTACAAAATCATTTAAATCTATATGCTCATAGTATCTTCTATGCTAATATTTTCTTTCTTATAGTTCTCTATAACACGTTCATATAAAGCTGCCGCAGACTCACCAAATGCCTTAGCACTAAACTTCTCTGCTCCTTCAGCTGCATTTACACTTAATCTAGCACATAATGCACCATCCTTTAAAAGCTTTCTTAAGTATGCTAAGCATTCTTCTTTAGAATTATAGGCGAAACCATTTTCGCCATCTATTAAAACCCCATTTAAACAATCATCTTGTCTGCATAAAAGTGGCAATCCACTGATTAAAGCTTCAATATAAGTTAATCCTTGTGTCTCACTGATAGAGGCACTTACAAAAATATCACCCAACTTATAATAGTTATGCACTTCCTCAATAGGAACCATGCCTGTGAAAATAACATTGTCTGTTATTTGTAATTTTTCTGCTTCTTCCTGTAATGCTTCTCTATGAGGCCCATCACCTACAATAAGCATTTTGATATCTTTATGCTCCTTAAGAATTTCTACTAGATTGGCAAGTATTTCATCTATATTCTTCTCACTACCTAATCTTCCAACTGTAATGAGTACCTTATCTTGATCACTTATCCCTAATTTTCTTCTACGTCTACTCCGTTCTTCATCGGACATTTTTTCTTGGAATCTATCCAACTTAAGACCTGTTGGAATAATTTCAATAGGTGTTTGTATACCATATTGTTCTAATGTATTTTTCGTTTTAATAGTCGGTGCGATGACCGCTTCTACATTTTTGATAATTTCCTTTGAAAATAATACAACCGCCTTATGTCCTACTACTTCATTTTTTATAAAGTAGTTTGTATAGTATTCATACATTGTATGATATGTGTGCACTATTGGAATATTTAACTTTCTTGCAATACGCTTAGCAATAAAGAACGTACAAAACTCTGTTTGTGTATGAATAATATCAGGCTGCCATTCCATAATCTCATCAATATAGCGATTACGATATACACTGTTGCTCTTGCATTCGGATAAAACCTTACCCCAAAAGAATGAATATAATATACATTACCTACTCTTCTTGAATGATGATCATTGGCTAATGCAAGGATTCTTACGTCATGCCCCAGATTAGTAAGTTCCTCATATAAGTTCATTGTTGATGTTACAACACCATTGATCATTGGTGAAAACGCATCTGTTGTTATTAATATCTTCATTATTCTCCTCCTATCCACTTTCCTACTCCAATATTACTATTTTTGTATTGTAAGAGATGAGATTCATATAGCTTGATGATGTGTTTGTCTATATATATCTTTATTGATGCCTATTAATAAAATATAACCAAAAGTGAGAAAAAACAATACATTTCTTTCGATTTATTTTTTAGTAGGGTTGATAGATAGAGGTTTTAGGTTATTTACTTCGTGTGGATAAAGGCCAGAACAAAATTTTCCTTAACCCTCCCTTTGGTCGAAGGTTAGATAAAATTTTCTTCCGGGCTTGTCTAATCAAGGGTTAACTGGGCTTTTTAAACGTTGATTGAGCTTGTGGATAAAATAAATTTTTTGAGGGTTTGCTCACCTTTGTTTTGAGTTGTAATCAGGGTTTCTGCTTTCTTGTTTTGATTTTGTAATAGGATATCAAAATTACCTTCTTCTGCTACGTATCTGTATGTGACTTTTACTTTTGTCTCTTCTTTTAAGTTGAAGCTTGTTTCACTGTTTATGTCTGAAATTTCTTTGACTGCTTTGTTCATGGTAATAAGTTGTGAGAACCGGCCGTAAAAAAGATGCTACCTAGGATAATTGCTATTACTATAATTATTTGAGTAAATTTCGGATTTATTTTCATTTTTCCCCCTAGATTGTTGAAAGTATAACTTGTCCTTTTCCTTGAATTTTATAATTCCCTGAACCAGCTGGGATAAAAATACTATCACCTTTTTTGGCTTCTAGTGTTTCTGTATCGGAATATACTTTGAGATTACCTTCTGTTACGAGAAGTGAGTGGAATGAATTTTCGTCGCAGTACATGGCAATTTCTTTTGTAATATCGAGACGTTCTACAATAAAGTATTTACATTTTGCAAGGATTCCTCTTGCGTAGCCGTCTTCTTGTTCTAAAGTATATTCAACTTTTGCGTGACTTGCTTGTTCTAAGTTTGTAACTTGAACTGCTTTGTCGATATGTAATTGCCTTGGTTTCCCATCTGCTCCTTTTCTGCCATAGTCATAAACACGATAAGTGACGTTTGAACTTTGTTGTACTTCTTCAATAAGAATTCCTTTACCAATGGCATGCATTGTGCCTGGCTGGATGAAGAATACATCGCCCTTTTTAACATCTACATAGTTTAATGATTCTGTTAGTGTATTGTTTTGAATACGTTCTTCAAATTCTTCTCTAGTCATATCTTTTCTGAAGCCATAAACAAGTTGTGCCCCTTCTTCGGCTTCTAGGATATACCACATTTCTGTTTTTCCATGATCGCCTTCATAGATTGCTGCAAATTCTTCATCTGGGTGAACCTGAACAGATAGGTTATCTCTAGCATCAATGAGTTTAATTAAAATAGGTAATTCATCACTATGCTGTGCATGATAACCGAGTATATTGCCCCCTTTTCCCTTGATATACTCAGCTAATGTTTTTCCTGCATCTGGCCCTTGTGCGATAGTACATTGACCATCTTTATGTGTTGAAAGTTCCCAGCTTTCAGCCACAATATCTAAATCACTTTTTTTGTCATATAAAGTCTTGAGCTTTGTACCGCCCCAAATATAATCTTTAAATACTGGACTTATCTTTAACATTTATATGCCTCCTACATTATTCGTGAGTTAAATGCTGGTTTTACATATCTAGTTAATATTCATTTGTCCTTATTATGTGCTTTCTAGTATTTTCTCTGTTCCCCTTCAGTCTTACTTCAAGCTTATATATGAGTTATTTAATTGTGTTTATTTGAGTATTATTTATGTATAAAAAACTGAGGGGCTCCTCTGATAGGAGTCCCTCAGCGGAACTTACTTATATATAAATATATTTATATTTTATACGTTGAGAATTTTTTTTGATTGCATCAACGAATTTTACACTTTTAGCTTCTGCATCTGCTGCATTTTCACCTACTACTGAAGCATAGATTTTTACTTTTGGTTCTGTACCAGATGGTCTGATTACGAACCAGCTATTGTCAGCTAAGATAAATTTAAGTACGTTTGATTTTGGTAAGTTAATTGTTTCTGTTGTACCTGCTACTTTATCATTTCTTGTAGATAATTTGTAGTCTTCTGCTACATTGATTGCTACACCATCAACTTCTACTGGTGGATTATTTCTAAGTGCTGTAATCATTTCAGCGATTTTTTCTTGGCCGTCTTTACCTTCCATTTGAATAGATACAAGTGCTTCTTTGTAGAATCCGTATCTTTCAAATAAGTCATTAAGTGCTTGTGCTAAGTTTTTACCTTGTGTTTTGTAGTAAAGTGCCATTTCAGCAATAAGTACTGATGCGATAACAGCATCTTTGTCTCTTACGAAACCACCTGATAAGTATCCATAACTTTCTTCAAATCCAAGTACGAATGTGTTAGAACCTGTTTGTTCGAACTCTTCGATTTTTTCACCGATATATTTGAATCCTGTTAATACATTCATTAATTGAGCGTCATAAGCTTCTGCTACTCTTGCAACCATCTCTGTTGTAACGATTGTTTTAATAAGTGTATCTTTTGGACTTAAGATGCCACCGATTTTTCTAGCATTAAGCATGTACTCTGATAAAAGTACACCAACTTGATTTCCTGTTAATACTTTGTATTCTCCACTATCTTCTTTAACGATTACACCAATACGGTCACAGTCTGGGTCTGTACCGAAGATTAAGTCTGGGCTAATTTCCTTAGCCATATCGATAGCGATTTCGAATACTTGTGCATTTTCTGGATTTGGATATGATGTTGTTGGGAAGTTACCGTCTGGTAATTCTTGTTCTTTTACAACATGTACATTTGTATATCCTAATCTTTTAAGCATTGTACGAACTGGGATATTTCCACTACCGTGAATTGGTGTATAAATGATGTTAAGTTCAGATGCTTTTTCTTTTACAAGTTCTTTATTAATAACAAGTCCTTCAACTTTTTCATAGTATGCATTGTCTACATCTGAACCAATGTATACAAGTAGTCCTTGTTTTTCAGCTTCTGCTAAGCTCATAGTTTTGATACCACCAAAGATATCTGTTTCATTAATATATCCTAATACCATGTTTGCAGCGTTGTCTGTTAATTGACCACCATCACTGCCATATACCTTGTAACCATTATATTCTTTTGGATTATGTGATGCTGTAATTACGATACCAGCTTGTGTTCCTAAATGTCTTACTGCAAATGATAACATTGGAGTTGGACGTAAGCTTTCATATAAATATACTTTTACACCGTTTGCTGCAAGAACTCTTGCTGCTTCGCTTGCAAATACATCTGATTTATTTCTAGAATCATATGCGATTGCTACACTTGGTGCATCAAATGTTGTTACTAAATATTGTGCAAGTCCTTGAGTTGCTTTACCAATAGTATAGATATTCATACGATTTGTTCCAGCAGCAATTTTACCTCTAAGCCCACCTGTTCCAAATTCTAAGTTTTTATAAAAACGATCTTCAATTTCTTTTTCATCTGTAATGTCCGATAATTCGGCCTTGACTGCTTCATCAATCATATCACTTTCTAACCATTGTTGATAACTTGCTTTGTAATCCATCTATACTTCCTCCTACAGCTTATTTATTTTTATTGCCTATATTTTATCATTAATTTTTCTAGAATGCTACTAGACAAAAATATATATTTATAAATATTTCCTATTTTATTTAATTGTATGAATTTTTTTCAGAATATAAAAAAGAATAATCCTTTTATTCAATTTAGCACATACATTTGTCTTATCCTTACGCCTCTTTATCCAATTTCTGTATGTCTTTCAACTTATTCTCTTATAGTATTAAGCTTATCAAACTATATTTTATTCATTTCCTAATATTTTTTAGTGACAATTTTAACAAACCTCCAATATATGCAACTAAAACTTTTTATGTAAAGAATCACTATGTGGGCTAATGCTAAATTTATTAAAGGGATATTCCTTATACTCTGCTGCCTATGTAGTAACTTAATGAGAACATCCTCACAATTTACCTAAATCAGCTAGTATAAGGGACATCCCCTCAATAATTGTTTAGTTATTGTTTATTTTGTTTACTTGTACTGGTGTCTTACGTAATCTGTAATAGATGCACATTGTGTTTGAATATGTTTAGAAGCTAAACTGCTTGCCAAATCTTCATCTTTGTTTTTAAGTGCTTCTAAAATTTCTAAGTGTTCTGCCTGTACAGCTTCTGCGTCTTCTGTATTTTTTAAGTAAGTAATACGATAACGATTTACTTGCTCTCTTAAATTATTGAAAATCTGAATAAGTTTATCATTTTGTGTTGCGTTAACGATGATTTCATGGAATTCTACGTCTTTTTCAATCATCATTTCCAAGTCTTTGTTTTTAGCTGCATAACTATATTCTGCAATTGCAAGTTGTAACTTTAAGAATATACGATCATCCATACGTTTACATGCAATTTTAGCCGCTAATGCTTCTAAAGCACCACGAACTTCTAACACATCTTGAATGTCCTTCTCTGTAAATTGAGCCACTTGTGCACCTTTTCTAGGTACCATTACTACAAGTCCTTCTAATTCTAATTTACGGATAGCTTCTCTGATTGGTGTACGACTTACACCAAGCTTCTCGCCTAATTGCGTTTCCATTAAACGTTCTCCTGGTTGAAGTTCTCCAGTAATGATTGCATTTCTTAATGTTTGAAATACAATATCACGTAATGGTAAATACTCATTTATTTTCATGTTGTACATATCTTCTAGCATTCTTTTACACCTCTCTTTGGGGTATCCCCTTTTCTTCTTCCACGTTTTTTCTTACGTTCGAGTTTTGAGTAAGTGGTAGTTGCATATACTTCTCTCATCCCGCACTTTACTTTAAAGTGTTTAGCAGCTCTTTGTGCGGCTTCTTTTGTATTGAATAACCCAAATACTGCTGAACCACTACCGCTCATCATTGCACCTATTGCACCTTGTGCCATGAGCCCTTGTTTAATCTCATCAATAATTGGATGCATTGGAATAGTTACTTCTTCTAATACATTAGCCATATTTTGTGCGATTTGTTGTACATCTCCTTGATGTAATGCTTGCATAACCGTTTCTGTATTTGGGTGCTTTTTAATTGTATTTATATTTAAGGTTTTATATACTAATGCTGTTGATACACTTACTGGTGGTTTAACAATCACCACATGTGTATATGGAATCGATGGTAAATTTGTAAGTTCTTCACCTATCCCTTCAGCTAACATTGTCCCTCTCAAAATGCAGAATGGTACATCTGCTCCTAATTTTAGTCCCATTTCCATCAGTTTTTGTTTTGAATAATATGTTTCATATAATCGGTTAAGCCCTACTAATGTAGCTGCTGCATCTGTACTTCCTCCTGCAAGACCAGCTGCTACTGGTATTCTTTTAGTAATTTCAATTGCTACGCCACCACGAATACCCGATTCCTCAAAAAATAACTCTGCTGCTCTATATGCAATATTTTTTTCATTAGTTGGTAACCATGAATAATTTGCTGTTAAGCGAACACCTTCTGTTCTTGTTTTACGAATTTGAATAGTATCGTATAAATTTATACTCTGCATAATCATTTGTAAATCATGATATCCATTTTCTCTTTTACCAACTACATCTAATGTTAAATTTATTTTCGCTCTCCCTTTGAGTATAATTGAGTTCATAGTTCGCTCCCTTAACCTAATTGACTTATTTGATATTATTATAAACTCTTATAAAATACAAAGTCAATGAGAATGTATTCCCTGTATACAATATCCACAAATAAGTTAAAATATACCACCCTTATCTAATATACATTTTTTTTCAACTTTAATTACGAATAAAATAAAACAAAAATAGTATGTATATATTTTATTCAACATCATCTCCATTTTATTCCTATAGTTCTATACAATTGCCCTTATATTTTTTGTCATTTGCACTAGAATACTCTTTTGCATTATCATATACTTTAGAATACTTTTTTACGTCTGCCTCTCCTTCCTTGTCTAATTTCTCAATATGTTCACCCCATTCATTTCTCATTGTATAAGTTTTTTCACCTTCTTTTAAACCTATAACATAACCATACCCGTCTTTTGCAAAATTATACATCAATTCTATATTAGTTTTATCACTATTCACTTGTCCTACCATTTTTATTTGAAAAGGGGAGATTTTTATGGTATTTTTGTCTATATCATTTGATTTTGGTACACCTATGGTTGCAATTGCTTCTACCATATTCTTTATAGTTGCTATTTTACTTTTTCCTTTTAGCACCTTTCTATACTCATATTTTTCGCATGATAACATCTTTAATTTTTTATCCGGATAGTCTGCTGCTATATATGGCGTTTGCATGATTTGGCTCATGTATTCTCTTTTATCTTTATATTGGTTATATATTCTTTTCTGATTAGCGTTTAAATTCTCTAGGTTTCCCTGTCTTATTTTCGTTTTAATTTCGTCTACTCTTAATTTATTCACTCATGCATTTATTCTCTCCCCTTCCTTATAATCTTTTCTCCTATGCCTCTTTTCTTATATCATATATTGATAATTTTTATATTCTGTTAACTGTATCTAAAAATAAAATGATGCTACACAATATAAACTGCGTAACATCACCTTATTTAAAGCATTTATAATAACCTTAAAACTTAACCTTTTTAAGGATTATTATTTTCTGACCTTCTTTGAGATTTTCTGAAACTTCGATATCATTGATATCTTGAATTTCTTTAACTGTGGTATTGAAACGTTTTGCAATTCCCCAAAGGCTATCACCTTTTCGAACTTGATAAATTGTCATACTTGGATATCTATCTAATTCCTCAGCCGTCATATCCTCTAATGTTACTTCATCTAAAACTTTGATTTCTTCCTTAGAATAAACTTCTGCTGTGCAGTCTAATAAGTAATCAAGTACAAGCTCTTTCTTAGTTTGTGCATAGAGCTTTGTATCTTTAACTGTGACATTAGGAATAACTAATACTTTATCAGAGATGTTTCTAATGTCTATTTCTTGACTAAATGGCACCACATTTACTACTGTTTCAATACTATTTATTTCATTATTTACAAGACATGTTGCACGAAGTTCTAACATACCACGAATTGTCAGCTTGTCATCTGATATAACTTTCTCTTCTACTGTTGGTTTAATTTCTACACTAAATACTTCTAAATTTTCTGTTTGGATTTCTTCAATAGAAACAGAATCTTTCTTAGGAATTGAAAGTTCACTTCTATTAAAGAGTGTCATATATTCTACCATTCTTTCACTAGCTGCTACCTTTTTACCTGGGCAGTATATATCAGAAACTAATGTTTCCTCTGAACGATTATACTTAGCATATTTAGCTGTTACTACAAACTCTGATTCAATAACACGATCTTCACCATCATAGTCAGGAGTAATCTGCATATAATCGGATTCTACACTAAGTCTACAATCCCAGTAAACTTCTTCTTCATTTTTCAGATTCTCAATAGCACCTTCAAATGGTACTCTATGATTAATAATCTGAATATTCGTTTCATCATTATTTGCTTTGTACATTGTTGTGACTTCAATAATACCATTATATTTAATTTCGCTTTCCGTACGTTTAATTTGTTCTTCTTGAATTTGAACTGATGATTTAATGATTTCTCCAATACTTGGTTTATTTTGAGCTACTGTTAAATCTTCTTTAACGATAACCTTATCTTCTTTTTCAACAGCCAAGCTAACAATTTCAACTGCCTGCTCTCTTGTTTGGATAGGTGCATCCGTCTGAACACTTGTTAAGAATAATATTTCATCGCTGCTTGTAGCATATACTTCATTTTGCATAATAGCTTTAACATTAACTTTACGTTCATTTAAAATATTATAACTAGTATATTCAATATCATATTTGAAGTCTATGCGTTGTTCTTTATCAACGCCCTCCATAATCATAAAATCATCAATAGGTATTGAACTCTTCATTGTATAAATGCAACTAGGATTATTAGGTGCTGTATATAATATGTTCACATTAATCTTTCCTCTATACATAACCTTATCTTGACTTACATCTATTTGATCCATTACTACTGAGCTGTCTAACTGCACAACATTTTGCATATCTGGTTTACCATCTGGCACGATAATATCACGTTCTTTTATTACTTGTACGCTTTCTTTTCTAGTCATGCTTTCTAATGTAACAGGCTTTCTTACAAGTTCCACTGCCATACCTTTCTTCCCCCTCCTAGAAATTTATCTACAGCCCAAACGAATTTGGACTAACTATCTCTATTTACATATATATTCTTATCTTTGGTACTTTATGCTAAAACTTTATCCTTCTAAGCCTATTCTTTAGATTCTATATTGATACATTTCATGTAAGTCTTCATTTTTTCCTTAAACTCTTCTTCACTATCTTCAAATAATGGTTTAGCTAACTCTCTATCTATTTCTTCATCTGTCATCTGTTCTATATCTAAAGGTTTAGCTTTTTCTTGTTTTAATTTAACCTCTATAACAGGCCCCCCACGCCTACATTTACCTAATGTTTCATAACCACCTAGACCATTAAACTTAGTAATAGTATTTTCTATAGCTTCTTCTATAGGCAACACTTTATTGAATGGACAATGTGCAATCTTTTCTACGATAAATACAGGGTCTAAAGCATGAATTAAAACTCTTCCTGGTGATGCCGCATAATCTGCCCCTGCTGCTAAAATCCCTTCAAAACAAGATTGACATGCCCCTGCAAAAATAACTAATGAATCTACAGTCGGCTTAATACTCCTTGCTTTCTTAACAGCATCAATAAAATAAATAGAATTCTTATACTCATTCACATCCTGAAGCGATTTATAAGACTTATTTAAAGAATCATGTCCTGTAAGTACTAAAATATCCGGTGAATATTTTTCTATAAGATATTTTATTTTTTAGGTTGTTCTGCCTCTGGTACATGTTCACCTACAACATTTAACCCTAATGTTTCATAATATTTAAGACATAAATTTAAGTAGAAAGAATCCCCATCTATATGAAGTACTGTACCAGTCTTCATTAAAGTATTCTCCTTACCTTTTGTTTCATCTGTTCTTTGTTTAATAATCATTTCTACTGTTTGTTGGATTTTATTCATAGTATCCGTTTCTTTATTAGTAAATCGCATACCATCTGCTAAGATTAAATCTCCTATTGGCGCATCAGCTATAACACGATAAGAAATCCCCTTGAGTCTGGCCGTTTGATTAGGTGATATATAGGTTATGCGAAACAAAATGTCTTTATTATATGATTGACGAACCACATAATCTCCTATGTTAAACATAAATTTGCACCTCTTTTAGGTATTTTATTATTATACTTATTACAAAAAATCTCGTCCTATTCTAAGAATAAGCAAAATAAAAAAGAAAGACTAAACATATTAATTCATGCTTAGTCTTTCTTTCTGCTTTTTACTCATTTTGTGTTAATACATATAAGAATCCTGTTTGAGCATCACTGCCATCTAAGATAATACTTGTGCTGTATACTTCGTATCCTTCTTTTTCTAATAGGATACTATAGCTTCCTAATGTTAAAGTAGCTTTATATGGCGTTGTTCCTTTATTAACACCATTAATATATACTTTTGCACCTACTGGATCTGTAGAAATATCTATTGTTCTTGTCTCTCCTGTTGCTGCTGTATTATTAGCTTCTCCTTTTGATGTGGAAGAAGTATTACTATTTGTTCCATTATTCTGATCAGTCGAGTCGTTTGAAGTAGTATCTTCTTTATTTTCCTCTTCTTCAGGTTTATCATTTTTCAGAACGACTTTAATCGTTTGATTAGGTTTATTTAGCACCACTTGTTTTGACCAAGGTTTATAGTCTTTAGCTGTAATTTTAAATGTATAAATGTCTTGTGGTAATGATATTTTCTCATCTTTAGTGTAAGTTTTATTGTTTATATTTATTGTATAATCTTCTACATCTGAATTAGCCATAACTATATTTACATTAGTATATGCTCTATCCACACTATTTAATGAAAGCTCATAAACTTCTCCTGGTGCAATCTCCACTTCTTCAATCATATCATTGTAACCTTTAATACTAACAACTATCTTATGTTTACCAGCTGTTACTTCAATAGGCATTGTTAATTCGCTTAAAGGAATCATCTTATTAATATCTAATTCTAATCGTCCATTATGATCTGGAATATTTATAACTTTAATACTTCCTGATAACCTTTCAACATAAATGCTAAGGATTTTATTATCAATCCCTTTTACAGTTACAATATCATAAGCACTAATGTCTTCTATTTTAACATCTTCTCCTTTTGCATTTAATATGACAATGTTTTTATCATATGTATAGGCTCTATCAAATAATTTTACTTTTTGTGCTTCTTTACTTACCTTAAGACCATTCACCTTTTCTTTAATCCAAGCCTTATTAGATTTACTAATTGAAAGGATACATTCTTTATTTTCTTCATAAACAACTTCTACAATATCTCCTTTTTGAATAGAAGAAACAGGAATTGTCCTACCATAAGCATCCGCAAACTTAGTTGTACGATCAATAGTTTTCACAAATTCTACTGAGTTTTCTATATCCATTGCACTAATGCCAGTTTCCGTTATATCAGTAACTACTGCAAGTATCGTTGTGGTATATTCCACATTTTCTAAGGTTTCTTCTTTTTTTAAGCAGCTTTCTTGAATTGTATCTTTTATATCATGCCCCATATAATGCTTAATTCCCATAAACATAGCCATCATTAAAATGATGAATCCCACTACAGCTGAAGCCATCATACTTATTACAAAACTCTTATTATTCCTCTTCACTCTAGCCCTCCTTTTAGCACATTCAATATTCTTCTTATTTACCTTAATTTTAACCACTTCCATTCAAAAGTCAATAAATCTAAATATGCAAATAAGGTGTTGCTAATCTTACTTGCAACACCTCAACCTTTACCATGTACTTATTAACCTAGCTGTTGTCAATTGCTTATCCTTATAGACAAGCATATTTTCCCATTTTTGTTCAAACATACTGTAATTCCAACGTCTCTTTGAACTAATGTACTTGTAACAAATACTATTATATTTTTCAGGATAAATCATCATAAACTTAAGCAACCTAAATTCATTTTCCGATAATGTTCTAATACTATTATATGCATCAATTAAATCATATAATATCTTATTGTCCCAATCATTCTTTTGCATAATCTTCGCTAAAATATGAGCTAAATCTAAAATCTGAATGTCATAACCACATAAATCAATTTGGCTAATTATGTATGTGTCCATGTCTGTCTTATTAACTGTATGATACGTGTAATCTTTATGTGCAATTAACCGTTTTGCCTTAACTTCTTCAATGAGCTTTTCTACCACCTCATAATTAATGATCTCTAGTGCCATTTCTTCTAATTTACGATACTCCTCAACGCTATCCAAAAACATAATTTCAAAATTTGATTTTTGCTTAAGTGATAACATGTTTTTCTTAAGCTTTGCATTTTCGCTCATACGTTTGCAATAATACTCATAAATATTTTTAATTCTTACCGTATTTACATCTCTCGTTTTACTCTCTACCCTTCTGCAAGCTTTATGGAAACGGGCTAACACTAATATCGTCTCTCTAAGGTCCTTCAAGTCTTTGAAATCCGTTTCATCACAGTTTACATGTTCCTGCATAATGTAACACTGACCATTGGCCATTGCAAAAGGACTTTTCTTCTTAGTAGTGAAGATAGCATTGATTTCCTCAAATCCATTATCTTTCAGATGGGTGTCGACCTCGTAATCAAATAATATCTGCTCTCTAGGCAAGTCTACCTTTCTAAGCATAAATTTCCCACGATTTGTGTCTAAATAGTAGTTACTGCGTATATATTGTAATTTCTTCACACTAATGTCGTACTGTGCTAACAACTCCCTATTTACTGGTCGCACAACGTTCTCCCCCCATCCCGCACTTTTTATTTTAATAACATTAAGTTAATTCTCGTCTTCTTATTTATATGTGTATATAGGCTAAAAAATATCTACTTTAATAAAAAATATAGTCTACCATTTTTTTACATATAATATTTGCTATATAAACATATTTTATAGGGTTTCATATTATGACTTGTGTGATATAATTACACTTGTTATGTATTAATATTTTAAAAGTAAGAAGGTATGGGTAATGAAACGAAAAGGTTGGCTTATTCCTATCCTCGTATTTGTTGTATCTTTCGTCTGTCTCATTTTTTATCAACAAAGACAAGACAGTACTGCTTTCGCTGATACAACGAATATGACACCTATACTTTGGTCAAAATCAGCAGCTGATATTACCAAAGTTGTTTACAAACATTCTGGTCAGCAGTTAACAGCTGATCGCAAAAATGACAAATGGTTCATTTCAGAACCTATTCAAGCTCAAGGTGATGCCCTTTATATCTACAACGTGATTTCAGCTTTCAAAGAACCTCTATTTGAGGAAGTCATTGAAACATCACCAACTAATCTAGAGCTTTATGGTATTAATAAACGTTCTTCTTCTATTACAATGTATGACAATGAAGGTAATGAATATATTCTTGTTAAAGGTAATACTATAAATTCTTTAACAGATTATGTTTATGCACCCCTATCTGACACTGTCTATACAATCTCTCATAGTGCTTTTACAGCATTAAAAACAGATGTAAATAGTTGGAGAAATAAGGACTTACTTAACTTTAGTGAGGACACTATCAAAAAAATTAAACTTACTTTAGGTGGTCAAACCCACATTATTACACCAGAGTATGCAGGGACAGAGCCTCAAACTCAACTGTTCTTTAAAGCTCAAAATCTAAATACCGCTACTGTTACTAACTTCATTTCCTATCTATCAAGTAGCAAAATCCAAAAATTTATTACAAACAATCCTGATGCAGCTATTTTAGATGCTTATGGTTTCAATAAACCATCTCTTAAAATAACTATCACACTTAATGATGGTTCAACTTCTAGTTTAACCATGGGCAATGTAATAAAAGATGAAAATATATGTTATATCAAACGTGATGATTCAAATAGCATCTTTGGTATTACATATTTTGATTTATCTCAGCTTAAAGTAACCCCTACAGCTCAAATAACAAATGTAGAAAAGGTTAATAATAGCTCACAGGAAACAACTACTTCAGCTATTAATAATTAGGTCACTAGATGAGAATTTTAATAATAAAATAAGCTCTCCTTATGATAAACAGTCTTTATTACTGTCTACTATAAAAGAGAGCTTATTTTTATGTCTTATTTTAACTGTGCTACCTGTATAATACCTTGTACAAACATTATAACCACAAGCACAACTAATTCTATAAACCAATATCCTATGACTATACATGGAATAAATAATAAGAATCTTACTTTCCCTTTTACTGTTTAAATAATAAAAAGCTTACAATACATATAGGTACAGCAAGTATACTCAAGAAGAAATTTGCTTGGTCACCATATGTAAATGGCAACATTGCATCTGGATTCATGACCGTATTCATGCCACAAATAAGCATTCTAATTAAAATAATCGCTATGCCTAAAATACCTACACTATACAAACTTATTAAAATCTGCTTTTTATTCATTGTCACTTTAGATTTCCTCTTCCCCATAAAATCCTACTATATTACATTTTAGCGTATTCAGTATGACAATATTTAATTAAAAGTTCACGTTCATTTTCTTCAGGATTTTTGATAACCTTTTCTAGTACTTTATCTAATAAATCACCAATGGCCTTTCCTCTTGGAATGCCTGATTCAATGAGATCTTGTCCCGTAATAGCAAGCATTGCCTTATTATATGGTTCATTGTTTATAATAATCTCATCTTTAATCTTACGTTGAAGTTTAATGCCTTCTAACTTAGGTGTTAACATCTCTAGATTTTGTGCTTTTACATCACTTTCTTGAACTAAAAGTAATAAATCAAATAACTCTGGTCCAATTTGTGTTAGAATGTTTTTCACTAACACTTTATCCATTTGATGTTTGATATAATAATCATGGAATAAGATTAATAAACTAATTGATTTAATTGAGTTATTATCCATTTTAAGATCTCTTAATACATGTTTTGCAATCTCCGCTGATTTAACTGGGTGATTGAAGAAATGATCAATACCTTTAGCATCAGTTGTTCTCGTTGAAACCTTACCAATATCATGTAAAAGTAATGTTAAACGTAATATTACATCTGACATTGAATTTTGCATTGCCACGATTGTATGTTGCGCCACATTGTAAATGTGATGTGGGTTATTTTGTGGTACTTCATAAGTTGGGATAAATTCCGGAATAATGTATTCTAAAAGGTCTAATTCATGAAGCTTATTAATGTATTCTGGTCTAGGTGAAATACAAATTTTAAGAAATTCATCACGAATACGTTCCTTGCTAATATGTCTCAGTAAATCTCTACATTCACAAATACCCTCTATTGTTTCATCTTCTATTTCAAAACCTAATTGAGCTGCAAATCTTACAGCACGTAATATTCTAAGGGCATCTTCTGTAAAACGTTCTACAGCATTTCTTACTGAGCGAATACATCCTCTCTGAATATCTTTCATTCCTTCATATGGATCTACGAATCCTCTTTCTGGGTGATATGCAATGGCATTCATTGTGAAGTCACGTCTTGATAAATCTAATGCAATATCCTCTACAAAACTTACATTTTCAGGATGTCTAAAATCTTTGTAATCACTTTCGATACGGTAAGTTGTTACTTCGAAATGTTCTTTATTTAAAATAACTGTAACTGTACCATGTTTAATCCCTGTATCATATGTTCTCTTAAAAACTTTTTTAATCTCCTCAGGTTTTGCTGACGTTGTAATATCCCAGTCATTAGGCTCTCTTTGCATTAATAAATCTCTTACACAGCCCCCAACGATATACGCTTCATATCCAGCATCTTCGATACAGCGAATAATCTCTAAAGCATCCTGTGGGATTTTATTATTGTATTCTTTGTACATCTCTTTCTCCTTATTTTTATATCTATACTCAAATGTCTCATACTATTTTAAATCTCAATGCTTAATCATTTAAACTAAGTATTGACCTTTATATGCTTAATTATATCATAAAGGACTTTTTCATGGGTTTTATTTTCCTTACAAAGAAAGAGTGCCACAAATTATAATTTAGTGGCACTCTTTCTTAGTTCTAGTATTTTAA
>NZ_BBCG01000027.1 GCF_001311925.1 Cellulosilyticum ruminicola JCM 14822
CCCTATTTTATTCTCATTTTTAAATATTATATTCTACTTTATTGTTCTTATCCTTGGTGTGATCCTTTGTATTGTTCAAACACTTTTTGTACAATTGTTCCACCAATTTTTCCAGCTTCACGAGCTGTAATATCTCCATTATAGCCTTGTTTTAATGGTACTCCTACTTCTTTAGCTACCTCATATTTCATAGAATCGAAAGCGTTTTGATTTGCCATTTTCATGAGCCTCCTATAATGTTGCATATAAAGTATTATATAAAAATTATATATATAACTTCTCGATTACCTTGAAGTTACATTGATAGTATACGTATTTAATCTGTATCTATACTAAAAAATCATTTAAACCTTAATGTATTTATTTCCATGTTAAATAAATTTAACATACTTTCACTTATTGATAATATGTAGCTTGGAGCTTATACATATTGGCATATACACCTTGCTTATGAGCTGCTGATGAGATCCTTCTTCTACAATGCCATGATCTTGAAATACAACTGATATATATTTTTTAAATATGATGTTAATTCATATCAATTGATAGTCTATAATTAAATAAAACTCCAGTAGTACTGACAGCTACTTGCTGTCTTTGACGATTTGGTCTTATGGTAGAAATCGCCTTATTGTAGCTTCTATATCATATGTTGGCTCTAATTTTCTGTGTTTAAAAAAGTGTAGACAGATTTTTGTAGCTTGCGTGAAAAAAAGAGTCATAAGTCTACAAAAAATATACTTATAACTCTTAAACACCCATATATTATATATTAACGTCTATATATTTTCATATTCTAATGTATTGATTTAACCACTGCTTACAACTTTCTTTTACCTCATTGGACCAGCTTATAATTTCTTCATCATCTATATTTATTTCTATGATTTTAATTACAAATTCTATATCTTTTTTTACTTCTTCTAAAGTTAATTTTCTACAGGCTTCTTTTTAATACGCCAGTCACTATCTATAATAATTTTCACTGCATCAATCGCCATTGCATCTTTTAAATAATCTGTCATTCGTTCTAGTATTCCTTTTTTATTTAAACATTTACATAAACCCTAAAAGCGGCCAAATAATCTCATATGCCACGGGTATTAAAAGTGCTGGCAACATATTCCCTACACGAAATTTCTTACCAAAAGCTACATTAATACCTACACAAAAAATAAGTGCAGAACCTACAAAACATAAATCATTAATAATAGCATCACTTACAAATGAACCGCAAAAAGCTGCTATTAATGTAATACTCCCTTGATATACGAGTACTACAAGTGCTGAGAAAACAGCACCTATGCCACAAGTGGATGCAAAAATCATTACAATAATCGCATCTAAAACCGCTTTAGCTGCTAACATCGAATAATCCCCACTAATTCCATCTTGAATAGATCCTACAATAGCCATAGCCCCTACACAAATAATTAATGAAACATTGACAAATCCATCTACAAATTGACTATCATTTTCTCTTTTAACAGCCTTTTTAATCTTCTCACCTACATTGTCCATTCTAAACTCTAGATGCATCCATTCTCCAAAGGCTGTACCTATTACCATAGAAAAGATAAGAAGCATAGTGCCTTGTGTGCCAATGCTTCCATCTGTAATCACTAACATCTTTGTAAGCACCCCTGCTATTCCTATAAAAATAGTTGTGATGCCACAAGCTTGCATTAAAGATTCCTGTAACTGCTTCTTTAAACCATTCTTTAACAGTAATCCTACAATACCCCCGCTAATAACAGCCAATGTATTGATAATTGTACCAAGTCCTATCATGTCTAACGCTCCTTCTGTTTATATTTCCATCCAAAATATTATAGCAAAAAGCTGCCCTAAAATGTCAAAACATTTCAGGGCAGCTTTTTGTTATTTATTGAATCTTTATTTAAACATATTTTTCTACGCTTGTAACACTTTTGTAAGCGGCGATTTGAGCAGTTTACAGAAGTATTTTACAATCCATCCTGTACATAAAGCTGCAATAATTGTCCCTTCTCTTGTACCTTGAATGCTAAAGTCAAAGAAAATAAGTGATAATACGATGGCAAGTGTTACACAAGCCACATCAAATATTACTTTGATATTTCCAAACTCCTTATTTATTGTATCTGAAATAGCTTTTACAAAGGCCTCTCCTGAATTCATTACCACATCTGCAATAACGGCTAATGAAACACCAAAACCTACAACTACTGTCCCTAATGAAATCATTAAAATTCGCATCATATATGTATTTACTTCAATAGCTGCTACAATCCACATACCAAAATCAGTAAAATAACCAAATATAAATGAAAGTGGAATTTGTAATAATTGAATCCATTCAAATTTTTTTCTAAGTATAAGTATTTGTCCTACTATTAAAATACAGTTCCATATAATAAGCCAATTACCTAGTGATAAAGTAGTATATTTAAGACTTAATATATTGGCTGTTGAAGAAACTGGTGATACACCTAGTTCTCCCTTTTTAGTAATTGCTACACCTAATGCTGCAAAAAATAAACTAAGTATAAATAAAATGTAGCGCTTAGTAGTCTCCTTTTTTGTTCTTTCTAATGTCATTATTTTGTTTCTCCCTTCTATTGTACGTAATATATCTACCTCCTAATTATACCTCCAACTCTCCTTTTAAGTAACATTTTGCTTTACCACCTATATTCACTCTTTCTCCCAAGTCTTCACAAATTAATGTTCCCCCTCTTGATGAAAGTTGTTTAGCTATCATCTTTGTTTTATTTTACATAATCCCTTGTTTTTTAGCCTTTTGATCCATTTCATAAGAATAGTAAGCACTATCTACTAATACATTGACTTGTGGCACTTTACCAAGAGCATCTATTACATCTTCACAAAATCTAATATCACAATAGGTGTTAGGTTTAAGATCATAATGTGTAATAACACCACTATTGTCATTAAAACTTTCTACTAGATTTGCAACATATCCTACATTTCCACTATATTTCTCTCTATAAGTTGCATCTGGAGCACTTGGATTTTGAAGTATTTCGGAATGAAGGCTCTTCCCATCCTTTGAAACAGTTTTACCTTCTTCATTTACTTCTACTTGTTCTTCTAGGAGACGCTTTAATAGTTCAAATGCTCTACATTCTAGAATCTGAGTATCATATTTTGAACATACCTCCTAAAAGGATTGAATGTCCTAATAGCCATTCTAACTTAGTTATAGCTTCTTTACTTATTTTTTATAACACTTTCTTAAATACTGGCATATAGTCAATAGGTGCTTTGACATGTACCACTTGTTCACCATCAAATGCAATTTGATTAGATGTAAGGCTCCATTTACCTGTTGGTAAATAAACATCTCTTTCAAACTCATTGAGATGAAGAATAGGTGCTACCAAATATTCGCTACCGAACATGTATTGATCTGTAACTTCCCAACATTTCTTATCATCTGGAAATTCATAGAACATGGTACGAATAAGTGGTGAACCATTTTCATGTGCTTCTTGATATAAATCTCTAATATAATCATGCATTGCAATACGGATATCATAATATTTTTTCATAATGCGATAATTATCTTCGCCATAGCTCCAAAGTTCATTTGGTTGTCCTGTATGTAAATACCCCCCTCCAAAATCTCTATCATCAAGAGGTGGAATATTGTATGGTCCGCGATCTCCATGCATGCGAAGTACTGCTGAATATACTGCAAATTGATACCAACGAATAAGCAATTGTCTAAAATCAGGATTATTTACATCCTCTGTCATAAAGCCGCCGATATCTGTAGTCCACCATGGAATTCCTGCAAGTCCCATATTTAAGCCACATTGTAATTGATCTCTAAAGGCTTCAAATGTACTTGGAATATCTCCAGACCAAATCACATTGCCATATTTTTGACTGCCAGCCCATGCACAACGTAATAAGTTTACAACACTTCCATCTCCCCTTTCACTCATCTTGTCATAGAAAATGCGGCTATACATTTGAGGATACATATTACTTACTTGAAGTGCAGGTCCTGCATAATAACGATAGTTATCAAAATCATAAACACCATAATCTGGTTCTGAATTATCTAACCAGAAAGCATCTATACCAAAATCATAGTAATTTTTCTTACAAATTTCCCACACATATTCCCTTGTCTCTGGATTAAATGGATCAATTTCTACGCAGTCCCCTTGATAATCATAAGTTTGCATCGCACCACGTTCAGTTCTAATCAAAAGGCCTCTTTCTGTCATTGGATAGAAGTTTTCACTTCTACGGTCTACAGATGGCCACACTGATACGATGACTTTAATGCCCATTGCATGTAATTCATCTACCATAGCCTTAGGATCTGGCCAATATTTCTTATCAAATTTCCAATCTCCCTGCACTGTCCAATGGAAGAAATCTATAACAATTTGATCAATTTTAATGCCTTCTTTTTGATACTGGCGGGCAACTTCCAACACTTCATCTTGTGTACGATAGCGCAATTTACATTGCCAAAGTCCCATTAAATCTTCTGGAAACATAGGGGCATGTCCTGTCACATTAGTATAAGAAGCCATAATTGCTTTAGGTGTATCCCCTGCTGTAATCCAGTAATCCATCTCTTTAGTAGACTGAGCAATCCACTCTGTATAGTTATTAGCAAAAGTAACACGTCCTACGGCTGGATTATTCCAAAGCATACCATATCCTAAAGAAGAAATATAAAATGGTACAGAAATTTGTGAGTTGCGTTGAGCTAGTTCAAGTATGCTACCCTTTAAGTCCATATATGGTTGTTGATATTGCCCCATGCCAAATATTTTTTCTCCATCATTGCTATCAAACTTAAGATTCAATGTATAATCACTGCCACCAATGACACCTTTCCAATCTCTCCCTACAATCTTTAAGCAACGGCTTCCTTTAGAAATAGTTCCATCATAAAAACGGAAGTATTCTCGTAGAATAAGTTTATCATCTTTGAAAAACGAAAGAATGCCTACGAAGTTTACTTCTACTTTCATACGTCCATTTGTAATAGAAGCATATTCTCTCTTATCAATTGTGCCATCTCCTACCCAGTGATTTTTTTCATAAATCTCTATCTTACATGCTTTAGCTGGCACTTTTTCTGTTAAAGCCCATGCATTTCCTGTAAACTGTGGAAACATTGTGGCACGTACACGAAAAGAATCTTCTCCCCATGCTTCAATTCGCACTGTTTCTCCTTTTGTTTTAATAACTAACGCACCATGATCATTTATAAATTGCATTATTTATCCCCCTCATAAAGCATTAACTGATAATTTAATAACATTATAATGATTGTAAATCTAATTCACTACATCATATATGCCGAAAACTAACATAATAATGATTATTTATAGGGAGATATTCTATATGGGTAAAAATAGCGAATTACTTAAAGAAAAACTGCCTCATGGCAATGTTTTATTTCCACTTATGGTACATGAAGTGAGTTCAAATCCTAAAATAACTGAAAGACTAGCATGCCACTGGCATACAGAATATGAATTTTTGGTAATTACTAAAGGTTGTGCTCAATTTCAAATTGAAAATCAAATAATTCCTGTTAAAGAAAATGATATTGTGTTTATTAAATCTGATGATTTACATGCTATAACTACAACCTGTGGTATGCCCCTAGATTTCTACGCCATTGTATTTCACCCTGATTTACTCAATAGCCATTTAGGTGATGCCATCTGGCAAAAATATATTGAGCCTGTAAATACTGGTCTTTTATTTTTTCCAAGTTATATTTCACCTAATGAAAATTGGGGTATGGCGCTTTTACAAAACTTAAATAAAATCAAAGATTTGTTTGAACGTAAAGAAATGGGGTATGAACTTCTTATTAAATGCGCTATTTATGAAATATGGTATATATTATATACCCATGCTGCTCAAAACATTTCAGCTCATGAAAAGGACCAAACCCATAAAATTACTCGCATTAAATCTATGATTACCTGGCTTCAAGCCATTACACTGAATCTATTTCTCTAGAGCAAATGGCCTATGCCTTTCATATTAGTCAAGGTCAACTTTGTAGGTTCTTTAAGGGTATGACGCAAATGTCTGTTATCGAATACCTTAATTATTACCGTATTAGCAAAAGCATTCAACTCCTAGATTCTACCGATAAACAAATCAGTGAAATTGCCCTTGATGTAGGCTTTAATAATATTAGTTACTATAATAAAATCTTTAAATACTACATTCATATGACCCCTATGGTCTATCGCAAGTCTAATTCACTTAAACGCCCCTTATAAACCCTCATTTACTCTTGGCATTATTTAATGAATATCATAACACCTCGTCCTATATTTCTCATACAAAGAAGAACTGGCAAATTACCAGTTCTTCTTATATTTTTATTGTGCAATTTCCTGCCAATTACTTTCAATTTGCATCTGTTCATATCTTTTTAGCTTTGTACTTAATAAAGTAACAGAAGCTACCATCATCATAATAATCGGATAAGCCAAATTAACAGCCGCCAACTGATAGTCATCATGTAGCTGCCCTATAAAAAAAGTATCCACCAAATTATAAAGTACCATAATAAACATCCCCATAACTAACGGCAACCCCATCTTAACTACAGCATGAGCCGACTTTTTCTTTTCTCTCCCTTAGAATTATCCAAGTAGAAGCAGGAGCAATTGCCCCTACTATTCTAACTGTGGAGTAATTTCTTGATAGTCTTGGTGAAGATAATCAATGTGGTTTTAGGTGGGTTATTTGAGCAGCGCTTGCTTTATCACGCTACAAGTTCCCACTGTTACATTGATTATCGAATCTAGACTATCATAACTTACGGAAGATATAGATGTAGGGGCAACTACTCCCACCAGCTACTTAGCTTAATCCTTTAATTTCTTTGAGAATATGAATTGCACATGTTTGTAACTCTGCTCTTGTGATATGGTATGGATGACTTTCATCTTTTAATGCTTTCATAATATCATTAAAGTCCATAGTTGTTCCTGGCATGATAAGATCATTTCCTGCTTTTAAGCATCCAGCAGCAGAAGCTTCTCTATGTTTGCTGCCTTCTTTAATCATGATTTCTGTTGTTGCAAGCCAATCTGTCATAACTAATCCATCATATCCCCATTCATCACGAAGGACATATGTTTGTAAGTCTTTACTACTACATGCATGTTCACCATTTACTAAATTATATGATGTCATTAATGCACGTGGGTGTGACTCTTTGACACAAATTTCGAATCCACGTAAGTAAATTTCACGAAGTGCACGTTCACTTAAAATACTATTTGATGAATAACGGTTTGTTTCTTGGTTATTACATACATAGTGTTTAATAGTTGTTGCACAACCTTTATGTGATTGTACCCCATTTGTAATTGCAGCTGCTACTAATCCGCTTACAAGTGGATCTTCTGAGTAGTATTCAAAGTTACGTCCGCAAAGTGGTGAACGATGAATATTTAATGCAGGTGCTAACCATAAGTGTACACCAAACATTTCCATTTCATTACCTACTAAATCCCCAATAGTTTCTGCAAGTTCCACATTGAATGATTGTGCAAGTTCTGTTCCGATTGGAATAGCTACGCAGTATTGATAATATTCTGTAGCCGCAAGTTCTGCCTCAGTAGGTGGAACTGGTCTTAATTGATCATCTTCTTCTACATTTAAGAATTCAATAACATCTGCACCGAATGCAATAGTTGTTTCTTTAACAATGCCATCTATAATTTTGTAAGATGAACTTAAACGAATGCCAGCTGGACCATCAGCTAATACTAGTTTTTCTAAGTTATGAGACTTATCTAAACGGTGAGTTGTTTCACCAGCAGCACCTGCTACGCTAAATGCAGCTGCCCCGATGGCACTATCCTCCTTATTTCCATCTGTATAAACTCCAATACAAGTATAAATAAGTTCTTCATCAGTAAGAGTCCCTACAAATTCTTCAATAGATTTATTACCAGCTTTTACTTCATCCCAAGTGATTTTTCCATTACCATCTACTTCTGCCATAACTTCTGAGTAAATAGCTTGTGCTGCTACAATACTTGAAGTATCAAACATTACCACTTTTGCATTTTCTCTTTCTTTATTTTCACCTTCATGTGTGTATGGAGTCATTACAGGTTTTACTTCTTCTACTTTGTCTCCTACACAAATATTTTTAAGTTTTCTAGTTATAGCTGTTTCATTAACTTCTACAATACCTGCAATATGTGTATTTCTTGAGCTGTTACCACAACGCATGATATATTGACCTTTTTCTAAGATATAAGAAGCAATTTTTTCATCATAAGCTGCCATATCTATTACATTAAATGTTACAGCTACCACGCAGCTTTCCCCTGGTTGTAATTCTTTTGTTTTCACAAAGCCTGCTAAATCTTGATATGCATGATCTAACTTTGTTCCTGTTGCAGAGTAGTATACTTGTACAACTTCTTTTCCAGCTGCTTTACCAATATTTTTTACGTTTGCTTTAACAGTTACTTCTTGTCCTTCTAATGTGAGATCTACTGGTGTCACATCAAATTCTGTGTAACTTAATCCATAACCAAATGGATAAACTACTTCTTTACCTACTGTATCAAAATAACGATAACCTACATAAATACCTTCTTTGTAGTATGTATCATCTTTATGACCAAATCCCTCTGTAGATGAATAATCTTCGATAGCTGTCCATGTCATTGTAAGCTTACCTGATGGATTCGCTTTACCTGTAATAATATCTGCAAATACATCTCCTGTAGGTGTTCCTAATTGTCCAAGAAGTAATATATTTTTCACTTCTTTAACAGGTGATAAATCTATCATTCCCCCTACATTTAATACAAGCATGAATTTTTCATATTTCTCATTTAATGCTAAGATATCACGTTTTTCTACTTCTGTAAGCTGAATGTCTCCAGCACTTACTTCTCTATCTGCACCTTCTCCACATTTTCTTGCAAGTACATAAATTGCTACATCGCCTTCTCCTTCTAATGGAATATCATATTTTGGCTCTAACATAGCTTTTCCTAATACTGCAAATCCTAATACTGGAACACCTTGTGCTTTAGCTTGTTCTTGTAATTTGCTATAGTGTGCTACTTTTGCTTTATATAAAATGTCATCATAATCATCTAACCATGCAGTTGTTGTAATTTCAAATCCTGCATTTTTAAGCCCTTCTTCAATATTTACAAAGTGACGTATATTAACATCTCCTGAACCTGTCCCACCTTTAATAGTGTTTCTAATACCGTTTCCATATACAGCAATTTTACCTGTTTCTTTAAGAGGAAATGTATCATCTTTCTTTAAAAATAGCGTACATTCTGCTGCTAAACTTCTTACTTTAGCAATGTGCTCTATTTCAAAACTTTGTACTGCTCTATCTTCAATTCTAATCATGTCTATTCTCCTTTATTATTAATAAAAAATATTATAATTCAAAAAATTGTACAAATGAACATGAATTTATTATTATTTTAAATTAATTTTTTCACAAAAAAAGATGTCTTATTGTAAGACATCTTTTTATATTTATTTTCACTAATGTTTAGTTACTAACTAAAATTTCCATTGGCCTATACTTCTCAAATATGCTTTACAGACTCAAAAAATAATTTCTATATTTATCCAGTAAAGTTAGATACACTAAGGGTATAATTACTTGGATTGCTATTCACTTTTCCATGTTTTAAGAAGTACTAAATAATGCTATTTTATAGCATTGCATCTTGGTTACATGTTTGAATAGCTGATTTTTTATTTTACACTTTAAATTGATTAAGCTTATCTTTATTTCAGCATTTTCACTATGTCCCAACGTTTTTTATAAAACCATGCTATTTCTTCTGAACTATAACACATGAGATGAGTTACAAATGTAAGCTCTTTACCTGTGAGATTGATGCTGGCTATTTTCACGTCAATGGAAATAAAAGTTAGTAACTAAACAACAATGTTCTTTTATCTATATTTAACTTATTTCTACTTAGAATATTCCTTTTACATATCCATTTTTAATTACGTTCCTAGTTAAATATATATGTTTTTAAGCTTATTCAAGTTCTTCTATAGCATGATCTAAGAAGACGATACCATCTAAATGATCTATTTCATGGCAAAAGCATTTTGCCATATCCCCTTCTCCTGTAAGTGTTACCTTTTCACCTAATTCATTTAAAGCTTCTACCACTACCTTTTGTGGTCTTATGGTTTTGACAAAGCGGTTTGGAAAGCTTAAACAGCCTTCTACACATTCCTGAGTACCACTTTCACTAATAATTTTAGGATTCACTAATTTGAGTAATTGTCCACAAAAGTCTATGACAACCAAACGCCTTAAAATGCCTACTTGAGGTGCTGCTATGGCTGCACCATTTTTAGTATGATGTAATGTTTCTAACATATCCTCTAGCATTTGTTTAATTTTATCATCTACTTCTTTTACCTCCTTACATTTTTTTCTTAAGATTGGATCTTCATCATAACGCAAATTTCTAATAGCCATTATCATCTTTCCTCCATACGCTTTATTTACTTTTCTCTTATTCTTAATTTATTATATTCTCATAATATATTCTTATAAATACTTCTCATTAAAATATTACAGACAAAACCAATATACTTATACAAATCTGCACATACTGAAAATAGTCACAACAATCGCATGATATACATCACAAATAAACATATATATATATAATATATATCTTTTCTTCGTGATTTTTTACGAAATATCTGTTTTCACGAACTATTTTAGTGCTTATATGCATTATCTATGATACACTTAATCTTTGTTAAAAAGAAACGAGTTTCTTTAGGGCTTAAATTTATAAGAAAAGGAAGATTAAAAATGAAAATTGGATTTGATAATAACAAATACTTAAAGATGCAATCTGAACATATTCGCGAACGCATTAGTCAATTTGGTGACAAACTTTACTTAGAATTCGGCGGAAAGTTATTTGATGACTATCATGCATCTCGTGTATTACCAGGTTTTGCTCCTGATAGTAAACTTCAAATGTTACTTCAACTTGCTGATCAAGCTGAAATGATTATTTCTATCAATGCTGCTGACATCGAAAAAAATAAAGTAAGACATGATTTAGGAATTACTTACGATCAAGATGTTTTACGTCTCATCGAAGTATATAGAGAAAAAGGACTTTATGTGAGTAGTGTTGTTATCACACGTTATACAGGTCAAGCTGCCCTTAAATCATTCGAAGCGAAACTTGAAAACAGAGGTATTAAAGTATACCATCATTATTCTATTGAAGGATATCCTAATAACATTGCTCACATTGTAAGTGACAAAGGATATGGTAAAAATGATTATGTTGAAACAACTCGTCCATTAGTTGTTGTAACTGCTCCAGGCCCAGGAAGTGGAAAAATGGCTACCTGCCTTTCTCAGTTATACCATGAAAACAAACGTGGCGTAAAAGCTGGTTACGCTAAGTTTGAAACTTTCCCTATCTGGAACATCCCACTTAAACACCCAGTAAACCTTGCTTATGAAGCAGCTACTGCTGATTTAAATGATGTAAATATGATTGACCCATTTCATTTAGAAGCATATGGCGTAACTACTGTAAATTATAACCGCGACATTGAAATTTACCCTGTACTTGCTGCTATGTTCGAAGGAATCTATGGTGAATGTCCTTACCAATCACCAACAGATATGGGTGTTAACATGGCAGGTAATTGTATCATTGATGACGAAGTTTGTCAAGAGGCGTCCAGACAAGAAATCATCCGTCGTTACTATCACTCTATGAATCGTCTTAGAAGAGAAGAAGCAACTAAAGATGAAATTTATAAATTAGAATTATTACTTAAACAAGCAAAAGTTACAACAAATGACCGCCCAGTTGTACCAGTTGCAAATAAATTAGCGCAGGAAATCGGTGCACCTGCTGCTGCATTAGAACTTCCAGATGGCACAATCGTTACAGGTAAAACAACAGATTTACTTGGTGCTTCATCTGCGGTCCTTTTAAATGCTATTAAAACATCAGGTGGCATTGCAGATCAAATTCACCTTATTTCACCTGACTTTATTGAACCAATTCAAAAAGTTAAAACAGTATACTTAGGAAGCAAAAATCCTCGTCTTCATACAGATGAAATACTTATTGCACTTTCTATGTGTGCAGCTACTGATCCAAATGCAAGACTTGCGCTTCAACAGCTTCCAAAACTTGCAGGTTGCCAATTACACACATCTGTTATTTTATCTTCTGTAGATAGACAAACATTTAAAAAACTTGGTATCGAAGTAACTAATGAAGCTGTATTTGAGAACTAGATAGTTCTCTGGAGTCGTGGTGTGTTAGAGCTGCTCATTCCGTAATTTGCTGATACTCTAAGCTTAATAAGTAAAGAGTATCAGCAAATTACTCCACAGGCAGACTCTAACACACCACGATCCCAGCTTTCTATTAGGATTCTCATTGGGTGTCATCTTTTGATACCCTTTTTGCATATCTTCTTTGGAAGCATGTTCTGCATAATGTTACTTCCAAGCCTCCTTATTCCCAAACTCCTTAATAGTTTCCTGTAATATAGATTCAAACATATGATCAATTGTAGCTTCTGCTAATTCTTCAATATCTGATTTTGTAAATACTTCGAAATCCATTTGATAATCTCCCTTCAATAGATTATCAATACTATTTATCAAACGTTCTATATGTTTCTTTTTCTTCTTTAACATTCCCCTCTCCATCTGTAAAATTTGATTACGATTAAATGTTGGGTTTTGAAGCACTTCTTTAATCTCTTGCAGTGAAATATCAAATTCTCTAAAAAATAAAATCTGTTGCAAAACCTCTAAGGCTTTCTCATCATAAAGTCTATATCCAGCATCACTTTTACTTGTTGGTACTAACAAGCCTATTTCATCATAGTAATGAAGTGTCCGTATACTAATGTCTGTTATACTTGAGATTTCTTTCACTGTCATTATAACTTTTTTCCTTCTATCTATAGCTTACTTTAAGGCATCACGCTACGTTAGGGGTAAGTGGATTTTCATTATTTATCTTAAATTTTATAGTTTTCTGCCCATAATATATACAAAAAACTTTCCTAAACGCCAATGCATGAACTTAATAGCATTGACGCTTAGGGACACTTCTTATCTTTATTCTTTCTTATCAAACAGTTATTGTCTTACTTGATGACAGAAACGCTGTTTGATTCCAAAGCATGCACCACAAGAATTACACTTAGCTTTATAGTTTGAATTTTCCTTCCCTTTATTTACTAGGTTCGGTTCTCTAACGAGTGGTCTGCAAAGTGCGATACCTTCTATGTTTGTGGTGTTTAGCAGTTCTTCCATATACTGTACGCTTCACATGCCGCCTACACAGATGATTGGGAGTTTTATACTGCTAGCAATCATTGCGGTACCTTGAGCATTGTAACCATCTGACTTAACAGGAAAACTGCCATGGTTTCTCTACTTTCCTGCCATAAATTGCACCATTTCTCTTCTAGCCATCTTAGCCTAAGTGCTCTTTTGCTTAACCTTGTCATTTACATACTCTGCAAACTCTATAGTTATAAATTGGTCTTCTGATGAAATAATAATTTTCATTGCTACTCCTTATAAATCTTATCTTCCATCATTTAAATATTCTCTTATATCTTCGAGTATGCCTTGGGCATCCTTTATACCTAAATCATATAATGCTTGCAACTTATTAGGGTCTTTCTCTATTCTACTCATTTCTAATCTTTGAGAAGGTTGCACTACAAATACTTCTCCTTTTTGCTCTAATGCTTTTAATCTTTCCATAGTACTATTGTACATGGCATAGCGCTGTCTTAATCTGTATTCAAACTTAGGATACTTCTTGCCATAAGCTGCTTTTGTAATAAAAGGAGACATAGGCTTCTTAATATAATCCTTATCTTTTGTAAGTACTACAACCAATTTATCATAACCCATCTCTATAAACTTCTCAAAAGGAATGCTATCTACTATAGCCCCATCTAAATACTTATTGCCATCAATAACTACAGGTTTTGATACAAAAGGCATAGAGGCTGACGCTCTTAATGTATCCATTTGCTCAAAAACACTTGTCACTTGTTTATATTCTGCCTGCCCTGTTTCAATGTTGGTAACAACAGCATAAAAAGGTACCTTAGAAGCCATATAAGTTGTATCATCAAAGATATCTAACTCCCTTGGTACTTTATTATAAGCAAGCTCTGTGTCCACAATGTTGCCTGTTTTAATTAAAGGACGAAGCCCTAAATAATTTTTGTCTCTATTAAAACGTTTATTATACCTTATCACTCTTCCTTTTTGCTTTGAAAGGAAGTTGACACCAAAAATAGCTCCTGCTGAAACCCCTATAATGCCATCAAATTCTATGCCATTTTCAAGAAATACATCTAATACACCTGCTGTATACATTCCACGCATTGCGCCGCCTTCTAATACTAGTCCTACTTTCATATTCATACTCCAATATCATTTTTATTCTAGTTTCTTATACTTCAATATAACATCAAATCTTATATTTGATAAGTTAATTTTTCTTTAATTTGATTGTGATACAAGTTCCTGCTCCTACTTCACTTGCAATTAAAAACTCTCCTTCATGCAGACGTATTATTTCATCTGCAATATACATTCCCAGCCCCGTGCCACCTGTTTTACTATTTCTAGCTAAGTCACTTCTATAAAATCTTTTCCTTATATATTTTAAATCTTTTACTGCTATTCCCTTACCATAATCCTCAATTTTTAAAATCACTTAATTTGACTCTTCTTTCAGTTGAACCTTAATTTTCTTACCATCCATGCCATATTTTAAGTCATTATCAATAATATTATGTATTACTCTTCTAAGACGTATCTCATCCCACCATCCTATAACTACTTGTTTTGGCAAATCAATATCTAAGACATATTTATTCTTTTCCATGGTAGGAATATATTCTATTAAATTTGATAAAGCTGTTGCTACATCTGGTTTTGTACCTTCATAAATTTTTTCCATGTCACCCCTAATGCCAGAAGTATGGGATAATAAAATTCTTAAAATCACTTTATTACCAGCAAAATTATCATCAGTTATTTTATACCTCGTTAAGTAATCATTCACTGGCTTATCTAAATCCAGTACCCTTTCATCTACTAATTGCATGACTCCATAAGCCGTTACCGCTTTTGAAATAGAAGCAATTTTAAATTTTGTGTAACTGCCTCTACTGTAATTGTCATCATGATGATTAAACATATGATTTTCAAAACTATACTATATCTTTTCATTTCTATTCCCACTTTTCTATGTAGTCATTATAAATAACCAGTTTAAAAGGGAGCATAATCTAATCTTAAAATAACCTTAAAGTTTTATATATAAATATATAAAAAGACAGTATCATGAAATACTAAATCATTTCATAATACTGTCCTTTATTTGATTAAGCTTTTGAAAATACTTTTCTTCGTATAACAAAATAAGTAATTAATATGATTGCCCCTGTTACACCCCATGAAATTGGATAAACATTAAGCAATGTTTCAAAACTTGTATAAACCTTACACACTGTATAAATCCATACAAGCCTTAATACACATGTTCCAAATATAGTAATAAGGGCTGGTGTCATAGAATATCCTATTCCTCTAAGGGCACCTCCTCCTATTTCATAAGTTGGAATTAAAATATATAAAGCCATAATATGTATCATACGTATAGCTGCATACTCCACAACCTTTGGCTGCGAAGTAAATAAGCTGATAAAGAAATATCTTCCTAATATAAAGCACCAACTCACACATAAAATAATTACCATACATGTTGGTAAAGCCATACGAAATACCTTTTTACATCTTTCATATTGCCCTGCACCATAATTTTGACTTGTAAAAGTTACTGTAGCTTGTCCAAAGGCAGATACAATAAAGTATAAGACAAATTCATAGTTCAAAACAACTGCTGATCCTGCCACTGCATCTGATCCATAGCCATTTAAAGCAGTTTGAATAAATATATTAGCTATAGAAAATACAGATGTTTGTAGTCCTGCTGGTAAACCTATTTTTAATATTTGCTTTAACTCATGCTTATATACTTTAAGCTCATTTAAGCTTACCCTTATACTACTTTTTTCATGCATTAAAAAATAAAATACTAAACTTGAACTAATAACATTAGATATTACAGTAGCAATAGCTACACCGGCTACTCCCATATGAAATACAATAACTAAAAACATATTCAATCCAGCATTCACTATACCTGCTACCATTAAACAATAAAAGGCCTTTTAGTATCTCCAATACTTCTCAGGATTGCTGCACCAAAGTTATAAAGTAATATAAATGGCATTCCTAAAAAATAAATACGTAAATAAAGAGTTGCGTCTTCCATAACATCTGAAGGTGTCTGCATCCATATCAAAACAGGTCTTGCAATAAATTGCCCAAATCCCAATAGAAACACACCACTTATTAGTGCCACAATAATAGCTGTATGTACTGTCTTTTTAATCTCAGTCTTTATGTTTTGTCCAATATACTTAGCAATAACTACATTTGCTCCCACTGAAATACCTATAAAAATATTTAGTAATAAATTAATAACGGGCACGTCACACCCTATTGCTGCCTGAGCCTTACTACTTGCAAATCTTCCTACTACTGCTATATCTACTGCATTAAATAGTTGTTGCAAAATACTACTTGCCGCTAGTGGCAAGGCAAATAATAAGAGCTTATCAAATATGCTGCCATTTAGCATATCTATAGCTTTACTTTGCTGTTTTTTCGCCATCTCATTTTCCATCTTTCATCCATCTCCATCTAAATTTTGTCTCAAATATATTATATCTTTTTAAACCACTATTTTAAATTAATTATAGTCAACAAAAAACTGTAAGTCTTATAAACTAAGACTTACAGTTTTCACTACATATACTTTTCCATTAAATAAAAAAGTCCTTTTCGCCACTTAACTTCTCCTACTTTTGTATAACCACAACTTGTATATAATTTAAGTGCATAAGGATTTAAAGAATATATATCTAATCTAATAGCTTGTACTCCCTCTGCGCTTATACTTTCTTCTATGTGTGTCATAGTCCTTTTCGCCACTTTCTGATTTTGAAATTTAGGATTTACACATAATCTATGGATAACGTTATAACTCTTTTGTGGCTCTTGCCACTTTCCATCTTCATAAGCTGCATCTGCTTCATTATTTAAAGTATAAATAACAGATATTTTTCCTTCTATTAATCCTACAAATAGCTGTCCTTTTTTAATATCATCCTCAAATTCTTCACGTATGGGATATAAGTCATCCCATTGATTGATGCCGTGTTTCTTCATTTCTTCAATTGCATCATCAACTAATAATTCTATTTCATCTAAGTCACTTAAACATCCTACCCTATATATTAAGTCCATTTTTTGTCTCCTATCCTTTGATTTTAGCCACCAAACTGATCCAAACTGATCCTATCCTAGTTGGCAAAGATTCTAACTTTAGGGCCACAAGGTGAATGCTCTAATACTGCTGTAAAGTCTGTGTCATTCATCCATTTAAGCGCATAACTATTCGTATGCAATATTGGTTTCCATTCATCTCCTACTCTTTTATTAATAATATGGATATAGCTCTTTTTATTTTCACTATCTAAACCAACTAATGTATATTCAGCATTCATACTAATTAACTGATCATCTTGATATTCTTGTGTATCACAACCGCCTTGAACAACTGTCCCTTTAAATAAGTCGTTGTTACAATAACCTGTAAAATAAACTTTATTAATGAATTTTTCTTCTACATTTTCTCCTTCACAATCTGTAACGAAGATATTGATTGTAAGGATTTCTTTTTTCTCTTCTAAAAATGCCTTAATGGATTCACATACACTTTTTCTTTCCTCTTTATTAAATCCATGTCCTGCATTTTCAATAACCTGTAAATGGCATTGACCTTCTTCATACATCTTTTGTGCATGAATAGAATAGGTATATTCCACTATATTGTCTGCTGTACCATGTAAGATTAATACAGGTCCTTTATATGCTGTTATTTCTAAATAAACATCTCTATTCACTACATCTTCATGAAATCCTCTGCCAACTACTGTTTTGCCACAATCAATGACTTCTGGCACATCATTCACATCATATTTTCCGCCACCTAACTTGCCTCTTCTTGCATGATCTGGAATACATAAAGCTGGATATACCATAATCAGCTTTGCAATCTCATCTTTACACTTAGCCGCTGTTAAACCTGCAACCAATCCACCTTGACTAAATCCCATTAATGCAATATTTTTTACATCCACATATACTAATGATTGTATATACGATTTAACAGCCATTAATTCATTGATTTCTGAAGTAATGTTCATCTTAACACCTTCATGGAAATTAAAGCAAACTGTAAGATAACCAAGCTCTGCTAAATACTCACAATAAGGTATGGCTTCTATAAAATTTGAAACAAAACCATGACTTACAATGACTACACCATATTTTTTGCCTTCATCAAATTCCTCTGGAAAACATAATACACCTTCAATTGTCTTATCTTCTTGCATACAAGTAAACTTTTCTACCCCTACCATAGTATCCCCCCTATTTATTCTACAATTTATTTTAATATTTTAAATTTTATCATTCAACTATATTTTATACCATCTTTATAAGAAATCCTCAAATTATATCTCCCATCTTCATTGATCCCTACTTACTATTTTTCTAACTCTCGAATATCTTTATTTGTTATAGTAAGTGCGGAAATAATAACTAAACATATCCCTGAAACACCTATAACCCAAGCTGCTCCCCTACCAACGCCTGCAGCAGTCCTTTTGCCAATAAAATCAGCTAATACACCAGAAACACTATAAGCTATGACATACCCCATCTGTGATAAAAAGCTAATAAACCCCCAATAAACCCCAAAATAGTTAACAACTTCATCTTTTTAATATCCATTTTATTCCTCTTATAAAATCTTTTTATTATTTTCAAATATTATAACAATTACATCTCTATTTGTCATTGAATATATTAAAGGAGCATAAACCTATCTAGATTTATACTCCTTACTATTTAACATGCTATTCTATTAGCTACATGTCTTCCTTGTTTTACTTTTTCATATAACATGGCCCCTAAAATAGATGCTATAACAATTGCTATACTTGTACTCCAAAAAACTATCGAAGTGCATTTGGTAATGTTTCGATTTCTTCTCGTATATAAACTTCTAATATTAGCACGTCTTGCCTGACTACATAAATCTTTTACCTTTAGTTCATAGTTTTTTCCATCTTTAATAAAATTTTCATCTGACTCCTCACCTACAACTACAAATTCCATGCCTTTTAAATACTGCTTAATATCAATTTTCTCAATTAAAGGCTGCGCGGTAATCCCTTTATGCTTAATAGGTAAATCTTTAAAAATGCCTAGCTTATAGTCTAAATTTTTTTATTTTCTATAGTACAACTTACAACTACATTCTCATAGCCATCTCCCAATCTTCAGGGATACACTGCATAAAACGATCAATGCGTTTCGTTAGAAATAAAAAGGTACATTCACTACGCTGCTTAATCATCTGCCTGCCTTCCTTCCGCCACTCATCTGCTTCTTCTATGAGAAAATCAGATTGAAAACATAGAAAATGAAATCCTGACTTCATCTTATAATTTCCATTTTTTAATTTAAGAATAGTTATATCTTTATTTCAATTTTATTAGTATTTATCAGCTTAACCCTTACATCAAAAACCTATACAGTATCTTATTTATTTTCACCTAGTATAAATTTTATAAGTGCTTCTTCATTGTCAAAATCATCATAATCACCGGTTATACCTTCTCTATGATATACAACGCCCTTCTTCTCATTTTCTTCAAGACAAGCAAGTAATTTTTCTACCCCATACTTTTTAATAAAAGCTGAAAATGTATGAGGCTTAATCTTCCCAAGAAGCCCTTTTTCACATACTTCATCACACTCATAACAGCCCTTAATACCTTTCTCCATAGAACAACGTCTATTTTCACACCAACTGCTTCCAGAGTAGCTTCCTGAATCACACCCTGTGCAATTTACATTTTGACCACATAAAGCACAGGCAAGTCCACATCTTCCAAATCCTAATTCTTTTTCATAAATAATCCCCTCTCAACAATTTTCTTTATATTCAACTAATTATAACAACTTTTATATGCTACGTCATTTGTAAATCCACTTCTCTATAAATATTTTCATAAAAAAGAACTGGTCATCTCTTTTGTATACCAGTTCCTTATAATTTACTTATTTTCATATATTGTTACTACTCCAAATAACATGCCTCTGTTATCACATTTTTTCTAAAGTTTGTCACATGTTCTTCTAAATGCTTTAATGTCTCCTCGTTAATATCATTTGTCATATGATACATAAAAAATGGCCCATATAATTCTATAGCATAAACCTCTGGATTTCCTGCTTTCATATATCCCATTTGAATTAATGCTTCAAACATTTTTGACATACTTTGTACTGGGGAGTCAATGAATAACTCTTTATACAAATCTGCAATCTTAGAATTTTTATATTGTTCCACAATAAGTAATTTACGAAATAGTGTAATCCACTTATCTGTTGTTTGAAAGCGGAACATATCCATACAAATGGCCTCAACGTCTTTCCAACATAAACTTTCCAGTTTGATACTATTACGCTTTTCTAAATAGCGACTGCTACATTCTTCAATAATTTGATCAAGTATTTCCTGCTTACTTTTAAAATGTTTATAAATTACAGAATCCGAACAATTAATAGCTCTAGCTATAGTCCTGGTTGATACTGCATCAAAGCCATTCTCAGAAAATAACTTTAATGACTCATAAATAATCATTTCTTTAGTTGTCATGTATCTTTAATCCTCTTTTACTTTTCGTTTTTTTATTATTATACAAAGGACTATACTAATAATCAATTCAACCAGCCACAGCTTAACCAGCCAAAGTTTTGCATAGGTACATCTCATTGAAATTCTTATAACCGTATCATTAACCTTCGGAAATGTAAATAAGGTATTTAGTAATATAATATTCTCTATCATATCAAAAAGCCCACGTAATACAGGGATACTGCACACCATTATTTTACCTCTGGTAGAATTCCACCACGAAAATAATCCCATGAAGCACATACACTGAATGGCTAGTAAACATCCAATAAAAATAAAATCAAACACATAATACCATCTGTAAGTCATAATACCTTTAGGACTCATTTCAGATAATACACAAGCTACCTTTGATGGATCATAATGTTTCATATCAAAGGTTCCATAACCATGATTATAACCAGCTACAATATTACTTCCTGCAACGCCATACTCTACAAAATAAAATGACAACAAAAATAATATAATAATCATCACATTTAAATATTTTCGCCTTTTGCCCATCCAACAATCCCCCTTACATCTTTTCCTGCCCCACAGCCATAAGTACATGCACCACAACCAATGCATTTTTCAGGATGATATGATTGACAGGCCTGCCTATTTACTTTGCCATATTTTTGAACGTGCTGAATAATGTTTAATACTTCTACCCCAGCAGAACATTTTCTAGAACACTTCCCACATTTTACACATTTTTTAGCTTTTGAATAATTTGGCATACTACCTATGGCCACAAAGGAAGTGGTGTCTGTAATCACTTCATCTTTTTCCAGTTCATGACAGTTTAATGCCCCTTCCCCAGCAAAAACTTCCCCTTTACTAAAAACCTGAGTCCTAAATACTTGCTTTATGATTTCCATAATATCTTTTCCAAGTTCAACCTTGACTGCATAGGCCTTTGCACTTCTCATATCTGCTATAGTAATCCATTTTGTATAAGCACTAGCCCTATTATTTACTGCTTCAACTATAGCTAATACCGTTTGAAGATTCATGACCAAAATCCCCATATCAGTAGCCCTTTTGCCTTGTGGCACTTTCCTTCCAAGCACAGTTTTAATCAAGTAATTTTCATAACCCATAGGGAATTGGTCTCTGATTTTTATCTGACTATATTTAAATTTCCCTTCTCTTATGGGCTCCTTAGTGGCTAATATCACTTTTTCAAACCCTAATGCCTTTTGAAGGATATCTGCCCCTTGTTGCACCTTAGCTAACTGATTTCTATAAAGCCATGCATCATGAATAAGCCCAGGATCACATTCTACCCCATTAATTAATAAAATCCCTTTTTGACTTTTATAAGCTTTTAGTTTATCAGCTACTAAAAAGCCATTACCACTTCTTCCTGTAAGTCTAAGTGACTCACATAATTCAATTAACTTTTCCCTTGTAAGACTTTGATTTATTTCTTCATTGGATAAATTACTATAGGTTGTTAAATCTTTTGAGTTTATTAAATGAATATCTATAGCTTTTCTAATGACTGCTTTTGTTTCATGATTCTTTTTAGCAATATTTTCTTTAGAAAAATATTTTATCCTTATAATACTTCCTGGCTGCTTTTTGAGCACTTCTCATATTTTTATTTGCTTTCACACTGCCTTTGGTAATTATACTTTGTTCCATCTTACTCATCCCTTTTCAATAAACTTCAATTTTTATCCTAAACAAAAGTGAGCAATTGCTTACCTATAGTTTAGTAAGCGACCGCTTACTTGTCAAGAGTTCTCAGAATATAAAAAAGTCAATCCATAGATTTGGATTGCCTTTTAAACTTATTGAACTATTTTCCCGTTATAATTTCACAACTTTCTTGCAATACCTCTTTAGCTTCTGGGATTGGTAACAAATAATAGACATGATTCACTATTAAAGACAAGTCTTCTCATAAAAGTTTTAAGCTCCAAAATAAAAGAAGCTATCCTACAGGTTAGGACAGCTTCTCTCATTATTTCTTTTCATATGCTTTTACAGCTTTATCATATTCTTCTGGGTCATCAATTTCTTCTATGATTACATCACCATCTTCAGCATTAAAGTAACGGTAGATATATACACCGTCTTTAATTTCATCATCTTCAACTAAAGATACAGCCATATATGTTTTACGTCTTACTTCAAAAGTATCAACGATAGCAAATTCTCTTTCTGTACCATCTGATACTGGAATCATAATTACATCATATTCTTCGTTCATTATCTCTTCTCCTATTGTGGTTTAATCTTTAAATAATATTATATTGTAGGGCTAATATTATTGCAATTATACATATCAAAGCATAAAAATAGCACCCACCAAATTTTATTAGTGTGTGCTATATGACATAATCACTCCATTCATTATTTCCAAAGCGCTTACAACTTTCTCTTATAATCAATCTTGATTTTAATTCTAAATGCATTTCTAATTTATGTTTGCCTTCTATTCTATCTAATAAGAACATCACTGCAAATCTGCCCATTTCTTCTTTGGGTAGTGCTATAGTTGTAAGAGATGGGCTAGTTCTTTCTGCAAGTTCAATATTGTCACTAGAGATAATGGATAAATCAAAGAATCTCTTTCTTGTTTTAGAAAGTGCCTTAAGCATCCCTACTGCTAATATATCATTGGCACAATAAATAGCACTAGGTGGATATTCTAACTGCATAATTTGTTCTACTACTTGAAAGCCATTGGCCTCTGTTGGCTTTACATTACAAATGTATTCTGCCACTTGATCAATGTTATTTTTTTCTAATGTTTCTAAGTATCCTTGATATCTAGATTCTTTATTACATTCCCCTACATATCCTATATCTTGATGCCCAAGAGAAATTAAATGTTCTATAGCCTGGATGGCAATTTTTCTACCATCACAGGTCACTTCATCTAGTTCAAGCGCTGAACTATTTCTGCTTACTGAAACAATATTATGGAAGTATTTCTTGATTGCTGGAATTGCCAAGTAACTTAACTTCCCTACAATGATTAATCCACTGGTCTTATCCTCTACTTCTTCAAAAAGTTTCCTTACAACTAACTCCACATTTTCCTGTTTACATTTTCTATCACTAGAAAATAATGAATCATACCATACATGGGTCAAAATACAAAAGTTTTTATGAATCTCTGATTCTATAATATGTAATAATTCATCAAAGAATACATCTGTTTGTCCACTATCCGTTCTAGTCATAAGAATTTGTATATAATGGGTCTTACGCTGCTCCTTCTTATCACCTTTTTTGAGATTCCTAGCCGCTTCATTAGGTACATAATCAAGCTCTTTAACAGCTTTCCAAATTCTTTCTCTAGCTTTAGGATCTGTGCAGTGATAATCAGGATTATTTAAAACCCTTGAAACGGTAGCAGGTGAGACGCCTGCTATTTTTGCAATTTCTTTTAGTGACATACTCACCCACCTCTCTTATTTCTTATTATTTTTATAATTATATTTTTTTCTTACAATATATCATATTATAAATTCAAGTTCAACAATCCTTCTTTTATATCCTTAATCTTTTAGAAGCTGATCTAAATGTCTATAAGATGGATGTTGTTCTAGCGCTTCTTGTTCTTTAACTTTAAAGGTTTTTTCATTAACTTCAATAACTTTAATCTGCCATACTGTAGATAAATCATAATAACCTTTGTCTGTAAGCTGCACATATTTTTCTTCAAAGTATTTTCCTGCTACATGGGCTTTATGCGCTACCCCTTTTATTTCAAAACTCTTTCTATCCTCTGAAAGAATATTAATAGCAACAGGTACCTCATACCAAATACTATTGACCATGTTCTTATTATTTTGAGAAGACTCTATGATTTCATAAAACTCTAGCAAATCTTCATCAATCACATGAAGTGATTGTTTATAAACTACGTGAAGCTCACCATCTACATTTTGACTAGCAATGACTTTTAATGAATTTTTGTCATTTATAATTTGTTTTAATCTTTCATCTATTATTGCTCCCATAATCTTTTCCCTCCTATCTTAACCTTGCTAAATCTGTGTTAGGATGATTACCGCAACGTCTATAGTCATCGAAATCTACCGCTAAGTTATATTTTAATCTTAGTCTTTCAAATTCACGTGAGATTCTAATCATATACTCAAGAGAAGGATTTTTAGCATTCTTAAGAATTGCTATATCTGAAGGCTGCCAAATTGTAGCCGCTACAGATACACCAGCTTCTGCTAACTCTTCTGCTTCTTCACTTACAGCTGCAAAGGCTGCATCCTCTGTTCTAAAGCCTATACCATTTCCGATTTCAGTTCCTGTTACAAGTCCTGTATCTACTCTACCTCTACCAAAAATTTCAGCTGCAATCTTTAATCTTTTCTTCCACTCCTGATAACCTATGAACTTAGCTTTGCCTGGGCATAATCTATTAAATGCTGTTTCATTTAATACCTCAATATCTGCTGTATATGACATTAAACCTGTTTCATTGTATAAACGTTCTAACTGCTCTCTGTTATAAGCTGTTCCAATTAACTGACTTGGGAAACGATCTGTTTTAAAGAGTTTACCTATTTCCTTAAGAAGTTCAATATGATAATTAAGCTCATCGTCAAGAAGTTGTTTCCCTGATAATATAGAACCTGTTGTAATTAAGATATTGGCAAATCGCCCTCTTTGTTTAATACCTTCTGCAAGCACTTCTACGATTTCTTTAGGATCAGTTAAGAGCACTTCACCTTTCTTTTTCTTTTCTCCCCCTTGAGCACCTATAGGGCAATATTTGCATCCTCCACCTGGAGTATCCCAAAAATGGCAATACCAACTTCCTGTTACATCAAAGCGTTGAGGTCTATTCCCTATAAGTATTTGCATATTCTTGCCTGTTGAAGTCTGATGGTCAAAGTAATCTGCTCTCTCCCAGAAATCAACTGTTTCAATTACTTCATCTTGATCTGTTAAAACTAATTTGCTATCCACATTATCTACTAAATAAGGGGCACGATGCTGACGTTTTTCACCTGTATCATGGAATAATACAGAAGTTCCATCTCTGAACATTAATCCAGTTGCTTATAGCCTTGATCATTTGAGAAAAGGCAGCTAGCTGCAGCTGAATGAACTTTAGGATCAAATAACTTCATAGCTTCTTTAGAAAATACAACACCACGTCTTTGAATATCTGTTTTATAAACTACAAACTTAGGTACATCTGGATACTTTTTAATAACTTCCTTAGCAGATAATTCTTCACTTCTCCAGTCTCCATATTTACTTTCATCTATTCCCATGATTTTTCTCCCCCTATTCTTTAATGTTTTCTGAAAAACTATAATCAATATAATCTTCTATATTTAAATCCTTTGTGATAATATCTGAAGCTTTAAGAAACTCTACTGTTTCTTGAAGATCTTTCGCATCTTCTTTAGTAATCACAACTGGCTCACGAGCATGAGATAAAGCTGTTATTAAAAGATCTTTATCAATTCCAAATTGATCTGCATACTTCTCGGCATATTGCTCAGTATTAGCAGCTAACTCATCTACAGCTTTTTTATATGTATCTAAGAAAATTTGTGTAATCTCTGGATTTGCCTCAACATACTGCGTTCTTGCAATAATAGGATTTTCTCCTAAAAATACACCTGTTCCATCTACTAAAATCTTACCAACATCTTGAGCTTGTGCCTTTGTAATTGTTGGTTCCCATGTAGCTAATGCATCTACTTGATTAGAAGTAAGTGCTTGAATTTGTTCGCCTGTTGATAAATTAATGAGTTCTACATCATTAATAGAAAGATTATTAGCTTTTAAAACATTGTACAAAAAGTTTTGAGCAAATGAACCCACTACAAGTCCTATTTTCTTACCGACTAAATCTTCTACCTTTGTAATTTCTGAATCTTTTCCTACTAGTACAGATAAGGTCTGTTCCCCATTATAGGAAATACCAATAAGCTTTCTTTCTTGTCCTGAAGCAATAGCTGATACTGCTGGTACATTTCCGATTACACCAATATCTTGAAGTCCAGATGCAAAAGCTTCATTTTCAGGAGGCCCTGATTCAAATTCTGTGAAGTTTACTGTTACATCACCATAATTTGCTTCTTTTAAAGCATTCTGTAATAAGTTTTCATCTTTTAAAATATATGCTGGTAAAAATCCAACTGCTGGTTGAATCGCTACATTTAAACTAGTTGCTGCCTGACTTGTTTCTTGGCCTTCATTGCTAGCTGTTGCTGCTTTACCACATCCTGTCATCACCGCTCCTATAAGTAATGTAGATGTTATTAAAGTTATCATTTTAACTAACCCTTTTTTCCAAACTCTATTTTTCATAGTATCAACTCCCTTCATTTTTAAATAATCCTAAATATTGTACTCTTCAACAATCTCTTTGAATTCAAAGAAGTACTCATAAATTCTCTTTCTTAACTCTGTAAAATAATAATGATTACGATTTCTTGGTCTCGGTAAATCTATGCATATAATATCTTTGATACCACCTGGTTGTTTTCCCATAACAATAATCTTATCTGCTAAATAAATAGCTTCATCTATATCATGTGTAATCATAATCATGGTGGTTTCTTCTTTATATTTAATATTAATAAGCTCTTCTTGTAATTGCATTTTAGTAAATGCATCTAAAGCTCCAAAAGGTTCATCTAAAAAAGTATTGGTGGATTGTTTACTAATGCCCTAGCAATATTTGTTCTTTGTGCCATCCCTCCTGAAAGTGCCTTTGGAAGATGTTTTTCAAAACCTTTAAGATTAACTAACTCCAGTACTTCTTGTACCTTTTTTCTTTTATCTTCTTCTTTTCCTTCATCTAAGGCAAACTTTACATTCTCTTCAACGGTAAGCCAAGGGAATAGTCTACTTTCTTGGAAGACTACCCCTCTATCTTTTCTTGGTTTTAGAATTTCTTCACCATCTATAGTGACTTTACCGCCATGGTCTGCATCTAATCCAGCTAAGGCTCTTAGTAATGTACTTTTTCCACATCCACTGCCGCCTACAATACAAATAAACTCACCTTTTTGAATACTAAAATTAATATTCTTAAACACCTCTAACGTTTGCTGACCTACTTGAAATTGCTTTGATAGATTTTTAACTTCAAGATAACTTTTCCTCATCTCAATCCCCCTTACAAGTTCCATGCTAGAAGTCTTTTTCCAATCTCCCTAAGTATGACATCCATTAACTTTCCTACGATACCTATAGAAATCATTCCTACTATAACCACATCCATCTGCCCAAAGTTTCTGGCATTTGAAATCATATAGCCAATGCCACTAGATGATGCAACTAATTCTGCCGCTACTACACAAGTCCAGCAGCTTCCCATAGCTACCCTTAGCCCTGTAAAAATACTTGGAAATGCAGCAGGAATAATTAATTTAAATATATATTTTTTCCTTGGTGTCTCCATAACAGATGCTACTTCTAAGAGCTTCTTATCTGTATATCTAATGCCATCAATGACATTAAGTAAAACAGGGAAGAATCCTCCTATAAATATAAGAAATACTTTAGATGCTTCTCCAATTCCTGCCCATAAAATCACAAGTGGAATCCATGCAATAGGAGGTATTGGTTTTAAAAGCTGAATAAGTAAATCTGAACATTTTTGAAAACGATTTGAAAGTCCAATTAAAATGCCCATACTAATCCCACTTACTGCTGCTAGTAAATAGCCTTTTAACACTCTTAATAAGCTAGTACCTAAGGCACTTGGCAAACTCAAATCTATAGTCTTTCTTATAAATGTATCAATAATTGTTGTCAGCTTTGGAAAAAGTACCTCACTATAAGTCTCACTTGAAGTTGCAAAGTGCCAGAGTGTTAAAAGCAGCACTAGAGGAAGAAAATATTCTACGTATTCTATTAGTTTTACATTCCTTTTCATACTGCTTTTCCTTTCTTTTATGCAAATAATTTTTTAATTTCTTCAACCTTGTCTAAGTGTTCCCAAGGAAGGTCTATATCTGTTCTACCAAAGTGTCCATAAGCTGCTGTTTGTTTATAAATTGGTCTTCTTAAATCTAAAGCATCAATGATTGCAGCTGGGCGAAGATCAAATACCTTCTCAATAATCTCTACAATTTGTGCCTCAGGAATTGTACCTGTTCCAAAAGTCTCAACTGCTATAGAAACTGGTTTTGCAACGCCTATAGCATATGCAAGTTCTACTTCTGCTTTCTTTGCAAGTCCTGCTGCAACTAAGTTTTTAGCTACCCAACGTGCTGCATATGCTGCTGAGCGGTCAACTTTTGTTGGATCTTTTCCAGAGAAAGCACCACCGCCATGACGTCCTGTACCACCATATGTATCTACAATAATTTTTCTTCCTGTAAGTCCTGCATCTCCTTGTGGTCCCCCAATTACGAAGCGTCCTGTTGGATTCACATAGTAGATAGTGTCTTCATCTAAAAGCTCTGCTGGAATAACTGGTTTAATAACATATTCAATAATATCTTTTCTAATTTGTTCGAGGCTTATATCCTCTGAATGTTGTGTTGAAATAACAATTGTATGTACTCTTTTAACTGTTTGGCCATCTTCTCCAAATTCAACAGTTACTTGAGATTTACCATCTGGTCTAAGATAAGGAAGTGTGCCATCCTTTCTTACTTTAGTAAGTTGTCTTGTAAGTCTATGTGCAAAAGAGATAGCTGGTGGTAAATACTCTGGTGTTTCATCTGTTGCATAACCAAAAATAATACCTTGGTCACCAGCACCTGTTCCAAAATCTTCTGTAGCTCCATCCTGTTTTGATTCAAAGGCTTTATCTACACCAAGTGCAATATCTGCTGACTGTTCATCAATAGAAGTAAGTACTGCAATTGAATCTGCATTATAACCATCTATATTGTTTGCATAGCCAATCTCTCTAATTGTTTCCCTTGCCACTTTAGCAATGTCTACATAAGCTTTTGTAGTAATTTCCCCTACGACAAGTGCAAGTCCTGTAGCAACTGTTGTTTCTGCTGCAACCCTTGAATAAGGATCTTGTTTAATAAGTTCATCTAAAATTGCATCTGAAATTTGATCTGCAATTTTATCTGGATGTCCTTCTGTTACTGATTCTGATGTAAATAATTTTCCTTTATATAAATTTCCCATATTATAATCTCCCATCTATTTATCAAATTTTATATCAATATTTACTCTTAACTTTTAACCCTTACAAAGGATTTACCTTATTACTCCTCGGTACAACCTTATTCCATACTATACATACAATATATAATTCCGCCCGCTTTCATGTTTTTCATCATAAGTATCACCCCTTGTCTTAATTCCTGTAATTCATATTTGTTTTGTAAAATTTGATGTTGTAATCTTAACATTCTAACAACTAAAAAACAAAACCTATCTTTGAAATCGTTTGCAGCACCTCGCTATCTTTTAATTAAAAACGACAAAAAGACATAAAAAATTATGTCTTTTTTATTGTTTATTTTAATTTTAGAAATCGTTTTCTCTCAATCTTTTTCAAACTTTCCAGTATAATATACCCTTCTTATTCTATCTTCCATAATATCACCTGAATATATAATTAACTCCTATATCGAGCTTCGATATACGAGTTAATTATTTTCTGTAAATTCAAAAAACAAAAAGGGATAATAAAATTTATACATTTTATCACCCCATCACTCATTTTTTATCTAATGTTTTTCCCAAAATTATAAGCTTCTTCTAAAGCTTCATTTCCCTCTATATCACCTTTTTCTATAACGCCTCTTACTAAGACTTTTCCCTCATCTTCTAATTTAAAGTAATCCAATACAGATTGATACTGTACCTTAATCGCATCAAAAACAGTAGGAAGCGTATCTGCTGCTACTAATAAAAGCCCTAATTTTTTCACCTTAAATGCATTACGCTTAGGTGAATGTAAGCGATCTACTATAGCCTTTAATTTCGCACTAATCCCATAAAAATAAACTGGTGAAGCTATAACAATAATGTCTGTCTTTTCTAATTTCTCATAAACCTTAGTCATATCATCTTTTTGAAAACAACTATGGTCTTCTCTTTTAAAACAAGTGTTACACCCTACACAAGGATTTACTTTATAGTCTGCTACTGAAATAATCTCTACTTCATTATGCTCCCTTGCACCTTCTGCAAAGGCAAAGGATTTATATTATAGGCGGCTTATGTTGTAGCCGCCTGCATTTCACTATATATTAATGGTTACTTTTTGTAAGTCTTGATCTGCTGAACTTGCACCTATCATAAGTTCGATTTCACCATGTTCTGTAACTCTTTTCTCTTCATAATTTACAAATGAAAAGTCTTCACTTGTTAATGTGAATGTTACTGTTTTAGTTGTACCAACTGGAATAAATACTTTTGCAAATCTTACAAGCTGTTTTACAGGTGTCATCATAGAACTTACTTTATCATTGAAATAAAGTTGTACGATTTCAGCACCATCTCTAGCCCCTATATTAGTTACATCTACACTTATTGTTAAGTTTGCTTCATCTACTTTCATAGCACCATACTCAAAGGTTGTATAAGATAATCCTTGTCCAAAAGTAAATAATGGTGTTTCTGGTAAATCCATATATTTACCACCATGCCATCCAGGTAAGTAGTTATAATATACTGGTATTTGTCCTGTATGTCTTGGAAATGAAATAGGAAGCTTACCTGATGGATTCACATTACCAAATAAGATTTGTGCCACAGCATTTCCGCCAAACATACCACCATTGAAGGCCACCATAAATGCATCTGAACCTTCTACTACCTCTTCTACGCAAAGCGGTTTGAAAGAAACTAATACTGTTACGATTGGTTTACCTGTTTCTTTAAGCAATCGGAAAAGTTCTAATTGTTTACCTGATAATTCAAGGTTAGCACGGTCTTTGATTTCACCGGCTTGATCGATTTCATCTCCGATTACAAATACGATTAAATCATTTTCCTGAGCTACTGCTTTAGCAGCCATGACATCATCATTTTCATTTTCTAATACACTACACCCTTTAATATAACTTACCTCTACATCTTCTCCAGCTGCTTCTCTAATACCTTCTATCACTGTAGTATACGGTCTTACTGGCTGTCTGTCTGGATTTGGTAATGGATGTGTAAAGTATGCCCAGTCCCCATATTGTGTTTTGATGTCATCAGCATTTGGTCCAATAACAGCTATTTTATTAATTGATGATTTTATAGGAAGCACATCTTCATTTTTTAATAAAACAACACATTCATTAGTCATTTCTTTATTAAATGCTAAGTGCTCAGCACAACCTATGCATGCTGAGTCCATTTCTTTTTCAGGATGTTCAAATAATCCCATTTCAAATTTAATGTTAAGGATATTTCTAACTGCCTCATCAATAACAGCTTCATCTAATTTGCCTTCTTTAACCATATGGATAGCTGCTTCATAGAACTCTAAACTACTCATAATCATATCATTACCAGCTTCTGCCGCAAGTTTAGACGCTTCTTTTATATCAGCTGCTACATATTGTTTATTTACTAAACTATTTACATTATCCCAATCTGTTACAACAAAGCCTTGGAAGCCAAGTTCATCTCTTAAGATATCTTTAAGTGCTTTTTTACTTGCAGTAAAAGGCTCCCCATCTATAGAACCATAAGCTGTCATAATCGTAGCACATTTAGCATCTACAGCTTTTTTAAATGGTGGTAAGAAAACATCCTTAAGCTTACGATATGTCATTTCTGTATCATAAGAATCTCTTGCACCTATTGCTTCACCATAACCTATGTAATGTTTGGCGCATGCTAATATACTATCTGGACTATCAATGCTTTCCCCTTGATAACCTTCAATAATCGCTGCACCTAATTCTCCTGTAAGATAGGCATCCTCCCCAAATGTTTCATCTATTCTTCCCCATCTTGTATCCCTAGCAAGGCATAAAACAGGAGAAAAAGTCCAATGAAGACCATCTGCTGCTACTTCTTTAGCTGTAATTCTTCCCACTTGTTTTATAAGTTCTTTATTCCAACTACAAGCCATAGCAAGTTGAGTTGGAAAAATCGTTGCATGATCATTTAACCCGTGTCCATGAATGGCATCAATACCAAATATAACAGGAATACCATGTCCAGATTCTAATGCCACTTTTTGTACTTCTCTTGCATCATCTCCTAAAACATGGAGGAATGAACCTGCCCCTCTCTTAGCCCATTCTAACGCTTTTTCCCTTCCAAGATGAGCATAAGAAACCTGCACCATTTGTGCTACCTTTTCTTCTAACGTCATTACTTTTAATAGTTCTTCTATCTTGCGGTTTTTCATAAATTATTCCCCTCCAACAAAACAAAATATTCTAAATTAATTTAGCTATATCTTGATTATATATGTTCCTTGGCCATTTAACAATTACTATTTGAATCAGCAAATAAAAAAACGTTACAAATTCTCTTAATCGCAACGTTCTTTTTTCTTATCTAACGCCTTCTTCTTTCTCTAGACTTACAACTTTTCACTTTTTTACTAGAAATCTGCTTCTTAATAAACTCTAGGTATTTTGCTGTCTTTTCATCTTCTTAAAGATCTTTAATTGTATTTAACCCTACAGCTAGTTCTCTATTGGTATATAACGTATGAATATGCTTATGACATGCCTCACAAATATAAGATATATGTTCTTCTTTCCCACCTTCTGCTCTAAGTAATAAATGATGCTTGGTTAAAACAACATTTTCTCTATAACATAATTCACATGTACCTTCCATGTTGGGTTTACTTTCCTCCTTGTTAATTTAAATCTATATTTCCCGAAGAATACTTTTTCTATTGCAACATAAAAATAGCATCCACTAACTTTCGTTAATGAATGCTATGTTCATTTTAAATATTACCAATCATTATGGTAATAAATGTCCTGCTGATAAATAAATTTTATACCATTCTTCTCTTGTAAGCTTAATATCTGCTGCCTTTGCAATTTCTGTCATACGTGATGTTTTCATACTGCCTGCAATGACTTGCATATTAGCTGGATGACGTAATATCCAAGCCGTAGCAATAGTAGTTGTTGTTACGTCATAATTAGCTGCTATTTCTTCTAACACTTTATTAAGCTCCGCATAATCTTCACTGTCTAAGAATAGTCCTCCCCAGTTAGGCTTTTGGAATGGTGACCAAGCTTGAATTGTAATATCATTTAATCTGCAATAATCTAAAACACTGCCATCTCTATTAATTGCTCCATCTGTGTTCATATTGACTTCCATACCGACAGATACCATATTTGAAACTGGTACACTAAATTGAAGCTGATTCACTAAAATAGGCTGCTTCATATACTTTTGTAAAAGTTTCATTTGCATTGGATTTTGATTAGATACCCCAAAGTGTTTTACTTTGCCCTGACTTTGAAGTGTATCAAAAGCTTCTGCGACTTCCTCTGGCTCCATTAAAGCATCTGGGCGGTGAAGTAATAACATATCTAAGTGATCTATTTGAAGTCTTTTTAAACTACCTTCCACACTCTCTAAAATGTGTTTCTTAGACAGATCATACATTTTTCCTGGAATAATACCGCATTTAGATTGTAAAAACATCTTTTCACGTAACCCAGGATTTTGTGCTAAAACTTGCCCAAAGATTTCTTCACATTGTCCACCACCATAAATATCTGCATGATCAAAGAAGTTTAACCCCTGTTCCATGCAAGATAAAATATAACTTTCGGCTTCTTTTACTGTTAATCCACTCATTCTCATACAACCAACTGCAACAGCTGATACTTCTATATTACTGCTTCCAAGATGAATCTTTTTCATATTTTCTCCTTTAAAATCAATAAGTTTTATCTTTAGTATATTATCTCTATAATAAGACATATACATATGATATGAATCTCCTGCTAATCCTCCATAAATTCAAATAAGTCCTCTACTTTAGCATTAAATATCTTAGCAATATCCATGGCTAATTTTAGTGATGGATTATACTTACCATTTTCCAAATGCACAATAGTTTCTCTTCTAGCACCTACCATTTCGGCCAGCTCACTTTGTTTATAACCAAACTTTTCTCTGTATTCTCTAACCTTTGTTTGTAGCGCCATATTAGACTCCTTTTTGATCCATGATTGAAAACATTACTGTTCACACAATAGATATAACCATAATAGATACTACAATAACCCAACCTACAATTGCTACACTCATTGTATCTACATGACCTATAATGGCACACATCCAAGCAGCTACAACCATAAGCCCCACAAATAATTTAAGACAAATAGCATCACAACGTCTTAGATTTTGTTCTGCAAGTTCATCAAAGAATTCTTCTAGCATATATTGCAAAACTATCTTTGTACCAACAATCTCCTTTAGCGATACTTTCTTATCCATAATATCTATCTCATAAAGTGATATATTTCTCACATTCATGTGATAAATATATCACTTTATTTCTGAACATTCAATACTAAAACTAAAAATATATAACTTTATGCAAAATTCACTTTTCTAATTCATTGCTTAATTAATAAAAGCTTTCAATATACTTTATATTTCCTAGCTGTACTAATTCCTTATACCTAAAACACTTTGGTGCATGGTCGTTAATAATACCGCAAGCTTGAAGATGTGAAAAAACAGTAATAGAACCAAGGTATTTAAAGCCTCTCTTCTTTAAATCTTTGCTAATTTTATCAGATAACGCATTGCTTGCTTCCCATTGACCATTATGATGTTTAGGATAAATATAAGTCTGATAATCTGTAAATGCCCATATATATTGATCAAAGCTTGTAAATTCCTCAATAATCTTAAGAAATGCCTTAGCATTTGAAATGATAGCTTCTATCTTTCTTCTAGATTTTATCATCCCTTCCACATTCATAATGCGTTCTACATCTTCTTCTGTGTACTGGGCTATTTTTTTATAATCAAAGTTTGCAAAGCATTCCCTAAAAATCTCTCGCTTCTTTAGCATTAATGACCAGCTTAAACCACACTGCATCACTTCTAATGAAATATATTCAAAATGCTTTTGATCATCATGTAAAGGATTTCCCCATTCTTCATCATGATACTGCTGATTCAAATCATTATCCTTGCACCAATCACATCTTTCCATAAAGTCCTCCTAAGTTTGCTTTCTACTTTCTTACAACAAGAATATAAAGGTATTTAATTTTATACTATTTTCCTCCAAATCCTCTGCTTACTAAATCAGCCATGCCTCTTGATCAAATCCCTTATTTTTATAATAAAACTTGCGGTCTTCCTCTGTAATTTTTCTAATGACCTTACATGGATTACCTACTGCAATAGACCAGTTTGGAATGTCCTTAGTCACCACGCTGCCTGCCCCGATGACAACATTATTTCCGATGTTAACACCTGGACATATTACTGTATTACCACCAATCCAACAATTATCTCCTATAGTCACAGGTATCCCATATTCATACATACTATTTCTTGAATCCGGATGCACTGGGTGACCCGCTGTGTAAATTGCCACATTCGGTGCCATCTGGCAGTTATCCCCTATGATTACTTTGGCTACATCTAAAATTGTACAATTATAGTTAGCAAAAAAGTTTTTACCTGCTTCAATATTAAATCCATAATCACAATAAAATGGTGGATTAATAAAGGCATCTTCTGATTTGCCTAAAAGCTCTTTTACAATTTCACTAATGGCTTCAAAATCACTTCTATCTGTAGTGTTTAATTTTTGTGTTAATCTTCTAGCCCGTTTTTGCTGTTCAAATACATCTTCATCTCCAATATATGGTAAACCTGCATCTCTTCTCTCAATATTATTCATAAATATTTTCTCCTTTGCCATTTTATTATTTATTTTAACCTTCCACAATTGCTATGGCAATCATGCTGAGTCCTATATAAGTAATCATAGAAGAAAATAAGCTTTGCTTCAATGTACGTTGCTTTGTTACCACATAAATAATACTGCTCATCAAAAAGATTATGCCTACTAAGCCACTACTAATTAAAAACCATTGTCCTCTTTCAAAGTATTGTTCAACAAATGCATAAGTGACGCATCTTTTTGATAAAGTACAATCTCATACGGGAGCACAAGATCTCCACATCGAAGCATAACAGTAACAAACTGATGTCCATATACTGTTTTTCTTTTTAAATGGAAGTTATGAAATGAACAACCTTGAATGATATTTTTAGCCTTTGACGAGGGCACTGTTTTCTCATTAACCGTATCATTTCATTTCCTGAAATAGTAAAGATTTATCCCATGAACTTTTGTTAAGAAATCTGGAAATTGTTGTGTAATGTTTTTCGATATTAAATTCATTTACATCTGCAAAGAAAATTATTGAAACTAATTTTGCACATTTATAGTATATAATTTCATACTTACAAAAAGAGCTACAACCTAACTAATCTAATTGATTAATTAGGCCCTAGCTTTTTTTATTACTTTGTATTTTTTACTTTTTCGATTTCTTCTATTTCTGGCATAGAGCAGATTGCACCTTTTTTAGTTGTTACAATGTATGCTGCTGCATTAGCAAAGATAAGCATTTCTTTCATATTTTCTTCACTATATCCCTCTAAGCCATTTTCTAAAACATAGTTTAATACACTTCCACAGAATGTATCTCCTGCCCCAGTTGTTTCAATAGTGCCACCTAATCTAAATGAAGGTACAAATACTTTTTTGTCTTCATAGTAACAGTAACTCCCTTCTGCACCAGCTGTTACATTAAAGATTTTTATTTGAGGATATTTTACTTTTAAAGTCTTAACGCCTTCATCAAAATCTGATGTGCCTGTCATAAATTCAATTTCATTATCCGCAATTTTTAAAACATCACATACACTAAGCCCGTACATAATTTGTTCTCTTGCTTCATCTAGACTATTCCATAAAGGGGCACGTAAATTAGGGTCGAATGAAATGATTGCACCCGCTTCTTTGGCTATTCTAATAGCTTCCTTTGTAGCTTCTCTCACATTTTCATGAGTCATTGATAAAGTACCGAAGTGGAATATCTTTGCATTTGTAAGAATCTCTTCATTTAAATCTGCCTTTTCAAGCATCATGTCAGCACCTGGTTTTCTATAGAATGAAAAGTCTCTATCACCATTTTCAAAGGTTTGTACAAAAGCAAGGGTTGTAGGAATTTCCTTAGAAAGACTAAGTCCTGATATATCAATACCAACTTCTTCTACTTTATCCTTTAAGATATGTCCAAACATATCATCTCCCACTTTTCCAATGAAAGCTGTCTTCTTTCTAAGCTTATTAAGCATAGCTAAAACATTACAAGGTGCACCTCCTGGATTAGCTTCAAAGAGGGGATTACCTTGCCCACTTACACCATTACTTGTAAAGTCTATTAATAATTCACCTAGCGCTACAACATCAAATTTTTTCATATTCTTTGCACCTACTTTTACATATTAAGTGTATATTTTATAACATTCATTTTTACATTTCCAAGAGCTTGGAATGTAATTTGATCTGCTTCTAACTCTGTATAAATTGTAGTTGTGATTACTTCTCTTCCATCTTCTAAGAAGATTTCAATACTATGTTTATCCATGATGATTCTAGCTTTTAAGTAACCTTCTTTATTAGTAACTGCTGCTTTTCTATGGTGTGCAAATGCTCTTCTAGAGCCAGCCGCTTCGCGGTTTACTTCTACTGCTGCTTCTTTAGGACGGAAAACAAAGTCTGTATGATATGTATCATTTTTAGCCATTGAAATAACGAAGCGATCATAAAGAGTTTCCTTATCTGCCGCACTAATTTCTACTGTCATATCAAGACATCTACCTGATACTTTATCTAATGTAATCTCCGTGTTATTTACTTCAACATCTGTGTATTTTACTTCATCAGCTCTAAATGCTTCAATTTCTCTTATTGGGCTTTGATATAATCTGCCATCTATAATGCTTACTTCTCTTGGAAGTGACATTTGTCCAAAGTATGGCTCATTAATATCACGTCCACCACAAGTATCCCAGTTTTGCATCCATCCAATCATGACTCTTCTACCATCTGGTGTACAGATACTTTCTGGTGCATAGAAGTCAATACCATAATCAACTGATTGATCATATTGTGGTACGAATTCATCTGTTTCTTCGTTATATTCACCGATTAAACAAAGTGTGCCATTTCCATTGTAGTACTCTGTTCCTTCTGCAATCATATCTTGTGGACTTACAATGATAACACCTTTTCCATCTAATTCAAAGAAATCTGGACACTCCCACATTTTTCCGAAACGGTTATCATTTTTAGCAAAAATTTTGCGAATTCCCACTTAACGCAGTCTTTACTTTTATATAGAAGGAGATTACCACATCCATCTGCATCGCGGCCACCAATTAAGCTGCGGTATACGCCATCTTTTCCTAACCAAATTTTAGGATCTCTAAAGTCTACTGTGCTAAGCCCTTCTGGAATTTGATTCGAAGAAATAACTGGGTTTGCTTCATGTTTAACATATTCTTCGCCATCACCAATTGCTATAGCTTGTTGTTGGTATTCTTTTTCAGTGCCATCTTCCATTTTTTCTTTCATTACACTTGTATACATGAGTAAGTGTTTACCATTTTGCATTGTGATAGCATTACCTGAGAAACAGCCAAAACTATCATATTTTTCATCTGGAGCAAGAACCACTGGTTTGTACTCCCAATGTAAAAGGTCTTTACTTACAGCATGTCCCCAGTGCATTGGACCCCATGCAGCATTATATGGATGATATTGATAGAACATATGATAGTTCCCATCATGATAACTAAATCCATTAGGGTCATTCATCCAACCCACTCTTGAAGTAAGATGGAAACATGGACGATCTTCTGTCTTTATATTTTTTTCTTTTGTTACTTCATATTCTCTTGCTTGTTTAAGCTTTTCACTCATCATATTGTTATAGTCCCCTTTAATGAAAATAATGTCTTTTTGTGCTACTAAATAAGGGCTGCCAATTTGACAGCCCTCTTAATAATTATTTCTCGTGCTGAAACTTATCTATCTTCCTAATTATTTTGCATAATATGTATCGAGGTATTTTTGGAAGATAGCAAGGTAATCTTCTAACCCATATGCATCTAATTCTTTAAGATACTCATCCCACTTAGCATCTGTTAAACCATCCATAATCCAGGCTGCTCTATTAGTATTAATGTATTTTTGGATATCTGTTTGTAAGTTTGATAGTTCCTCTGTATCGTCTGAACTCATGAATACATTTGGATATACATATTTACCATTCATATCTTTTGTATAGTAATCTTTAATCCAGTCTAATCTGTACTTAGCATCATCTGGACATGTTACATATTTACCATAGTATTCATCAAGAATTGCAAGTGGTCCACCTACAGCTTCTGCTTCTCTTACTTCAACAGGTGATGCCTCTCCGAGACTAGCATGTTTTAACATCTCGTCGCCATCTGCATTAGTACTTAATTCAAAGATATCAAATCCATCATCCTCACCATATGTTCCCCAGTTATTTTGTGGAGATTGAATAGGTGCATACATTTGATCTAACCAAGCACAAACTAATGCTGGCTCTTTACATACAGCTGTTACTACGCAGCGTCCACGATCAAATCCAGATGTAAATGAACTATTTTCAGGTGTAATGTTAGTTGTATCTGCTTTTAATGCTGCAAGTGGTACGAAGTCTGTTATATTATCAATGTTAGCAACATCCCATGAGAAGCATACGCCGTATCTTCCTGATTTACCTTTTGCAACGTATGTCGCCCATTCTTGTGTAAAGCATTCTGGATCAATTAATCCTTGTGTATATAATTTGTTAAGCCAGTTGATTCCATCTTTGTAGCCTTGTTGTGTTGCTGTACAAATAACTTTAAGGTCATCTGTTACTGCAATATGTCTTGAATCATCATTATCTCCATATCCTTCACCAAATCCATTGATAAGTAAAGAAGGGTCTTGGTCTCCGTTATTAACGATGCAAGACATTGGAATAATGTCTCCATCGATTCCAAACTCAGCTTGAAGTTTTGCTGAATTATCTTTAAATGCGATTAAAACTTTTTCAAATTCATCTACTGTTGTAGGCATTTGAAGCCCAAGGAAATCAAGCCATTTTTTATTGATAAATGACATATTTCCCACTGCTTGAATCGCTGTTTTTTCTGAACCTAATTGTTCAATCCAAGGAAGCGCCCATATGTGTCCATTTTCATCAGTACACATTGTACGATATTCAGGATAAGCATCAAAAACTGCTTTTAAATTAGGCATATAGGCATCGATGTATTCTTCAAGATTAATGATAACCCCTTGTTCTGCATATTTAATAAGATCATTATCATTAAAGCCAGCTGTGAAAACAAAATCAGTTAATGTATTTGTGTTTGCCATATTGAGCGCAATTTTATCTCCCCATTGGTCAGATGAGATTGCTGTCCAATCTACATGTACATTTGTACTATCTTGAAGGCGTTTGAAAATCGTTCTATTGTTTGGATTTGCTTCTGTTCCTACAGGATAGCTTGTCATCCCTGTAATTGTTGCAGTTTCTGCAAGAGGAAATGAAAGTTCTGATACGTCAACCTTTTGCATTTCTTCTCCACTATTTAAGCTTTGAGAGTTACTTCCGCACCCTGCTAAAGTTCCCATTGCCATGGCTGATAATAAAGTCCAACATAATAAATTCTTTTTCATGATTTTGTTCTCCTTTTCTCTTATTATATTAACTTCTATTTATCCTTTTACTGACCCTGCCATAATTCCTGCATCAAAATATCTTTGGAAGAATGGATACATTACAAGCAGTGGTAAGCTTGAGATAATAATCGTTGCATATTTTAATAATTCAGCAAGCTGTGCTCTTTGTGCTGTACTTTGCATATCTGAGATCATGCCTGATTCTGGTTGATTTTGTATTAAGATTGATCTTAAAACTAATTGTAAAGGTTGTTTTGATGCATCATTTAAGTAAATCATTGCATCAAAGTAGCTATTCCACATACCTACGAATTGCCATAATGCTAAAACAGCAATTACTGGTGTACATACTGGTATTAATATTTTAGCGAAAAATTCTACATCATTTGCACCGTCTACTTCAGCGGCTTCTCTAAGTTCTGCTGGAATGCCTTGATAATATGTTCTAGCAATAATCATGTTCCATACACTAAATGCTCCAGGAAGAATGATTGCCCACATACTATTTAACATACCTAATTTACTTATTAAAAGGTAAGTTGGAATTAATCCACCACCAAAGAACATAGTGATTACAAATATGATATTAAAGAAACCTTTTCCTTTGAAATCTGCTCTAGACATTGGATAAGCACATAACATTGTTATAGCTACTGATACCACTGTAAATATTATTGAGTAAATAATTGAATTTTTAAATCCAACCCAAATCTGTTTATTAGCTAAAACACGTTCATAAGCTGTTAAAGTCCATTTACTAAAGTCAAATGTGATACCTTGATTTTGTAGTGTTACTGGATCAATGAAGGATGCCACAATGATATATAGCATTGGCACAATAATTGCTAGTACAAATAATCCTAATAAAATGTACCCTGTTATGAGAAAGGCTTTATCAGCAGTTCCATATCTTGAAAACTTATTATTTTCCATAATTTTTCTCCTTCCTATAAGCCTTTGCCATCATTCATCTTTTTAACTGATTGATTTACGATAATCAGAAGAATTAAATTGATGATTGTATTAAATAAACCGATTGCCGTTGAAAAACTATAATCACCATCTAAAAGCCCTTTTTTATAAACATAAGTTGCTATAATTTCTGAAGAATGTAAGTTTAAATCTGTTTGTAAGGCATATGCTTTTTCAAATCCAATGCTCATGATATTTCCTGCTGCTAAAATAAATTGAATAACTACCATATCTTTAATTGCTGGCCATTCAACCGCTTTTATTTGTTGGAATATATTAGCCCCATCAATCATAGCTGCTTCTTTTAATTCCTTACTTGCGTTGGCTAATGCTGCTGTATACATAATAGAAGCCCAACCAGCTCCTTGCCATATTCCACTTGCTATGTATATACTTCTGAATGCTTCAGGCATTGTTAAGAAATTAAGTTTAGTTCCTAACAACATATTAATTGGACCATTAACAGAAAGAAGAATTCTAACCATACCACATAAAACGATGATAGAAATGAAGTTTGGCATATACAGTACTAACTGTATCTTTTGCTTAATCTTTGAACTTCCTATTCTATTTAATAGTAAGGCTAAAATAATTGGTACCGGGAATCCCCATAACAATCCATAAACAGCTAGTTTCAATGTATTAAGAAGATATCTTATAAAGTCAGGTGATGATAAGAATCTTTCAAAATACTTTAGTCCTACCCATTTACTTCCTAATATGCCTTTGATTGGGTTGTACTTTTGGAAAGCAATCAGTATTCCTCCCATAGGAATATACTTAAAAATAATTGTCAGTAGTAAAGCTGGACCTAAGAACAATACATATAACTGCCAATGTTGTTTCAAATATAATAATGTATTACGCAAGCTGTTGTTATTTGTTTTTTCCTTTAAAGGCATTTTAAACTACTCCTTTCTCTTATCTTGTGCATCATTGTGCAAATGTAAAATGAATTTTCTAAATAAAACTATTTATACTGTTATTATAATCATTTTTTTATATTTGTGTCAACATATATTTTTACATTTGCACAAATTTTATTTAGTTTTTGCATCATTTGTTTTACATTTGACTAATGCAATTGAAGAATATATAATATATTTAAGAATATATAATATCAACAAGTACATACTACACGATTTCATTTATTTTACATTTGCACAATTTCATAGATAAGGAGTTTATATTTATGGCTGAAAGAGTAACTATACAAGATATAGCAGACGCCCTAGGCTTGTCACGAAATACCGTATCAAAGGCAATTAACAATACTGGCGTTCTAGCAGATAGTACAAGAGAAAAAATATTACAAAAAGCAATTGAAATGGGATATAAGCAATTTTCCTATTTAGCTTCACTACCTAGTCCAGAGGAAGTCAATAAACAAATAGCTAAGGCTCCTGGAGAAATAGCCTTATTTACAGGGAATTTTATTGGGAATTCACATTTTGCCTCAATTATGTTAGATAAATTTCAAAAAGATATCTCTGCATTAGGATATAGTATGACCATACACAGAATTTCACCTGAAAACATAGAGACACAAACTTTACCGATTACATTTAATCCAATTAATACAAAAGGGATTATGTGCATTGAAATGTTTGATTATAACTACTGTAAAATACTCAGTGACTTAAATCTTCCTATGCTCATGGTAGATGGGCCTGTGCTTACATATGCCAGACCTTTAAATGCAGATATGTTACTTATGAATAATAATACAGGGATTTTTGAATTAATAAATGATCTTCAAAAGAAGGGATTAAGTAAATTCGGATTCGTTGGTGAAATCACTCACTGTCGTTCATTCTTTGAACGTTATACAGCATTTAGAGACGCAATGTACTTATACTCTCTTCCTGTTGTTGAAGAATATTCACTTAAAGAAGCAAGCCCTAATGGCATGCACTATACAGAGTATCTATATAATTCTGTAGAAAATATGAAAGAATTACCTGAAGTTTTTATCTGTGCCAATGACTTTGCTGCCATTGATTTGCTTCAAGCATTAAAAAAACAAGGCATTAATTGCCCAGATGATATCTTAATAGTTGGATTTGATGATTCACCAGAATCAATAGCTTATGACGCCAAAACTTACAACTTGTCACATTCATAGTCAAATCATGGGGTTCTCTGCAGCGCAGTTACTCATCTCAAGAATCAATCAACCTGATTTAAACTATCGTACACTTTATACAGAGACAGATCTTATCTATAGAGAATCAACTTTAATTAAAGGAGAAAAATAATGTTTAGTAACTTACTTAGTCCTGATAACCCTATTATGCAGTTTATTACTAAACTAGCTTATACCATTTGGCTTAATATCCTTTGGTTTATCTGTTGTATCCCAATTGTGACAATTGGCCCATCTACTGCTGCACTCTTTTATTGCTGTCAGAACATAGTAAATGATACAGAAGGACGTATCACAAATAATTTCTTTAAATCATTTAAGGCAAATATGAAACAAGGGATTCGTATCAGTGTTATCCTAATAGCTTTAGGAAGTATCTTAACCGTAGATGGCTATGTGCTTTATCACTTATACACTAAATCTGTATTTTGGACTATACTTACAGCAATCTTCATTGTAGCGTGCATTATATTTGGTATGATCCTCATGTATATCTTTCCTTTACTTGCTCGCTTCCAAAATACAACTTTTGCTATGTTTAAGAATGCGCTTATACTAAGTGTCCGCTACTTACTATGCACTATTCTCATGGCACTTATCTATTTTGCAATGCTCGTCATAGTGGTGAGATTCTATACACCTGCCATCATCTTTGGTATGGGTACTTGTGCTTTTTTATGTTCTCTTTTATTAAGTAGAATTATAAAACAATTAGAAACTTAACTTTTCCAAATTCATATGCTTTTTCATGACATTAGCATATTTTCATACCTACTCCCCTATCTATTTATATGATTTCTATATTCCTATTGCATTTTTATATTCTAAATCATATAATACATTGTAATACCTAAACTTAGCTTTAGATTAATATATCTTTACATCTTATATGGAGGACACATTTATGTATACGATTGGACAAGTCTCTGAAATGTTTAATCTACCAGTATCAACATTAAGATATTATGATAAGGAAGGCTTATTCCCTAATCTTGAAAGGAAATCCGGCATTAGAGTATTTAAGAGCAATGAACTTGAAGCACTTCG